>JAYVOP010000150.1:0-6566 GCA_043757865.1 Verrucomicrobiales bacterium | reverse complement strand
CGCACGCGCCTAGCAGTTCCTTGTCACTTGCCAAACGCGCCAATGCCGTTTCCCTGCGCTATGTTCAAGGAAGATGACATCCAATATGCTTTTTCGGTCACTGAAACGCTCTACGAACCGGCCCGCCGGTTAGAGACGTTCGGGAGCACCAGCTTTGATTTCCAACTCATCTCCGAACCCATGGATGCCGTGGGGCAAGTGCGCATCCGGGAGGGGAAGGTCCACGCGGAAAAGCCCGTGCTGCTGAAGGCGGATGGCATAAACGACTTCGAATTCGAGGGCTTTGACGAAGCGCGCATTGGCCCCTTTGCAGAGTTTCTCCGCAGCATCTCTAGCCGCGTCGCCATGCTGCAATACGGCTTCAACTTTAGGAAAAGTGATGTGACCCAATCCCTAGTCCATGAGCCTCTAGCCGAAGTGCAAGCCCGGCTCGTGGCCGCCGCTACCGCTGGCCATAACAATGCCCTAGCCGTCCTCTCGGGCGTGGATGACACCTGGGAAATCTGCCTGCTGAAGTTCACGCTGGACATGGCGATGAAATCCCAGGGCACGAACCTGTTCGATTTCAAACGCCGAGGCCTGCTCTAATCCAGCCGGACTCCTTGATCTAGGCTACTCCCACTCGATGCTGGCGGGCGGCTTGGTGCTGATGTCGTAGAGCACGCGGTTGACGCCTTTGACCTTGTTCAGGATCTCATTGGAAATTTTCCCTAGCAAGTCATACGGCAACTTCGCCCAGTCCGCCGTCATGGCATCCTCACTGGTGACCGCGCGCAGATTTACGGCGTATTCGTAGGAGCGTTCGTCGCCCTTCACTCCCACGGTCTTCACGGGAATCAGGCCGCAGTAGGCCTGCCACACTTGGTCATACAAACCGGATTCCCGCAGGAGGCGCATGAAGATGGCATCGCCCTCACGAATAATCGCGAGCTTTTCCTCAGTTACCTCGCCCGGGCACCGCACAGCTAGGCCTGGGCCAGGAAACGGATGTCGATTTAGCAGCCGGGGCGGAATGCCGAGACTGGCGCCTAACGCGCGCACTTCATCTTTGAAAAGTTCATCCAAAGGTTCCAGCACGCGGCCTTCCTTTTTCAGTTCCATGATGCGATCCACGCGGTTGTGGTGGGTCTTGATCTTGGAGGCAATGGAGCCGCTGGTGGCGCTCTCGATCACGTCCGGGTAGAGCGTGCCCTGGGCCAGGATGTCCACATTTTCCACCGTGCGCCAGAAGAGGTCGATGAAAAGATTACCAATGATTTTGCGCTTCGTTTCAGGATCGTCCTGTCCTTTGAGCGCGGCTAGGAACTCGGCCCCGGCGGAGACCGTTTCTAGTGCTACCCCCAGCTCGCGGAACTGCTCCTGCACCTCTGCCACCTCGTCTTTACGCAGCAGTCCCGTGTCCACAAAGATGGCGCGGTGCTTGATACCGCTCTCTTTTAAGAGCACTGCTAACACGGTGGAATCCACGCCACCACTCACGCCACAGCAGACCTCCCGCGTGCCCACGTCAGCACGGATCTTGTCGATCAGATGTTGTTTAAAGGATTCAATCTCAAAGCGCTCTGCCTGCGGAGCCAGTTTCAAAAAATTCCGCAAGATTTGTGCGCCTTCCGTGCTGTGACTCACCTCAGGGTGAAATTGAATGCCAAAACAGTCCGGCCCAAACTGGATGGCCACCTGCACGCCGGCTTGATTCTGCCCGATGACTGTGGCTCCGGGTGGCAGTTGGGTGACGGTATCACTATGGCTCATCCAGATGGTAGAAGCGCTGGAAAGCCCCTGGAATAAGGCCTCCCCGCCGCACGGCACCAGTTGCGCGGGGCCGTATTCCCGCGTGTTAGAAGAGGCGACCACGCCCCCGCCTAACTTCGCCAGCAACTGCATTCCATAGCACACGCCTAACACGGGCACGCCCAGGCTGCGGAGGTAAGCTACGTCGATCTTCGGTGCGTCCGGCTCATTCACACTGCGCGGCCCGCCGCTGAGGATGACCGCCGCTGGAGCTCCCATCTGCCGCAGTTCCCCCGGCTGATATAGGCGTGAAAAATAGCCCAACTCGCGGATGCGACGCACGATCAGTTGGGTGTATTGAGAGCCGAAATCAATAACGGCTAGGTGATTCTTTTCCATGAAGACAAATGATGAGGGGAAATAAGAGAGAACGCCCCGGCCCCGCCGGGAAGGGCGCAGCCTTGAGGGGATTCAGGAAAAATCCACTACAAATTTCGCCATTGCGCTGGGCTAGAATAGTTATTTCGAGTGCCTTGGGTTTAAGTTCGAAACAAACCCCTCGCGTGCGGAGAGCGGCCCGCCTAGCGTGTTGCTCCAGAGCGTGATCCGCAGTTTGTCGTGTTTACTTCCGCGCCCCTGTCTCGTGGTCCACTTTCTCGTCGAAATATTTCCAATCTAAGGCTCCGGGAATCTTCCAGTTTCCCCGGATGCCGTAGGCCACGAAGACCAGCAGGCGATGCAGCACGTAGCTGCAAAAAAGATACACCACGAGCCCAGGGAAGGACCAATGCCACGCGCACCACGCTCCGGCTAGGGTGATGATCCAGTTGGTATTCCGCACTTGGCGCAGGTGCTCTTGCATAAAGCGGCCTTTGAGCGCTAACGAGAGTCGGAAAATGATGCGCCAGTCGTCGATGATGTAGAAGAGCGCCCAAGCTAAGAGCAGGCTGCCAGTATCGCTGATGTCCGCAAGTTTAAGGTTCCAGAGCAGGAGGATGTTGAGTTCATAGAAGCCCGCCTGCACCAGATTAATGGCCGTCTGCGCGAAGCGATTGCGATAGACGCTCAGTTCGTTGGCGTTGACTTGCTCCGCTTCTTTAAAGCGGTAGAGACGTTTGGTGGCTTCTTGATTGGTGGGCAGTGGGTCCAGCCGCAGGGCCTCCAATAAACTGCGCGTGGCATTGATGCCGACGGCCATGGAGGTCACGCGCATGGCGAGCACGCCCTGCGTTAGTTCCATGCGGATGGCTGCGTCCAAGTGCTGGAGGGACGCCCAGAGATCCGGCTGTTGGCGGGCGAGGTTGAAGAGATTAGCCACCGGATAGAACATGCAGAACAACGAGGTAAATGCTGACACGCCGAGTGAGCACAGCACGATGAATTCATCCATTTCCCGTAAATTATATGCCGCACGATGCGCGGTGATCAGCATGAAGATCAGCGCGAGGAGGCCCGCCGTGAGCATGGCCGGATGCAGGCCAGCATCGAGGTAGTCGAAGGTCATGGCAGCGTGCTACCGGGGCAGCATGATTTCATCCTGGGTGAGGCCCGTGAGGCGTTGCAGGCCTTTGGTTAAGCGGAGAAACGCGAGGATGAGGAAGCCCATCATGGGTAGGCCAATGACGATGAAGCCCCAGCCCGTGACCTTGCCGATGCCCGCCGTGTAGGATTCACTACCCGGAGCTTTCCCAGTGAGGAAATAGAGTGCGAGGCCATAATTTAGCAACGCGCTGAGCACGAACGAGCCTGCTAGGGTGAGCGTGGTTTCCCAGAGCAAGCGGTCGAAGGCTGGGCGTTGTTCGTGGAGGTCTAACGCGGTGTCGATCTTGCTGATGTCCATCAGATCTGGGTTTAGCAGCATGGTCTTGGCCAGCGGTTTCCCCGCCCGGTGAGTCCACAGCATCACGAGGCCAAGGATGAGCGGGATGGCGGCTTCTTTGAGCGCGAAGGCTTGCGCATTCAGCTTCAGAAGCCCCAGCCCGCCAGTGATGAGCACGCTGACCATGCCGATGATGGAGAACGCATTGAGCTTCCGCCGCTGGATCCAATCATAGGTCTGATAGGCCACTGGTAAGGCCACGGAGACGATCAGCGCCTTCGTAGGCCCCAGCCCATACCAGCCCGTTTCCTTGCTGCAATAACTCAGGATCGTCACGGGCAGCAGCACGTTGAGCATGAGGTTGGCTAACGCGTTTTCAGATTTGGCAGGAGGAGAGTCGGGCATAGTAAATGGGGGGCAATGGGCAGCCATCCTAGCGGGGCTCCAGCAGATGTAAAGTGACCTCCGGGGCGGCTGCAAAGCGGATGGGCAGGCCGATGCAGCCAATGCCACGGCTGACGTAGAGCGAGGAATTATTGATTTCATAAGCCCCGCCCGCAAAGTGTTTCCCATAGGCTGGCAAGCGCGGCGGCGGCGTGATGCCGGGGCAACGGATCTGCCCGCCATGCGTGTGGCCGGAGAGCTGCGCAGAGACGAGTCCCGTGCTCAGCGCATTGATAAAGAAGTCCGGCTCATGCACCAGGAACAGCAGGGGCATGCCCGTGCGCAGGGACGCCACGGCCTTACCAAAGTTCGCTTTCCCCGCCCACACGGAATCCACACCTGCGAGAAATAACGGCTGCCCGCCTTTCATGAGCACCGTGCCTTCATTCCGCAGCAAGCCCAGGCCGTAGCGCTCTAGCTCTCGCTGGATATAGTCTGCGTGGTGTTCCTGGTCATGATTCCCCAGCACGCCATACACGCCTAACGGTGGCCGCAGATCACTCAGGATCTCCGCTAGCTGGGTGATGGGCAGACAATCTTTGGTGATGAAATCCCCCGTCACCACCACCAATTCCGGCTCCAGAGATTTCGCTAATTCCACCGCCCGCGCGATGTCCTCCGCCGTGGTAAACGGCTCCAGATGTAGATCCGTCAGTTGCACCACCCGCGTGCCCCGCCAAGCCTCAGATAAGCCCCGGATCTTCAGCACATTCGTTTCCACCACGGGGAAATGCCGCTCATAGGCATAGCCATCCGCCGCACACGCCGCACCCAGCCAAGCGCTGCCTTTGAGGAAGCGCTTGGTAGCAGAGAGGAATTGACGGCGGGTAGGCATAAGCAGAGCGCGAGCTTACGACGGCGGGGGAATTAATCTATCGAGAAAAGCGCGCCCGCCCCCTTCCCTAACGGATTTTTTTTCCCATGCAATTTTTCGCACGTTCGCTCTGCATTGCGGCGGCCTCTTTCCTATGCCTGCTTCTCCTTCTTCCACTCCTTCCGCAGACGACATCCATGCCGCTTTGCAAGGCTTGCGCTGATAAACGCCGCCCGCATCTCATCCGCCAACGGCTCCTACTAGCAGATCTACGGGTGCGCAATGGAGAGATCCCTCAGGCGGAATCCCTGCTGAAGGAAGCCACCGTCGTTTACAAGGAAATGCGTAAACCAGACCCCGCGCCAGCCACCACTGTCTGGACCCAACTGGCCCTCCTGCACGAGCAACGGGGCGATGCTGCCAAGGCGGTGGAATTCTGTCCGAAGGCCATCACGGAGGCGGCGGCCTCCGGCATCTTAGACCGGCCAGAGGGCGTCACACTGGGCTACACCCTAGCTAAACTTTGCCTAAATCTAAACGATGCCGCCAAAGGCGTGGAATACAGCCGGAAGACGCCCTGCAATGGCACGAGCGCGCCCTGCGCATTCAGCACAGCCATCCCACGAATGATCCCAGCCAAGTGACATTGGACGTCAAAGCCACCTATCGCGCGCTGTCCAAAGCCGCGGAGGCGCTGGGTCGGGATAAGCTAGCCACAGACTATGCGCGGTTCGGACGGACCTAGGCTAACGGATCTGCGGAAGGAGGATCCGCTCAGTCCGGCTGCAGAACTGCCGCCGAACACCCCACGGCAGGCTCCTTGAATCGGTATCACTTAGGGCTTTCCTCTGCGCGCCTCGGCGTTAGCTCACGCCCTATGATTACCCGCCTGCTTTTCTCCGTCACTCTTGTTAGCCTAACCTGCATCGTCCTGGCTCCGGCTCGGGATTTGCAACCGAAGCCGAACGATCCGTTCTATTCTAAATACGATGGCACCGCCGCCCCACCACCGTCGGGGCTGATGCTCCAGAAGGGAGATCAACTCGCCATCTGTGGGGACTCCATCACGGAGCAGAAAATGTATAGCCGCATTATGGAAGCCTACCTCACGGCCTGCGTGCCCGAGCTGGAAATTATCTGCCGCCAATACGGCTGGAGTGGCGAGCAAGCGGGCGGCTTCCTGGGCCGCATGAAGAATGATGCGCTGCGTTTCCACCCCACCATCGCCACCACCTGCTATGGCATGAATGACCACCGTTATGTGCCCTATGAGGACGCCATTGGCGATGAGTATCGCAAGCAGCAGACGGCCATTGTGAAACAGTTCAAAGAAGCGGGCACTCGCGTGGTGTTAGGCTCCTCTGGCACCATTCACAGCGTGCCGCCGTGGGTCAAGACCGCACATGGCACGTGGGAAGATCTGAATTTATCATTGATGAAATTGCGCAATATCGACATCGAGATTGCCACCGCCGAGCACGTGGGCTTTGCGGATGTTTTCTGGCCCATGCTCATCGGCAGTCACGAAGCGACGGCCAAGTATGGCGACAATTTCAAACTGGAAGGCGGAGATGGCGTGCATCCAGGCTGGGCCGGGCAAGTCTTCATGGCCCAAGCCTTTCTCCAAGGGTTAGGCCTAGATGGAAATCTAGGGGAAATCTCCGTGGATCTAGCCAAGTCCACCGCCATTGGTGCCAACGGCCAAAATGTCAGCAGCATGAAGGGCGAAGAGATCCAACTCCAAAGCACCCGCCTGCC
>JAYVOP010000149.1:0-6589 GCA_043757865.1 Verrucomicrobiales bacterium | reverse complement strand
CAACTGCCCAAAGGCGTTGTAGGTGTAATAGGTGCTAGCCCCGCTCTGCCGGACCCGCGATTGGATTTTGCCGTCCATGGTGTAGGTATAGTCTTCTGTGGCGGATGTGCCAGCAGTTTGTGCTGGAGGGTAGAGCTTACTCAGGAGGAGGAGCCGGGAGATGAGTCCTACTGGGCATTCATCGATGAAAGTCTCCCACGCTTGGCCAAATTCTGATTAACTTATCTTGAAATGAAAAAATAAATATATTCGTTTGATCGCCCTCATTGACAACGCCGAGGGCTGTTTCGCACTTAAAATCGATTCGTTCTTCATTTAAAAAATTAGGATGTTTAGCTTTTAAAAATGCAACTAATTGCTTTCTATTTTGGATCTCTACAGGCAGCGGAACGCCTAACCTGCCGTGAAACAGATCAGTCTCAAAAATCTGATTTATTGATATTAACGACATCCACTCATTCTTGTTAAGGCCATCATCAAGCAGTATCTTTAATGGAATATATCCTTTAGGAGTGTTGTTGAATTCTTCCAGAGAGTTGCATGGAATCGGTGCCAACTCACTTATCTTTGAAAGACCGTGGTCGTTGGTCGAGCAACTCATGACAACAACTAACAGCAAGAAAATTATGATCCAATTTATATATTTCATATGCTATATAGAAAAAATTAAGGAACGATGCGGCGGCGGCGGCCACGGAGTCTGCGCTTCCCATGACACCAGCAGGGAATGCTGGTCCTACTGCGTTGGTATAATGGTTCAAGTCCGTCCAGTGGACGAGATCGTTGTTTTTTTGAACTTGGTAGGTGTATCCGCTCTCGACGCCGGGCAGGGAGCGGAAGCGCAGGGCCTGATGCTGCTCCCAAGGTGGACCCGTAAGAACATATTGCGTCTGAAGGGACATGTGCCCAGAGGTGACGGGCATACCCATGGCCAGTTCCTCATAGTTTTTGTAGTCGTCACTATCAAAATCTTTGAGCAAATCATTGATGCCATTGCCATTGGAGTCCGGGTTGAAGGCACTGCTGGAGTTCCAAAAGATCTCTTGGGCATCGGTGAGGATATCCCCATCCGTGTCCACCGTATTTCGCACCACTTTATACATAGTGCGCGGGCCGATGGGAGCAGAGGCGGCCTGGGTGAAGCCCGTGGGTGGGCTAGGCTGGGAGGACTGTTGGAGCAGGGTGGGCAGGGCGGCGGTGAGTTTGCTAAAATAGACGGCATCAGCCCTGGTGGGCGTAATGGGGCTGGGCACCACGGCGTTGAGCATGGGCGGGTAGCTCATGACCAGCACGGCAGTCTTGGGCGTAGTGGTATCGTCATTTACCACGGTGAGTAATGAGGATGTAACCCCGGCGGCACTGGGATCTAACTGAGCGGTGCGGGCGGTGCCATCCACAGCCACCCAGGAGGCCATGATGGTGGTGGGGTTATATTTCTGGACAATGAAATTATACCGCTGACGGAGGACTGGCGGGGCGCTGGGGGTGCCGCCACTTACGATGCGGTCTGCACTGGGGATGTGCACGGTTTCCTTTTGGCCCAGGCCAGAGACGGGGCCATGCACGGGCGTCCATACCTTCATATCCGTAGTGGCCAGCAGCGTGTCCTGCTCCCCTGCGGAGGCCATCCATTCTGGAGATGTCTCCCCGACGGTATTGGAGCTAAACTTAGCGCTAGGCAAGGATTGCGCAGCGTTAGCGTTCCATATACCTAGCCACGCCAAGCTCATATACAGAGTGATCGAGTGATCGAGTGATCGAGTGAATGCAGGACGTTAGAAGAATTCATGGCGCGAGAGTAATGATCTGCTAGGTGCGCGTCAATATTTAATCGTAGAATCTGATTTTTTACTTTAAAATGCATTCCCCTCTTGGGCGGAAGTTGGTATGAAGGGGCCGAAAATTCCTTCTTCTCTCCTCAGATCCTAACGCCATGAAAATTTCCTCCGTCCTCTTCGGATGCCGATTTGGATCAGTCATGCGCTCCGCCAGGGCTGTGCCTACTCCCCATCGTCTCCATCTTCCCGCGTGCCTAACTCGAAACGCATGAACTCATTAAAGAAGATCAGCGGCACGCTCCCAGTGGGGCCGTTGCGGTGTTTGGCGATGAGGAGTTCGGCTTTGCGACTGACTTCTTTTTTCTCTTCCTCGTCGGCAGCGTAGTATTCTGGGCGGTAAAGGAGGCCGACAATATCGGCGTCTTGTTCGATGGAGCCGGACTCCCGCAGGTCACTCAGCTTGGGCTTCCCGGCTTGTTTCCCGGTCCGGCCTTCGGGGTTCCGATTCAACTGCGCGAGCACGATGATGGGCACGCCGAGTTCCTTGGCGATGGCTTTGAGGCCACTGGAAATTTCTGCTATTTCCTGCTGCCGATTCTCCTGCGCCCGTTTGCTGGTGCTGCGCATGAGCTGGAGGTAATCAATGGCGATGAGGGCGATGTCGTGGGTCTTTTTAAAGCGACGGCATTTGGAGCGCATGTCCATGATGCTGAGGGATGGGGTGTCATCGATGAGAATCTTGGATTTCATCAGGGCGCTGCCGGCTTGGGTGATGCGGGGGAAATCACTCTTCTTCATACCGCCGGGCTTGCCGATGGTGCGGGGGTTCACGCGGGCTCGGGAGCAGAGCAGGCGCTGCACCAGTTGATCCGCGCCCATTTCTAAAGAGAACACGGCCACGGCCTTGCCTTGATCGATGGCCACGTGCTCCACGATGTTCATCACTAACGAGGTCTTCCCCATGGACGGACGGGCGGCTAGGATAAACATATCCCCGCCGTGGAGGCCGCCACCCATGTCGTCCAGATCCTTGTAGCCAGTGGCCAAGCCTAGCAGGGCGTTGGGGTCTTTGACCATCAGTTGCATCCGCTCGATCTGGCCCATGACGAGTTCTTTCATGGGCACGATGCCCTTCTTCTCTGCGCGCTTCCGCCGCACATTGAGGATCTTTTCCTCCACCTCATCCACCAGTGGGTCCAGGTCTTCCTGCTCTTCAAAGGCACGGTTAATGCAATGCGTGCAGGCGCTGATGATGGCGCGCAGGGTGGATTTCTCTTCCACGATGCCCACGTAGTGATCTATGTGGGCTGGCGAAGCGGCTAGGGCATAGATCTCCGCCACCGCGGCCGGGCCGCCCACCTTCTCCAGCAACGAGCGATCCACGAGCACCTGTTGCAGGGAAATGACGTCCACGGGCTTCGTCTTATCATGCAGCGTGGTGATGAGTTCGAAGAGGATCTGGTGCGCTTCCAGGTGGAAGGACTCTGGCAGGAGCTTCTCTGCGGCTATGCCCACGGCTAGATCGGGCGCTTGGAGCATACAACTCAGCACGCCTTTCTCCGCCTCATGGCTGCTGGGCATGGCCCGCGTGGCATCCGTCATCGGATCGATCTTGGCCTTACCGCGTTTGTCGCGGTCGCCAAATTTTTTGAAGGAAGGAGAGTCAGAGTCAGAAGAGAAAGCCATGCGGCAAGGTATGTGGGGATGTGAAAAACTTCACAACCAGTAAGTTCGCCCACGCGGGACGAGGGGGCTAAAGATTTGCATTTCTGGGACGATCGTTTCTAGTGGCCACCATGTTCCCCCGTATCATTCCCCCCCTTATTGTTGTCGTTAGTCTGCTGGCATCCACCGTCCCTGGCCGGACGGAGGTGGGATCTGTGGATTTTGTAAAACAGATCTTGCCCATCCTGGAAACGAACTGCGTCTCATGCCATAAGCCCAGCAATAAGGACGAGAACGGGGAGCTGGACATTACCACCCGGGCCACGGCCTTGGAAGGCGGGGACAAGGGGGCCATCTTCGTCCCGGGGGATCCTGAGAAGAGCCATCTCTTCACGGATCTCATCCGCCCAGACACGGACAAACGTCGGATGCCGCCGCCGAAAAGTGGTGACCCGCTAAAGAAAGCAGAGATCGAACTCATCAAGACTTGGATCACGCAGGGAGCGGTCTGGGATGAGAAAATCGTCCTCAAGCAACGTCCCAAAGACGAGGTGCGCCCGCCCTCGCCTGACACGTTAGAGCTGGTGCAGAAAATGCGTCCCGCCATCGTCGCTGGTTCTGCGGAACAGTCCGCAGCGGAAATGAAAGCCTACACTGGTAACATTCCTAAGATCTCCCAAGCGTATCAAATGGTGCCCATCAAAGGTGGCACCTTTCTGATGGGGAGCCCGGACAGTGAGGCGGGGAGGAAAGACGATGAAGGGCCGCAAGTGAAGGTGAAAATTGAGCCGTTTTGGATGGGCGCTTATGAAGTTTCCTGGGATCAGTATATGCCGTTTATGATTACCGCCGACGCGCGCTATAAAGATGGCAGCAAGAAACTCCGCAAAGCCACCGACACGGAAGTGGACGCCATTTCCAGCCCCACCACGCCTTATGTGGACATGACCTTTGGGATGGGCCAAGAGGGCTATCCGGCCATCTCCATGACCGAACATGCTGCCAATAAATTCTGCCAATGGCTCAGCGCCCAGACCGGGCATTTCTATCGCCTACCCACCGAGGCCGAGTGGGAATACGCCGCCCGGGCGGGCACCACCACGGCTTATTTCTTTGGGGATGATGCCGCCAAATTAGATGAATACGCATGGTTTGCCGACAACGCCGACAGCGAAGGCACGGGCCAACCGCGCACCCAACTAATCGGCAAAAAGAAGCCGAATCCCTGGGGGCTCTATGACATTCTGGGGAATGTGAATGAATGGGTCTTGGATCAATACGACGAAGGCTTCTATGCCAAGTTAGGCGGGGCGGAAGTGAATAGCCCCTTTAACCAACCGAAGACCATCTTCCCTCGGGTGGCGCGCGGCGGTGGGTTCAAGAGCGTGGCGGAAAACTGCCGCTGCGCGAAACGTCGCGCGAGCAATGAGAGCTGGAAACAGCAAGACCCCCAACTGCCCAAGAGCATGTGGTATCTGACGGATGCGCAGTTCCTCGGCTTCCGGCTGGTGCGTCCGCTCAAGGTGCCCAGCGCAGAGGAGATGCACACCGCCTGGAATCTAGGAACCTATAACGAGAAATAAATCTATGAAACGTCGTGACTGCCTCACCACCTTGCTCGGCCTGGGCTCCACGCTCACCAGTTGTGCCGATGCCGCCAAGCCCAAGCCGGAGGCAACGGCGGGCGGGCGCTTGCCGCTGAGTCAGACATTTAAAGGAGAGGAAAAGTTCCGCGCCTTGCTCGCACGAGCGCAGGCGAACAACTGGGCCGCGCTGCCCATCCACGAACGCACCGCCACCATCGGTCAAGCGTTGGTCGGCACGCCGTATCAAAATTTCACGCTAGAACTGAATGATTCCGTGGAGAGCCCGTGCGTGAATTTCAACGCGCTCGACTGTTGGACCTTTTATGAAACCTCGCTGGCCCTGGCCCGCATGATCCATCAGCCTGGGCCCTACGGCCAGCAGGATCTGCTGCGCTACATTGAGCTAGAGCGCTACCGGGATGGGAAATGTGATGGCACCTATCTCAGCCGCCTGCATCACCTGGAGGAGGTCTTTGCGAATAATGAAGCGCGCGGCCTGGGGCGGAATCTCACGCACGAGTTAGGCGGCATCCCCATTCATCGGGAAGTCACGGAGATGCAGCATGATTGGAAGAGCTATCGCAGCATGGTGGCTAATCCGCGCTACCGAGCAGGCATCGCCAAGGTGGAGGCGCGCGTCTCTAATCTGCCCGTGACTTACATTCCTAACAGCCGCGTGCCCGGCGTGGAATCCAGCCTGCGCCATGGGGACATCCTTGCCATCGTCAGTGGTAGCCAAGGTGGCTACACCTCCCACGTGGGCATGGGCGTGAAGGACCGCACGCGCTGCCGCTTCATGCACGCCACGAGCCGCTTTGATAAAGGGCACCGCGTGGTGCTGGATGGCACCATCGCTAGCTACCTCGCAGAGTCCCCGGACCACATCGGCATCATTGTCTTCCGCCCGTATGAGGCGTGAGGCGTTTCCTGGCACAACCGTAAAAGCGTTCTTGCCCTAGCCGGGGGGACCACCTAGCACAGAGCGTTTATGAATCCCCTTGCTCTTTCTGTTTCTTTGTGGCCGCTGGCGATCTTGGCCATCAGTGTCGCCTTTGTGATCGTGGGCATTTCTCTGCTGCGGCTCCATGCCTTTCTGGCCTTGATTTTGGCGGGGTTACTCGCTGGATTACTGACGGGTGAATCCCTCATTCCCATCAACACCACCAACGCTGCGGAACTGGCTAAGGCGCAGGATAAAGGGGCGCTGGTGAAGGCCGTGGAACTGACGGTGAAGGGCTTTGGCGACACCGCAGGGACCATCTCCATCGTCATTGGCATGGCCACGATCATCGGCATGTGTCTGATGCAGAGTGGGGCGGCGGATAAAGTGGTGCGAAGGTTCCTGGCCTTCTTTGGGGAAAAGCGCGCGGCCATGGCGCTACTCATGGCCACTTATGCGCTGAGTATTCCGATCTTCTTTGATTCTATGTATATGTTGATGGTGCCCATTGCTATGGCGATGGCGCTGCGGACCGGGCGGGACTTCACGCTTTATACGATGGCGATCTGCGCGGGCGGAGTGATCACGCATTCCCTCACGGTCCCTCATCCAGGGCCGTT
>JAYVOP010000148.1:0-1811 GCA_043757865.1 Verrucomicrobiales bacterium | reverse complement strand
GTCACCTCCAAGTCTGGCGCTACATGCCGCCGACGCCGGTGCGCGTCGTGGTTTCCCATGAATTGGAAGACCTCAGCAGCATCTACACCACGGAGTTGGTCAATAAAAACGTCCGCAATGGCCGCAAAGATTGGCTGCGCAACAACGCCCGCCCCTTGCACAACTTGGTGCCGAGCATGTTGCGGAATTTAAACCAACGTGCGGAGATCAAGGCCCAAGAGCTAGCGACCAAGGCCGCTAACCAGATGACGATTATGCTCACGGCGGAGAAAACGCGCCTCGAAACCCAGCCCGCCACCACGCACCGGGCCGCAGAGATTGAACGCATCGCCCAGCAGATCCTCACCCTGCAAACGCACCTTGCCACCCCCAAACTCCGCCTCGATAGCCTACGCCTGATCCGCCGGGGCCCGAGTGGAAAAGGCATCTAACTTACGCAGGTGGGAACGGTGATTCAGGAAATCTAGCAGATCCTCCCGCAGCGCGGTATATTCTGTCGTCTGCATGAGTTCCGTGCGCTGGCGGGGCCGCGCAAAGGGCACGCGCACGATCTCTCCGATCTCCGCCGCCGGGCCGTCGGTCATCATAATGACGCGATCACTGAGGTAGATGGCCTCATCCACATCATGTGTGACCATGAGGGTGGTGATCTGAAATTTCCACCACACTTCGAGCAACACACCGTGGAGTTCGATGCGGGTCAGGGAGTCTAACATGCCGAAGGGTTCATCCAGCAAGAGCATCTTCGGCTGTAAGGCAAAGGCCCGGGCGATGCCCACGCGTTGTCTCATACCTTGGGATAACTCCGCAGGATACTGGTGCATGGCATCGGCTAGACCAACGACGCTGAGGTAGTATTCCGCCACTTGGCGACGTTCCGTTTTGCTAGCGGTGAAATAGACTTGCTCCACGCCGAGCATGACATTTTGCAACGCGGTAAGCCACGGCAGCAGGCACGGAGATTGGAAGACCACGCCACGGTCTGGTCCCGGTCCCAGGCTTTCTTTACCGGCCAGGATGATGTTGCCACCCGTGGGCTCCGTGAGTCCAGCCACCATGCTGAGCACGGTGGATTTCCCACAGCCGGAATGACCGATGAGGGTGCAGAACTCTCCCGGAATCAGCTTCAAGCTGACCTTGTTGACGATGAGATTGTCTCCCGTGGGGCTGGGATAGGACTTGCTGAGGCGATCAATTTCTAACAGGGGTTGCGGAAGCATTTGCGAGGAGATGAGTTAGGCGGGGGCCACGATTTCATGGCGGCGGCGGGGGCCTTGGCGGGTGAGGAAACGTCGGTTATCGGTATCGTTGAGATCCTCTGGGAGGATGTCTGGCAGGGGGAAAGTGCGCGCGGCTTGGCTGGGTTGATTCCCTTTAGACGTCAGGAGCCAAGCCACCAGTTCCTCCCGCAGCGCTTTGAATTCCCGACTGGCCATGAGCGGCTTGCGCTCGCGCGGGCGGTCGAAGGGCACAGCTAGGGACGGACCCAGGTGAGCAGATGGACCAAGCGTTAGGGGAATGACACGGTCGGCTAGGTAGAGCGCTTCATCCGGGTCGTTAGTCACCCAGACGATGGTGATCCCGTGGGTGTTACGAATGGCGGAAATTTCGTCCTGCAAAGTGGCCCGCGTTAGGGCGTCCAGGGCACTGAGTGGCTCGTCTAGCAAGAGGACTTGGGGCTCCATGGCTAGGGCTCGGGCCAGTGAGACACGTTGCCTCATGCCGCCGCTAAGCTCCTTGGGGAACTTCTGCACCGCGGGGGTGAGGTTGACCATTTCTACATACTTGGTGACCTGCGCCGCCTTGCGTTT
>JAYVOP010000147.1:0-6591 GCA_043757865.1 Verrucomicrobiales bacterium | reverse complement strand
GCGACGACGAGTATCTCTACAAGTTACGGCATCTGGTGGAGAACGCCATTCTGCACCTCACACGTTGGCGCGGCATTGCGACACGCTATGCCAAACGCACAGCTTCTTTCCTTGCCGCGGTCCAATTTCGCTGCGCTTATACTTGGGCTTACATCTTGTGACGACACGATCTATGGAGATGGTTGAAAATAATTTGGGGTGGGACACCGTGGGTGTGCAGGCGTTCAGATCGTTTTAAAATACGGGCATCATCACGCAGCCACTCACCCGCGCTCCATTGACTTCAAAATCTTCTGCGCCATAAGTGCGCCACCATGACTGCCCCACTGACGATTATTTCCCATCCGCTTGTGCAAATCCGCCTGACGCGTCTGCGCGCAGCCACGACTGGGCACGAGGAATTCCGCCGTTGTGTGCATGAGATTACGCGGCTCATGGCGTATGAGATCACGCGCGAGTGGCTCACGTCTCCCGTGGCCATCCGCACCCCGTTGACGGAAATGGTGGGCGCGCAGCTCAGCCATCCGCCCGTGTTAGCGCCTATTTTGCGCGCGGGGTTAGGAATGCTGCACGGAATGTTAGAGGTGCTGCCGGAAGCGCGCGTGGGGCACATCGGGCTTTTCCGCAATGAGGAAACGAAGCTGCCAGAAAGCTACTATCTCCGGGCTCCCGCAGGCCTCGCAGATGCACAAGTGTGCCTACTGGATCCCATGCTAGCCACTGGCAATAGTGCCGTGGAGGCAACCTCGCAGTTGAAGTCCCTGGGCGCGCGGCAGATTCTCTTCGCCTGTCTGTTGGCTGCGCCAGAGGGCATTCGCTGCTTTCAAACGGCCCATCCCGACGTCCCTATTTTCACAGCCGCAGTAGATGATGGCCTGACCAGCACGGCCTACATCACGCCGGGCTTAGGGGATGCCGGGGATCGGTATTTTGGAACGCTGTAGGCTTTACCTAGCAGTCGACCGTCAGTTCTCGGCAAGAGTTTATCTTGACCTCCGATCCGTCTCTCTGTTACAACTCCGCCACATATTATCGGCACGAACTTCTCCGTGCTCTGCCCCCTCCTGTTATGATTAAGCCCCCCTCCCTCCGTTCCTTACTGGTGGCTGCTTGCACGCTGCCATCGATCCTCTCCGCCGCTCCGGTCATTAATGAAATTATGTTTCACTCAGCCGCCGTGCCGGAAAATATTGCCCAAGAGTGGATTGAAATTTACAATCCTAGCCTATCCTCCGTCATCGTGGGGAATTGGAAATTCACCAAAGGAGTGGCCTTCACGATGCCTGCTGGCACCAGCATTCCGGCCAATGGCTATCTGGTGGTGGCGGCCAATGTGGCGGCGTTTCAGGCGCTGTATCCAGCGGTTACTAACGTAGTCGGCGGCTGGGTGGGGAATCTCAGTGATTCTGGGGAAACGCTCAAGTTGGAGGATACCTTAGCCGTGGAAGTGGATCAGGTGGATTATTTCACGGAGGGAGATTGGGCTATGCGGGCGCGGGGGCCAGTGGATCTGGCGCATCAGGGGTGGATCTGGGTCAATGGGGCGGATGGTGGGGGGAAGTCCTTGGAGTTAGTCAATGCAGCTTTGCACAAGAACAATGGGCAGAACTGGCTGCCAAGCACGGCGGCGGGCGGCACGCCGGGCGCGCCTAATTCTGTGGCAGCTGTGAATGTGGCTCCGCTCATTTTAGCAGTGAAACATCGGCCTGAGATTCCGCACTCCACGGAGGCGGTGCAGGTCTCGTGTGCTCTGGCAGATGAAGGCACTACGCCGACGGCTACGCTCCACTGGAGGCTGGATGCAGGCACTTGGGCCACGTTGCTCATGGCGGATTCTGATGGCGATGGGGAGATGGATGCCACCATTCCTGCGCAGGGAAATTTAGCCGTGGTGGAATTCTACATTTCCGCTACGGATGGCACGCTCAGCCGCACTTGGCCATCCGTGGCGAGGACTTCTGCGCCTGGGGTGTTGCCGGAAACTTTTGCTCAGGAAACCAATGCTCTGTATCTGGTGGATAACAGTTTCAATGCGGCGGAGGATTTCACCACCATCGTCAACAGTGTCACCGCCAATGGACCGATCTATCGTTTCATTATGACGGCGGCGGAGAAAGCGGAGATAGCCAACATCGGCAGCGCCTTACCACAGGCGGATTCGGACGCGGCTATGAATACTACTTTTATAGTGCACGATGGGCGGGGCGTGGAAGTTCACTATCGCGCAGAGACGCGGAATCGCGGTACGGGATCGCGCGTGGGGCCGCCGAATAATTACTACCTGGGGCTGCCGAATGATGATCCCTGGAGTGGCCGGGTCAGCGGCCAATTCAACTGTCAGTATCCGCACAGCCAGGTATTAGGTGCATTACTCATGGAGGTGGCGGGCATTGCAGTGCAAGAAGCCACGCCAGTGCGGATTCGGGTCAATGGAGTGGATCTAACCCAAAGCATCCCAGGCACCAGCCCAGTCGTTATGTTCGGCCACTACGCTAGGATAGAGCCTGCGAATGGGGCTTGGGTGAAGGAGCATTTCCCGAATGATGCAGATGGCAATGTATATCGTCTAGACGACCACGCGCCCACTGCGGTGGGCACTCCAGCAGGCAATCTGGGCTCGGGCGAGTTCCGCTATGAAGGAACGGATCCGCTAGCTTATAGCGATACGTTCTTTAAAAAGACCAACGAAGAACTCAATGATTACTCTGACTTGGCCGAGCTTTGCAAAGTCATCAGCGCGCCCATCACGGGAGGCACTGCGGCTCAGCCTGCGATAGCGGATGATGCTTATGTGGCGGCGGTTTCCGCTAAAATTAACTTGGAGCAATGGCTGCGTTTCTTTGCCACGGATGCTCTGATCGGCAATCAAGAGGGCGGCCTCCAGAGCGGGCGAGCGGATGATGTCGCGATGTATCGGGGCGTGTTGGACCCGCGCTTTATGATGGTGCCGCATGACTTTGATGCGGTGTTTAATCTGGGATTATTCAGCGGCACGCCGATCACCCGCAGCATCTTTAGCTACGACAATAACTTCGGCAGCACCACCGCGGGCACGGGCTTGCTAGGGCTGACGCGCATTTTTAATCACCCGGATATCGTGCAGATGTATTACGCCCAGGTGCTGGATGGCATGGATAAATGGTTCAACCATGCTACCATTGATCCGCTGATTGATCGTCTGCAAGGAGGTTGGGTTCCTGCGGCTAACATCACCACCATCAAGGGCTTCATCGACACGCGCCGGGCGAATGTCCTCACGCAGATTCCCACGGCCTACAGCCTCAGTGTGTCCGCTGGCGGCACGGCTATTGAGGGCTTCCAGCGCACCAATGATGGGGCGGCTACGTTTAGTGGAAATTTCAATGTGGCCAAGAGCCGCAGCATTTCGGTGAATGGCGTGCTAGTGACGACGTTCAACCAAAAGACCGCTGGCGCAGTGGCCGCTGGCACGTGGAGTCTGGCCGTCCTAGCCGGCGGTGGCGCGGTGCTGCGTCCAGGCACCAACAACGTGCTAGTCCAATTTTACGACAGCAAAAATGGCACGGGAAATGTGGTCAATACGCTCACGACGACCGTGCTCTGGCAACCCGTGACGGCCACCTACACCAGCGTCAGTGGCACGCTGAGCGGCAGTGCGCCTAACAGCACCATGTCCTTGCTAGCACCGGATAGTTACTTGCCAGGTCTGCCCGTGCTAGTGCGTGTGGATTTGAAAAATGAGGCGGGAAATTTTGATCGTGAGAAATGGAACACCACGGCCACGCTCAGCGCTAGCAATGGCGTGACCATTTCCCCCACCACCGTAGATGTGAAAAACGGCATGGGCAGCGCGCTGGTGACCATCGGCAGTAGCGGCACAGGAGGAGCGACGCAGACGATCTTTACTTATGGAACGGGCGGCACGGGTGTGAATGGCAGCGGCGTGCCGGGCTCGGCTTGGCTGGCCAAAACGGATCTCACGAATGCCAATGAAGGAGCGTATGGCACGACCAATCCCACTTGGAAGAACGAGGGCTTTGCGACGGATGCCACATGGGTGAGCCGCGCGACCCAGATCGGCTATGGCGATGGCGACGAAAATGCGATCATCACGAGTCCTAACCTGGGTGCCGTGGCGCTATTTCGTAACACCTTCAGCATCACGGATGTCTCCGCCATTACCAGTGTGACGGGCGAGCTGAAATACGACGATGGCGCGGTGCTCTATGTTAATGGCACGGAAGTTCTGCGCACCAGCAATCTGTCCTCCACCCCTGCGCCTCCGGGCACAGTTCCCTTGACTAATTTGGCCAATTTCAACGGAGCTACCAGTACAGAGAATGCCGTGGCCGCCTTTACCATCCCTATGGCGCTGCTGCACAATGGCACGAACACGATTGCTGCGCAAGTCCACCAACAAGCCACAGGTAGCTCGGACATGACGTTCGATTGTAAGATGCAGTATAATTTCCCCGGCACGCCAGCGGCAGATCCAGGCAACTTTACCATCACAGCCACCGCGCCTGGCAGCAGCTCTAGCAACAAAGCGCTAGCTAGTCTCTACACCGCCGCTAGCCGAACGATTGCGGGCGGCACGCTGTCTGGCGCTAACCTCGTCTGGGGGGATGAAACGAGCGCTAATCCTCAGAAAATCATCCGCATCACGGCGGATGCCAACGTGCCGACTGGCAGCACGCTAACGATCTTCCCAGGCACCCATGTGCTCATCTCTGGCACCACTGGACTAGGCAGTCACACGGCTACGAATCTCATTGTGAATGGAGCCATCAGCGCAGTCGGCACGTTGGCGCGGCCCATCAACTTCACCTGTTCGGACGGCAGCGCGACGGCCCGTTGGGGCGCGCTGCGGCTGGTGAATGCAACGTCTAGCACGTTGCAGTTCTGTCTGCTGAATCGCTCGGGACACGGCACGAAGGAAGGGGATCACTTGGATGCGGCCACGGGCGTAGGCATCTATTGCAATAACGCGATTTTCAATTTCCTAGATTCCTGTGAAGCGAATGTTTCTGGCAAGGGATTCGTGGGGCAAAATAACACCAACTTCACCATGCGGCGGAGTCAACTAGCACGCACCATTTCTGGCGCGGAAATTGCCTCCACAACCTGTCTCATTGAAGACTCTAATTTCTCTGAGCAACTCAAGGACTATCACGATAATCTGGTGGACGACGATAACGACAATTTCTACATTCACGACAGCGGTGGTCGCAGTGTGTTTTTCAGCCGCAGTGTCTTCGCCAACTGCGGAGACGACGCGTTAGACGGGCTAGCAGGCTCCTTCACAGTGGAGGACTGTATCCTGCGCAATGCGGTGGATAAAGGCTGTAGCTTGCTGCAAAACAACGTCACGGTGCGGCGGACGCAGATCATTGATTGCGATTTCGGCATCAGTTCCAAAACGCAGATTGGTGACACCGCTACGCCCTACACGGTCATCGTGGAGAACTGCACCATTTCCTGTGAGACGCATCCGCTTAATACCTCGGATCAAACCGGCGGCATCTATCACAACGTCGGCCTGCACGCCCGCAATAAATATGGCACGGCTCCTGATGCGCATTTGTTTTTCGATGTGAAGAACACCATCATTTCCGCTATCACGCCGATGGCCAATGACTACGCCACCGCTGGCACACCTTGGCCATATACCACAGTAGCTTATACGTGCTATCAAGACATGGCGGGCACTAATCCTGTGGACGCCACGCCACCTACGGGCACAGGCACGGTGTTAGCGAATCCGCTCTTCGTAGATGCGGCTGCCAAAAATTTCCACATCACCCTCGCATCCCCTTGTAAAGACACGGGCGATCCAGCGCTGACAGATGCCGATGGATCCCGCCGGGACATGGGCTATGCACCTTACACCAGCGTGGGCATCATCAACTGGACGGCGGCGGGTGGGCCGTATCGCGTGACGGCGGCCACCACCGTTCCGGTGGGCACTACGCTGAACATCCTGCCGGGTACCAGCGTTTATTTCGATCCAGGCGTCCGCCTCTTGGTAAACGGTAAAATCATTGCCCAAGGTTCGCCCACGGGCCGGATTAAATTTAGCCATGTGCCGGGCCAAGTGGCTGCTGGTGATTGCGATCCCATCAAGGTCGGCACGCAAACCGGGCCATCGAAATGGGGCGGCATCCGCATCTTGGATAGCTTGGCGGCGGAAAATATTGTGGCCTATGCGGACTTCTTAAATGCGCAAGGCACCTCGCCTATCGACACGTTAGAGACGGACACGGAGAACTGGGGCGGGTTGGGCTGCATCCGCAGTTGGGTGTGGGTGGATAACTGCACTTGGTCAGGATCACACCTGCGGTGGTGCTATGGCCGCTGCGCAAAATTGACCGTCAGCCGTTGCAACTTTGGCGATATGTTTGACCCGCTGGATGATGTGGATTCTCCGCCCACTGGTTTCCTAACCGGATCTGATAACAAGCAAGAGCCATTGAAGGTGGAGTATAAAACCACGGACGCTGCGCTCACGGGCAATGCCTTGTTCAACCAAGGATTCCCCATCGGTGGCTGGTTCCGGGTCTATGGCAATGATTTCCACGGCAACAAGGGGCACAACGATGTCTTCGATGGCGA
>JAYVOP010000146.1:0-1816 GCA_043757865.1 Verrucomicrobiales bacterium | reverse complement strand
TTCTCACGGGCTCGCGCACGGCTAGACCCGCTTGTTCTAAGCCTAACGCCAGATCCAGCGTGGCCTCCGGGCCGAGGCTTAGCTCTGCCGCCACCTCGCTTAGTTGTTCGCGGCCACCCGCCATTGCTAGCACGGCAAGGGCGCGCAGTTGATCGGTGCTCAAGCGGCGTTGCCGCTGGGCGGTGAGGAGCGCGAGGAGGCGGGCAGTGGTCATAATTCCTATTCTGCTCCCGCCGCCGTCAAGGCACTGAGCCAAGTGGCCTTGTCTAACTGGACGATGTTGCTATTCGTCTCTAGCTGAAAAATTTCCACCTCGGCATCCGCGCCATTCGCTGGCGTGTATTGGTGCCGCAGAAAAGCGAAGTGGTCGTAACTGTAAACTTCCAGCTCCAACGAGGTGGTCTCGTCAGTGTCGTAGTGCGAGCTTTTAAAGAGGAGCTTTTTATCAGCTCCAGACAAGAGGCTAGTGAGATCTGTTTTCATTATTATTTAGTTAGTGAGATTTTGGGGGTGATGGGTTTCCAATGCCAGGAGGCCGCGTAGCCGGGGTCGATCCAGGCGTTCGGGTTCCGGTCTAGAGGCGTGTGGAATTGGTGGGTGTAGGCGTGGGCCATGGTGGCAATACAGAGATCCCAACTGCGGCTGTGGAGCACGCGGCCCCAGCACTGCGGCCCCGTGATGAGATCCACGCGACGGTCGGTTAGTGCCTCTGGGCGCGCGACCTGGGCGCGACACACCTGCTGTATATAGGGGTGGCCCGGCTCCCGGAAATAAGCCACGTCGTTGCTGACGCTGATCGTGCTCATGTTAGCGATTACTAACGTGTCGTGAAGTTGCAGCCACGCCCGCAACTTGGCGGGGTTCACCAGCCGCGCATCCGTGCCCGCGCATAGGCCGCCGAAGTCCCGCAGCGCCCGCGCCTGGATCAGATCCGCGCGCATGGCATGGTGGCTGCAACGCCCTTGCAGCGCCCGGTAATCGCTCCACTGCCGGGCGGCTTGCTCGTGATCCCAGAGCCGAAACGTGGCTCCAGGAAACTCCTGCCGCCACTGGGCAATGTTCTCCGCATAGGCCGCTGGCAGCGCGGCAGCGCCTTGAACCCAGCAGTGGTGAATGGTTAGTGAATGGGTCATCTTGAGGTTAGCGTTTACGCACGAGGTAACCAATGAGGAGCCCGAGCGCGATGGTGAGGATGAGCTGGGCGAAGAGGATTAAGAGGCTAGTCATGGAGGGTTGTTTTGAGGTTAGGCGCTGGCCATGCAATCCTTGCGGAGCTGGAGGGCGTAGGCTTTTAGATTCGTTAGGGGCAGGGTGTGGGCGGCATTCCATTTCCGCAGCGCGGAGTAGAGGCGATTCCATAACAGCTTGCTGAGGTTGGTTAGGTCCACGCAACTGTGATGCGTTAGGGGCAGATCTGGAAAGTGGTCCGTCTGCCCTCGGCTGAGGTCGTAAAGAACTTTTCTCACGTAGGGCTCCCAGGCACAGGTGGCGGCTTGACTGTAGGCTGGGCCGAGGCTGCACATGGCGCGCGCGCTGGCCTGGATGCCCCAGAGCGCTTGGGCGCGCAGATGCAGAGGATGCTCGGCCATGGCCGCCGTGAGATTTTCCGCCAGCACCCCGAGCCGCTGTTTTAATAGGGAGATCTGCACCTTGTCTAAATTAGACCAACTAGGGATCGGCTGATCTTCGTTGCGGCCTAACGCCTCCCGCGTGACGCGGTGGCGCTGCGCATCATCCCGCACCGTCCAGCCTTGCACTTGGCAGGCGTCATTCCAGAGAGCGAATAACATGCCGCGCGCACTTCCCACCGTCGTGG
>JAYVOP010000145.1:0-6614 GCA_043757865.1 Verrucomicrobiales bacterium | reverse complement strand
CCATGGATTTTACCGTCGATGAATTTCTAGCCGTAGCAGGGCAATTTCAACTGGGTGGCTTGGACACCGAGACTCAGCACCCCCTCACCTTGCACCTCAGTGATGAGGCGCAGCATGACTTACCGCGCGCCATTGCTGCGTTAAAAGCCGTAGATGAACTCGCGTTAGGACAGTTCCTCACGCGGGCCGCCGAGTTGCCTGCGCTAGCGGAGTCCGTGGCGCAGACGTTGGCGGCGGGAAATAAAATTTACCTCTGCGGCTGCGGAGCCACGGGGAGGCTCTCGCTCAGCTTAGAACTCTTCTGCCAGCAAGGGCTGCTGCCCCCAGCGGAGGCCGCCCGCGTGGTGGCGTTCATGGCCGGGGGAGACCTCGCATTGATTAAGGCCATCGAGAAATTTGAGGATCATCCTGAGTATGGCGCGCGGCAGTTGGATGAGTTAGGCTTCGGGCCGGGAGATTTGCTGATTGCCAGCACGGAAGGTGGGGAGACGCCGTGGGTGATCGGGGCCACGGAGCGCGCGGCAGAACGGTCCGAGAACCGTCCGTGGTTCCTCTATTGTAATCCTGATGCAGAGTTAGTGGCGGTGGCGGAGCGCTCGCGGAGGGTGTTAGAAAATGGGCGCATTCGGAAATTAAATTTAGCCGTCGGCCCCATGGCCCTGGCTGGCAGCACCCGGATGCAGGCCAGCACCGTGCTGATGGCCGCGATTGGATTTGCGATCCAGCATCGGCATCAGCCTGAGGCGGCGGTGGCGGAGGTGAGCCACTTTGCCAAGTTGGTGAGCGACACGGACTTCGGTTTCCTAGCCTCGTTTATTGAGCTGGAAGCAGAGACCTACAGCCAGGGTGGACGCGTGCTGTATGAGCCTGGAGGCTACGGCATGACGGTCATCACGGACACCACCGAACGCGCGCCCACCTTCACCCTGCGGCCATTTGAAAATCAGCTCATCGCCACCGAGCCCGCCAGTTGGTGTCATCTGCATCTGGCGGGCGTGGCGGACGGAGCCGCCGCGTGGCACGCCTTATTACAGCGGGCTCCGCGCCCGCTGGACTGGGAGGGGATGCAGCACCTCGCAGGTAGTCAGTTGCTCGCAGGTTATGATTTTTCGGATGCGCTGCTAGCCAAGCGCGCCCTGCGCACGCACGGCCAGCCGCAGATCCCGTTCCGCATTGCCGCCACGGCGGATGGATTCCGCTGGACGTTCCGCACCGCCGCGCATGAGGTCGCCTTGCCTAACGCCTCGTGGTTCATGCAAAATTTACTGCTCAAACTGCTTCTCAATACCCATAGCACCTTAGTCATGGGCCGCCTCGGACGGTATCTGGATAACCTCATGACTTATGTGAAACCGAGCAACTTGAAGCTCATCGACCGCGCCATTCGCTACGTGCGCCTGCTCATCCAGAAACGCACGGGAGCGCTGCCCAGCTATGAGGCCGTGGCGCGGCAGTTGTTTATTGAAAAGGCGCTGATGGGCGCAGAGGAAGCCATCGTCATGCGCACGATGGAGGCGCTGTTAGGACCCGGTAGGGCTACGGAATAATCACGTGCGGGAGAGCCGGAGGCCAATGGCAAAAAAATCTCCAGGACACCCGCCGTCCGTGTGCTATGGGGGGGCGTGATTATCTCTGAAGACTCTGCTCCCCC
Source organism: Verrucomicrobiales bacterium (assembly GCA_043757865.1). Lineage (GTDB taxonomy): Bacteria > Verrucomicrobiota > Verrucomicrobiia > Verrucomicrobiales > V1-33 > JAGNEJ01. The sequence continues at coordinate 4,963 of JAYVOP010000145.1, read as the reverse complement.
GCCCCCAGTAGCCACTGCTCCCCCGTCCCCGTTCCAACAACGGACCCTCTGGATTGCGCTCACGGGGCTGGCCATGGTGGCCATTGGCGCAGTGGTGGTGCTTGTCATTGGGGTGTTAGCAGATGTGCTGCGTTTCTTGCAGACGGTGCTGGTGCCGTTGGCGTTTGCGGGCATCCTGGCCTATTTGTTGGAGCCGTTAATCAAGCGGCTCGTGGCGCGCGGGACGCCCCGGTTCCGGGCCATGATCTGGATCTTTTCCCTCTTCCATGTGTTGATGCTCTTTCTCTTCATTTCCGTGGTCGCCCCCACGTTAGGACACATCGGGCGGTGGGCGGGGAAACAGAATCGGGCCACGTTAGTGGCGGGGGTAGAACACACGCTGGATAAAGCCCTGGGGCCGCTGGAGCAGTTCGTGGCCCCCAAGCATCACGCGGTGAGTGTGGATGCACAGGCGGATGCCCTGCCCGTCCCTGAGCCCAGCCGCTGGTGGAAAGATTGGCTTGCAGACCCGGAGCACTCCAGCCTCATCAGCAAGCGCGTGGCGCTCTGGCTCGACTCTGCACTGGAGGGATTCCTGGGCATGTTCGGCTACCTCGTCGGCTTCATTATGGTGCCGCTTTATTTGTATTATTTCTTAAAGGAAGCTGACTCCATTCGCCAGAACTGGGATCAATTCTTGCCGCTCCGGGCGTCCGCTTTTAAAACGGAACTGGTGAGCATTCTCAATGAGATCAATGGTTACCTCATCGCCTTCTTTCGTGGCACCATGCTGGTGAGTTTGATAGATGGCGCGCTGGTGGGGCTGTCCCTCACGGCCCTGCGCTTACCGTATGCACCCCTGATCGGGCTCTGTGTGGCGTTGTTAGGCTTGCTGCCATTTGTGGGCACCATCCTCTGTTGGGCGGGGGCAATTATCATTGGGATCATCCACTTTGGGGTCGAGGAAAATCGCTGGGAATCCCTGCCCCAACTCTGGACCTATCCACTCATCATCACCATCATCTTCGCGCTGGTGATGAAGTTAAATGCGCTGGTCACTGCCCCCAAGATCATCGGGGAGGCCGTGGGCCTACATCCACTGACGGTGGTGTTCTCCGTGCTGTTCTGGAGCCTGCTGTTAGGCCCCCTGCTGGGCGCGCTGCTAGCCGTGCCCCTCAGCGCGAGCGTGAAAGTGCTCTTCCGCCGCTTCATCTGGGAACGCAGCCTGCAAGCCAAGCTCGTGGCGGATGGGCCAGTGATATGAGGATGGGCACCTGAGTTACGAGGTGGAAAACCTTGACCAAGGGCCCGGAAAATTTCCGCAGGGCGGGGCAAAATAAATTGCAACAGCAGCGGGAAGCCTTACGATGCGAGCACGCTGAGCACCTTGACCTTAAATATTGAAGATGCGTTGGCCACGGCCCTAAAGGTGGCCGCTGCGGCGGAGCATTTGGCATTAGCGGAGTGGGCCAAATCCAAGCTGGCGTTGGCGGCAGGGCAATCTGCGAGCATCCTGCCAAATCAGCGGGTGCTGGGTCTTCACGCGGGGGAGTCCTATGCGATCAATGCAGACTTCAATGCTCCGTTAGATGAATTTGCAGAGTATCTCTAAATCCCATGCATTGCCTGCTAGATACGAAGATCCTGATCTACTTGGATCTCGATCCTTCACGGCTTACGAAATCTGCGCAAAGCGCCATTTTAGACCCCTCCCATGAACTCTACGTCAGCCTAGCTAGTATCTGGGAACTACAGTTAAAGCTAGCCAAGGGAAAGATCACCCTGAGCCGACCGTTGGAGGCATTGGTGGCAGACCAGTGCCATACCAATGGAATTCAAATCCTCGGCATCGAGCCGCGCCACGTTTACCACCTAGCCAAACTTCCGTTTTACCACAGTGATCCATTTGATCGAATCATCAGCGCTCAGGCCATGGTGGAAAAAATGTCCGTCATCACCTCTGACAGTGAATTTTCCCAATATGGAGCCCAGGTTCTTTGGTCGTGATTCATCGGTTGTGGAGGAGTTTGAAGAAAGTAAGCGCGGATGATTCAATTCAAGCCGCAGCGTGCCCCAACTAATCCTTGCGCGGGCAATCGGGCTAGGTAGCCTCCGCGACAATTTTACTGACCTATGGACCCTGACCTCAAAGCGCGAATTAAACAAATGATGGTGGATGAACTCATGTTGCCGATGACGGCGGCGGAGATTGGCGATGACATGGCCATTTTCGGCCCTGCGGGCTTGGGCTTGGATTCGGTGGATGCTTTGCAGTTAGTGGTGGGCTTGGAAAAGCACTTCGGGCTGAAAATCTCCGAGGGTAAGGCGGCCCAGGAAACGCTGCGGTGCGTGGACACCATTGCCGAGGCCATCGCGCAGTTGCCGCAGGAGCCATGAAACGCCTGGGGCTGGCGGTGAAATGGGCGCTCAGCATCGGCCTGCTAGGATGGATCTTTTCCCGTCTGGATTTAGTACAGCTCGGGCCGCGTTTGGCGGATGCGCACTGGGAGTGGCTAGGGGCGGGCTTCCTCTGCGGCGGCTTGGCCATTGCGGGTATGGCGTGGCGGTGGCAGGCGTGTTTGGCAGCTCTGGAGCTTGATTTGCCGCTGGCGGTGGTGACGCGGATCACGCTGTCCGCCTGGGCGATGGGTTATTTTTCCGTGGGGCAGTTAGGGGTGGATGCCACTAAGATTTTGCTAGCCGGGCAACGCCTCGGTGGACGGCATGGCGCGCTGGCGGCCTCGCTCAGCCTAGATCATGCGAGTTCGATTCCGTCGTTGTTAGTGCTGTTTGGGTTCACGGTGGTGCCGCATGGCTTAGTGCCCGTGCTGCGGGAGCATGGCTGGGAAATGTTGCTGTATAGCGTGCTAGGATTCGTGGCGGTAGGATTGATCGTGCGCTGGAAATGGGCCGCCCTCCATGCGCGGATCTTCCGGGTGCTGACGGGGCGCAGGATGTGGCAGGGCTTTGCGGTGGCATCCGGGCGGTCCATGTTCTTGTGGTTCGCATTCAGTGGGGTCTTCTATTGTGCGGCTCGGGCGTTTGCGGTGGAGGTGCCGTTCGCTTCGTTTGCAGGCGTTACCGTCATCGCAGACACGGTGGCGGCGTTGCCCATTTCCGTGGCGGGGTTGGGCGTGCGTGAGCAGGTGTTTCAGTCGCTCTTGCAGAGCTGGCATGGGGTGCCCGCAGCGGCGGCGGTGGCTTTATCGTTGGCAGGATTTGCGTTGCTGCTGATGTGGGCCATGATCGGCGGCCTGCTGATGATGAAAGACTCCGTTTCCCCGCCTAACCTATGACCATTCCCCCTACCCGTATCGCCATCCTGGGCGCTGGCCCCGCCGCGTGCACGCTGGCGGCCTTACTCTCGCAACGAGGCGCGCACGCCGTCGTCTTCGATGCTGGAGTGCGTCCGGAAATGATCGTAGGAGAGAGCCTCATCCCCGCCGTAGTGCCACTGCTGCGGCGGCTCGGCATTGAGGAGCGCGTGGCTGCTATCAGTCAGCATAAGCCGGGCGTTTCTTTCCTCCATGAGTCCGTGCCCTCCATTGATTTCAACTTCTCCCCCGTGGCTCCGTATCTGCCGACGTATGCCTACAACGTGGAGCGGCATTCCTTCGATGCGCTGCTGAAACAACGCGCCATCGAGCTAGGCGCAGTCTTCTTGCCCGTGGCCGGAAACGTCGTCCTGAGCACGGATGGCAGCGGTCGGGAATTAGCCCTGGATGAAGCTAGCCTAGCTGCCGTGCCTGCCTGGAATGGACAACAACCGGACTTGCTAATAGATGCTACCGGGCGCACGCGGCTCTTTGCCAAAGTGCTGGGTATCGGGGCCACGAACGGGAAGCGCGATGATGTGGCCTACTTCGCGCATTACGAAAATTTTGCCCAACCGCAGCCCGCTGGCCAAGTGCTCATCAGTCGTCTCCAACGCGGCTGGAGCTGGCGCATCCCGCTGCCGAACCAGCGCATGTCCTTCGGCCTCGTCATCTCCCCTGCGCTGGCCAAGACCATGGGCGAGACCCCGGCGGACCGCCTAGCCACGTGCTTGCAGGCGGAGCCGCTGCATCAGAAAGCCGCTGCGGCCGCGCAACGTGTCACCAATGTGGCCGTGTATCGGAACTACCAACGCATCGGGCACCGGGCTTACGGACCGGGCTGGGCGGCTGTGGGAGATGCCTTCGGATTCGTGGACCCCATGCTTTCCTCCGGCCTCTTCCTCGCCATGGAAGCCGCTGACCAACTGGATGCCGCCATCCCCACTGGGGCTTATGCGGACTACGAATTCGCCATGCGCGAGTGGTATGCTGCGTGGGAAAAGTTGATCGACTACTTTTACGACGGACGCATTTTTTCCCTCTACCAAGCAGGCTTTAAAATGCGTCTGCGCAGGACCAATGCCCTGCAACATGGATTGGATCGGCTGCTGAATAAACACATCGCCTGTATGGCCGCTGGAGCCCTCACCCGCGCCACCCGCAGTCAGGCAATCCTGTCCCTAGCTGCTAGATTCCTCATCGGCTCCTCCACGCCCGCAGAGCAGTTGGCCATTCGCTAGCCGCACGATGCCCGACGAAAGAAATTTGTGATTTCTAAGGACTGCGCCATAGTGACCGCCCCTCCCCCCTTTCTTCCTTCCCCCTATCCAAATTTCATGAGTGAACTTCAAACCGTAAAAGTCGGCCTCGCAGGCCTGGGCAACGTCGGTGCTGGCGTGTATAAAAATCTCCTAAAGAATGCCGACCTACTCACGGGCCGTGTGGGCACGCGCATTGTCGTCGGGCGCATCGCAGTGCGGGATCTCGCCAAGGCGCGCGAGATCGCCCCGGCGGAACTACTAACGACAGACTGGCGGGAGCTGGTGAATGATCCTGCGCTGCCGATCATCGTGGAATTGATCGGCGGCACCACCGAGGCTTATGAACTCATCAAAGCCGCCATTTCCGCAGGGAAAACGGTCATCACGGGCAACAAGGCCTTGCTGGCA
>JAYVOP010000144.1:0-24931 GCA_043757865.1 Verrucomicrobiales bacterium | reverse complement strand
TCTTCGTGGCTCCCGTGCGGCCAGTGGAATACCTCACGGCGGGGATTTTGGTGGGGATCTTTCGCACCTTTGCCGCCGTGCTCGTGTTGGTGGTTTTGGCGGCGGTCAATTTCTCGTTCAACCTCTTTACCATGGAATGGAGTCTGATCCCATTCTTTGCTAGTTTGTTGTTATTCGGATGGTGTTTGGGGATGCTGTCGTCCGCGCTGATCCTGCGCTGGGGCCAAGCGGCGGAGGTGCTAGCCTGGGCGGTGCCGTTTCTCTTGCAGCCTGCGGCAGCGGTCTTTTATCCCCTGAGCACCTTGCCGGGGTGGGCGCAGGTGATCGGCAAATGCCTGCCTTGCACTTACGTTTTTGAAGGGATGCGCGCGGTGCTGGATCATCAGCCGTTGGATGGCTGGGGGCTGGCCATTTCCTTTGCCCTGGATGCGGTGTGGCTAGCCGCTGCGGCGGGGGTGTATGCTTGGGTGCTAGAGTCTGGCCGCCGCAGTGGCACGCTGACGCGCGTGACGAGTCACTGATGCTTTCCTAACACCACACTTCTCCTTGCATCACCAGGGAGAGTTTGCTCTTTGTTCGCCCCACTTTTCCTCTCTACCTCTTTCCCATCCTGTCTTTCGTATGCAAAAAAAATCCCTCGGCAAAGGCCTTGATGCTCTGATTAGCGGAGCTGCACGACGCTGGGATTCCAGCACCGCGCTGCCTCCTCCTCCGCCGTTGCCTGCGGTAGTGGATGAGCGGGAGCGCACTAGCGTAGAGCTGGCTCCGCTGGCGGAGATCGTGTCCAGTCCCATGCAGCCGCGCAAGACATTCCGGGATGAGCATCTGGTGGAGTTGATGGAATCCATCCGCGAGCACGGCATCATCCAGCCGCTAATCGTGCGCAAGGTGCGTGGCAAGCTGGAGTTGATCGCAGGTGAACGACGTTTCCGGGCCTCGCAGAAATTGGGCCTCACGGAGGTGCCCGTGATCGTGCGGGAGGCCTCGGATCGGGACGTGTTAGAGATGGCGCTGATCGAAAATTTACAGCGGGAGGATCTGAACCCCATGGAAGAAGCGGAAGCCTACTGCCGCCTAGCCAAGGAGTTCAACATGAAGCAAGAGGACATCGCCCAACGGGTGGGCAAGAACCGCGCCACGGTGGCTAATTCCATGCGCCTGATGGATCTGACGGCGGAGGTGAAAAGTCACCTCTCCCAAGGCCGCATTTCCACTGGCCATGCCAAGGTGCTGCTAGGCCTGCGGGAGGCGGCGGTGCAAAACCTAGTGGCGGAGCAAGTGGTGCGCGGGAACCTAACGGTGCGGGCTACAGAGAAAGCCGTGCAGGCGGAACTAGGTGGGAAGCCCGCCACGAAGACCACAGGCACGAACAAAGTGAAGGCGGGGCATGATCCGCACATTGCCAAAATTCAGAATCGCCTGCGGGATCGTCTGGGCACGCATGTGGCGCTAACGCATGGGGAGAAGAAGGGGAAAATCGAGATCGAATACTATGGCAATGAAGACCTCACGCGGCTGCTGGAAGTTTTCGGCGTGCAACTAGATTAACAACTTATGCGACGTCTCATTTCCCTGGCCGTTGTGTTGGCCCTCACTGCCTGTGGCTCTAAGGAAACGCAGACGCTTTATAAATACGATCCTGCCCGGCCCCTGCGCGCCAGCTACAGTGCCGCCAAAGCCATGGAACATGTGTCCGCCCAAGTCGCCTTTGGCCCCCGCCCGGCTGGCAGTGCTGCGCTGGGGAAATGTCGGGACTACCTTACAGAGCAATTGAAAGCCACGGGCTGGGACGTGCAGCCGCAGACGTTCACGGCCTACACGCCGAAGGGAAACATCGAGTTTACCAACCTCCGCGCGCGCCTGCCCATCGCAGGCAGTGACACGTGGCAGCGGCCTTGCGCGCTTTTGCTAGGATCGCATTTTGATACCAAACTTTTCGCCTCCTTCCAGTTTCTGGGAGCCAATGATGGTGGCTCCAGCACGGGCGTGCTCTTGGAATTTGCCCGCGTGTTAGGGGTGCGGCCAGAGGTGGCGCAGTTTCTGGAGTTGGTCTTCTTTGATGGTGAGGAAGCCGTGGTGGAATACACCATGAACGAGCACACGCGCCTGCCCGAAGATGGGCTCTACGGCAGCCGCCACTATGCCGAGGCCATGCGCGCCCTGCCGAAGATCCAACAGCCCAGTTTCCTCATTCTGCTGGACATGGTGGGGGATAAAGATCTCAAAGTAGAGCTGCCGAACAACTCCACGCCGCTGATGAAAGAGTTGGCCCTAACCACTGCTGCCGAACTCAACTACGCCGCCTATTTCGGCCACGCCAAAGGAGACATCCTGGATGATCATCATCCGTTCCTGGTCTCTGGCATCAAGTGCGTGGACATCATCGACCTCGATTTCAAGCCCTGGCATACCTCGTTAGATAAACTGGATCAGATCAGTGAGCGGAGCCTGGAGATCGTGGGCCAGACGACCTTGCAAATGATTGAGAAACTGCTCTCCACGACGAGCAAGCCGTAGGGCGTGCTCGGGTGTGTTTAACATTGCCAGCCTCCGCCATGGAGCGCGGAGTTGCACTCCGCAGCGTTGGCCAAGCCGCAATTTTCTTCGCACTTGGCGAAATGCGGCGGAGTGCAACTCCGCGCTCCATTTTTAAAACACACCCTAGCAGCGGTGCCGGGAATAGCGATTCGAGTCTGGAGCGGAGTTTGACAATCTGATTCCAGAATGCCATTCATCCAATCCCATGATCAAATCTATCCGCCTCCTCTCCCTGTTTCTCCTGCTCACGCAGAGGCTTGTCGTTGGTGCGACCGAAGCCGAAAGCACGCTCCAGCCAAAGGCTCTCCAAGTCTTTATCCTCGCTGGTCAATCCAATATGGAAGGCCCGGCGGTGGTGGATCTAACGGGGAAAGACTACAACGAAGGCAAGGGCACCCTAGCCAAACTCATGGAGGCCCCAGCCCAGGCTCCGCTGCTGGCCCATCTCCAGACGGCGGACGGGAAATGGACGGTGCGGGATGATGTGTGGGTGCGTTACAAACGTGAGCACGGCCCGCTGCTAGCAGGGCCGCACAGCATTGGATTCTCGGTGCATGGGGCGCATCACTTTGGGCCGGAGTTGCAGTTCGGACACGTGGTGGGAGATGCGATTGCGAATCAAGTCCTGCTCATCAAGACCGCATGGGGTGGGAAAAGTTTGTTCGAAGATTTCCGCCCTCCTTCCTCTGGGGGCACGGCGGGCGTTTATTATACGAAGATGATCGCTGAGGTCCGCGAGGCGCTGGCGAACCTGAAAACGGATTTCCCTAACTACCAAGACACTGGCTATGAAATGGCTGGATTCGTCTGGTATCAAGGCTGGAATGACGGCTGCATGCCCCAGACCACCGCCGTGGCCGACTACGAACAAAATTTAGTCAACCTCATCCACGATGTGCGCGCGGAGTTTAAAACGCCGAAACTGCCAGTCGTCATTGGCGAACTCACTGGCCCATGGGTGCAGGCGGATGGGGATTGGAATAAGCTGCGCCAAGCCCAAGCCGCTGCGGCCCGGCGTGAGGAGTTCAAGGGCAGCGTCGTCTTCGTGCCCACCCACGATTTCGTGCGCGCGCCTCAGGACTCGCCTAACCCTGGGCACGGCCATCATGAGTTTGGGAATGCGGAAACGTATTTCCTGGTAGGGGATGCGCTGGGCAAAGGGATGACCGCGCTCTTGTCAGGCACGCCCTTGGCGTCTCCGCCAGTGGTGCAGGCCGGGGAGATGGCAGGCTATCTTTTGGTGCCACATGAAAAGGTTCCGGAAAGTTTCAACGCTGGTTTCTCAGTCTATGCTGCGGCTTGGCCGTTGTTAGATAAATATCCCGGGCATCAGTTTCAGACGGGCTTGTTTGGCACCTGGATGTTTGCGCAGAACGACCCCAAGCCGCCTGGGAAAATGTATTCCGATGTGGAAGGCGGGCTGGGTTGGTGGCGGGATACCCATTTCCCCACGGAGACCCCGAAGTTTATCATGGGCGGAGTGGCCCCTAATTTCAGTGAGATCGCCAACGGTCCCGGCTATGGTGCGGGCGACTGGAAACAGCCACGGGGGCTGTATGGAGTCGCGCAACTGAGCCCCTGGATCGTGTTCCCATTGGATGGCATGAACGTGAAGCAGGGCACCTGCGGCCAACTCTTCGGTTATGGCTATCTGCCGCTGCCGCTGGCCACCGCCAAGACGACGACTGCGGGCGAAAACCTGCCGACAGGGGCGCAATGCTGGACGTTGTTTTTCAATACTGGAAACTTCAAAGGTCCGGTCGCTTTTTTCCTGCCCTACTTCTGGTCGCACTCCACCCTCAAACATCCCGAATGGGCTGGCCTGTTGTTAGACTCCCGCCCCTCCGAGCCCAACAAAGCCATCCAAATGGAAACGCAGTATGTGCCCAGTGTGCAGTCCGTGGATGGCCAGGGCCAGACCTATGCGCGCATTGCTCCCACGGCATTTCCCGCGCAGGCGGATGGCACCTCGCTGCTGGTGCATCGGGTCACGGCTTATAATCAGGATGCGCTCTGGAATGATGTGCAACGTTGGTTTGAGGGCGGTCCCGCCGCCACGGGCGCAGTCCATGCGGAAGGCTCCGCCACGCATACGTTCAAAGGTGATGGGGGCGCGACGTGGAAAATTTACACCCCCACCACGCCGAAGGAACAGCAGGCTCCGCTCGCCTGGAAATCATTTGCCACCCCGTTCGCACCGGATCCGCTGAGCTATGGCTATCGCTGGAATGCGGACCTCGTGCAGCGCACCGAAACTGCTCACGGGTCACTCGTCACGCTCCCAGAATATTTCCACCTCAACACCAACGGCAAGAAACCCGAATGGCAAGTCGTGCCCTCCACCGCCGTGCCGAACGACTCTGGCCTCACCCAATATCGCTTTACCAAACCCCACGAAGCGCCCCAGGAACCCCGCGTGACACCCGATGCCCCCACCAGTTGCTGGAAATCCCCCGGACCCGTCGCTGGCCCATGCAAAGTAAAATTGGGCGATGGCAGCACCCTCACCTATGCTTGGTATCGCTTTGCCGACCAGCCAGCCCTCCTCAATGCGGACCTCAGCAAAGCAGAGCGAGAGCAAATGCAAACCCGCGTGGAGAAGCTGCATCGAGCCTGGACCAAGGATCGGGACTACCTCGCCCCGCCCACCGTCGGCACACTAGCCGATCTCGATCCCGCCCAACTCGTGACCCCACCCGCTGGCCTAGAGATCGGCTACGTGCCCATCGCGCTCCGGCAGGAACTGGAAAGCGCTCCCGCTCCATAGCCGCCAGAGTCCAACCTTACCGCTCACTCGGCCTTACGTCTTAACCGGGCTGGCGAAAGGCGCTGGAGGGCCAATCCGTGCGCTAGTGGACTGCACCCGCTGGGAATCCCCCTTCTGCTTGAAGGTGCCTTTCCCCTTTACACGCGGGGGGGAATCTCTTCTATGCGGGCAACCAATTTTACCCCGTTCTTCCAACCCTAATTTTCCCTCATGGCCTCCGAAAATGATGACCTCCAAAACCCCGTCGAGACTGGCGTGGATGCTAGCCAAGCCTACGGTGCTGACCAAATCAATAAGCTCGATTTCCCAGACAATGTCCGGCATCGGCCCGGCATGTATATTGGCGATCCCGATGAGCGGGGCTTGCACCACTGCGTCTTCGAGGTGGTGGACAACTCCATTGATGAGCACCTAGCAGGTTATTGCAAAAACATCTACGTCAATATCCATGGGGATGGCTCCTGCTCCGTGCGCGATGATGGTCGGGGGATTCCCGTGGAGTTTAAAAAAGACGTGAACATGCCCGCCATCGAACTGGCGCTGACGAACCTGCACGCGGGTGGTAAATTCGGTCAGGGAGCCTATAAATTTTCTGGTGGTCTGCACGGCGTGGGAGCCAAGTGCGTCAATGCGCTGAGCGATTGGTTTAAGGCCGAAGTGTATCGCGATGGGAAGATCCACAGCATCGCCTTTGAACGCGGCATCACCACGCAGAAGCTCACCGTGATCGGAGATCTGGATGACCCCAAAGCCACTGGCACTAGCATCTCCTTCATGCCGGATGCCACGATCTTTAAGATCACGATTGTGTTCAATTTTGAAATGCTCGCGCACCGTTTGCGGGAGCTGGCGTTTCTCTGCCCGGGCCTCAATATTACGCTCACCGATGAACGTTCGGAACGCCCCCGTTCGGAAAAGTTCTACTACGAGCAAGGGATCATTGAGTTCGTGGCGCAGTTAGGGGAAAACAAAACCGTGCTCCATGAAAAGCCCATTTCCCTGCGTGGGAAACGCCTCGTGCCTGTAGAGATCGACGGCAAAGCTGCCGAGGACGATGCCTTCGTGGACATCGTGATGCAATACAATGATAGCTATACCGAGCAGACGCTCTGTTTCGCCAACAATATCCCGAACTCCGACGGCGGCACCCATTTGACCGGCTTCCGGGGGGCTCTCACCCGCGCAGTCAACAACTACGCCAAGAACGCCAAGATCCTGAAGGAAAAGGATTCCGCGCTGACTGGCGACGACGTGCGCGAAGGGATGGTCTGCGTCATCAGCGTGAAAGTGCCGAACCCGCGCTTCAGTTCCCAGACGAAAACCAAGCTGGTAAATAACGAAATCGAAGCCGTCACAGCGTCCATCACCTACGAAGGCCTGACGAATTTCTTCGATGAGAATCCGCTGATCGCCAAACGCATTGTCGAGCGTTGCTTCATGGCCGCCCGCGCGCGGGAAGCAGCCAGAAAGGCTCGGGAAACCGTGCGCAAGAGCGTGATGGGCGGCGGTGGCCTGCCAGGAAAACTGGCGGATTGCAGTGAAAAAGATCCCGCCAAATCCGAGCTGTTTATTGTCGAAGGAGATTCGGCGGGTGGCTCTGCTAAGCAAGGCCGGGACCGCGCCACGCAGGCCATTTTACCCCTGCGGGGTAAGCTGATTAACGTGGAGAAAGCCCGCCTGGATAAGGTGCTAGATAACAAGGAAATCCGCACCATGATTACCGCTATCGGCACGGGCATTGGCGGTGGGCCCGAGGGCGAGGGCGGCTTTAATTTAGGCAAAGCCCGCTACCACAAGATCGTCATTATGACGGATGCGGATGTGGATGGCAGCCACATTCGCACCCTGTTGCTCACGTTTTTCTGTCGGCAAATGACCGACCTCGTGCGGGCTGGCTATGTGTATATCGCCCAGCCGCCGCTCTACCGAGTGAGCCGGAAAAAGCGCGAGGAATATGTGCAAGACGACGCGGAACTAACGAAAATCCTCATCGACCTGGGCTCGGAAGAAGTCCGCCTGCGCAAAGTGGGCGATGAAAAGGAAGTGGACTCCACCCAACTGCGGGAAATCCTCACACTCCTGAGCCGCCTAGATCGTTTCAGCGACATCATTGCCCGCCAAGGGGGCGACTTTGAAAAGTATCTAGGCGCACGCGATCCTAACACCCACGAACTCCCCGCCCACATGGTGAAAGTGCGTGAAGGCAACGAGGAGCGCATGATGTATTTCTTAAACGATATTTCCCTGCGGGACTTCAGCGCAGAGAACCACGACCTCAGCCTCTTCGGCCATGCCAGCACGCCGCTAGGCGCAGAGCCGCCGCCACCCACCAAGGCTGATCCCAGCAAGCCGAGCCGCCGCGCGCGCTTGTATGAAATCCACGAAAGCAAGTCCATCACCAAGCTCCTGAAACAGTTAGAAGAAAAGGGCCTCGCCCTAGATCATTTCAGTGCCCAAGACCAGCCACTGTTTGAACTGATCGAAGGTAAAGACCAAGTGCATCCGCTCTTCAGCGTCCCAGAAATCCTCAGCCGCGTCCTCGAAGTTGGCCGCCGTGGCGTGGAGATCACCCGCTTCAAAGGACTCGGTGAAATGAACGCCAAACAGCTCTTCGAGACCACCATGCACCCGGAACGTCGCAAACTCCTCAAGGTGAAAATGAACGATGAAAACATGGTCGAAGCCGACCGCATGTTCACCATCCTCATGGGGGACATCGTAGAACCCCGCCGCCAGTTTATCGAGGACAACGCGCTGAATGTGCGCAATCTGGATGTGTAATGTTTCGGCATGAGCCGTAGTAGCCGACTTTGGAGGCGCGCCAGCCCAGGGCTTGTCTTAAATTACCTATGGCCTCGAACCGCGATATTGGCACTGGTAAATTTGATTGCTATCCGTATTTCATCATCAACAAACACATTGGAGAATGGGATTTCAACATCAACCTCCTTCCTCCCAGACTCCATCAGCGCGACTTATGCCGAAGGCAAACCCCTCACCATGGGCTTCGCCCGGGACCTCAGCCGCAATGATATTACCCATGATCGTGGAGGCCAAGGCCACGCTCGACGGCAACCTGGACTGCCCGAGCCTACTAGCAGTGCAGGCTCAGCCTTTACTGGCCCAGGTCTCGTTAGTGAAACGACCACCACTGGCTGCCTCCGCCACGTCGTAGTCCGGGACACCGTTAACCAAGCAGACGCCCCCCCGCCGCTCCAGCCGCGTGCGGGTTACGACTCCGGAGTGGCAAGCGAGGAACCCACGTTAGGCCAGCCTGGGGTAACCAACCTGAGGCCAGCTTTTTGTATGTCGGAGCAGCGCTCACGGGGCGTAGTGCCACAGCTTCTGGAGCTGTTGGCGGTGCGCGGTGGTGGTGGCTTTCATGGTGGGGCTGGTCTGAGCGAGGCGGTCCACTAGCAATTGGTTCTGCGCGGGCAAGGAGTTGAACCAATCCTCTGCTCCCCGGATCTCTTCCGGGTGCTCCACGTAGAAAACATGCAGGGCATTGAGGACGTGATTCCGCACTTCCCCAGCGGGTATCAGGAGCGCTAGATCGGTCGCCCGCAGTGGGTCCACGGTGGTTCCCAAGTCGCCATTTTTCATGGTGTTGATATCCGCTAGATGGGCGAGCACGAAGGGTTTGGTCAGGGAAAATTCGCCCTCAAGAAATCTGGCGAGCACGCGCCAACGCAGCGCTTCCATTTCTGCCGGAAACTCTGCGGCTAGCGTCCACGCGTGCTCGGGGGAGGACGCCTGCACGCAGCCTAGCAGGCCCTGGCGTAGATCCACGGAGCCAGGGACTTCTGGCAGTGCGATGCTGGGCGGCTGCGATTTTAACCATGCCAGATGACCCGCTTCATCCCGCTCCGCCCACACGGCTAGCAGGCGCAGCGGGCGCTCGCGGTTGCGGGCCTGCGCCATTTCTTGGGTAAAGAGAGTGGGAAATGCGCTGGGTGCTAACTGCCAGAGGGATTCCTCCCACGCGATGCTCGCCAGCAACGTGGCACACGTGCTGGGCGGCCCTGGTGGGGGCGGCGGAGGCGCGGGCCGGGGGATGACGATGGGTAAAGGGACGGGCGCGGCCCGGACCACGGGCGGCGGCGGGGACGGGGGCCGGGGCGTGAGCAGATGGCCATACCATTTTCCGCCTAACACGCTGAGCAGGCAGAGGTTGAGGGCGATTAAATAATACATCACGATAAAATTAGGGCTCTACGGGTTTGAACTTGAGCGCTTGGAGCACGGCTAGTTTATCCGCCTCGCTAAGTGGGGAGGATTTGAGGGCGGAGCGCACGGCTTTTTCCTCCGTCTGGCTGGCCCGGCGGAGCACGGCAGCGGTGGCTTTGATGCGCTCTGCGGTGTTCGCATAAGCCACCGCCCACTGGAGCGCCACCGCTGGGTCTAGCGGCTCCAGATGCGCTAGCAATCCAGCGATGGCGGCATCCCGTGCGGAGCCTAACGGTTGGGCGGCTAGCCAAGCTAGGGCAGCGGGTTGGTCTTGCTGCGCCCAAGTTTCCAGCGCGGTGGTGCGCACCGTTTGCTGGGCCTGCGGGCTGAGCGGAGCCAGTTTGGCTAAGGCGTCAGCGGGATTTTGTTGCGCCAGGAGATTTGTAAAAATGGCCAGCACGGTCCCCCGCACGGCTCGATCCGGGATGGCTGCTGCGGCGGCTCGTCCCGCCTCCGCATCCGTGGTCCACGTGGGCGCGGGCCAGTGCGCTACCGCGCCATTTTCTTCTAGTAAATGATGATAACGCTCTAGAAATGCCACCGCTGCGGCGGGCTCCGTGGGGATACTAGCGATGGTCAGCCGTGTGGCTAGGGCTACGGTGGCGGTGGGGAAATGCGTTGACACCCAAGCCAGCGTAGCCACGGGATTCGCTGCGGCCCAGGCTTGGGTCACGCGCTCTAGCACCTCGGTGCGCTGGGTCTCGGGCGCAGCGCGCAGCACGTTGGCGGCTAACGTCGGCTGCGTGGCCACGATCCGGGTGGCAATGGCCTCCGCGCCTGCGATGCGCGTCAGCAACTCTGGCCGCGCTGCGAAATAAGCCGCTGCCGCTGGTGCATCCACCTGCGCCCAGCCTGACGCGAAGCCTGTGAGGAACGCCTTTCCCTGCGTGGCCATGAACGCCTCATCCGCATGGTAACGCTGCATGGCCGCCGGGTCCGCAGCGGCTAGGAAACAGGCCGCACTGCGCACATAAGCCTCGGTGGCGCGGCCTTTACGGAGTTCTGCTAACACGGTGAAAAAGTCTGCTGGCCGCGCAGCCGCCAGGGCCGCCGAGATCCGATCACAGGCAAACTGCTGCTCCCGCTGGCCGGGAATGCTGACCATTTTTTCCACCGCTACTGCCGGAGCCACTAACGCCCAACGCCCCAGATACTCCGCCGCGTGATCCCAGTGATCTTTCCCGCCTAACTCTCCTGTCAGCAGCCGCGCATAGCCGTCCGCCGCCGCCAGTTCCACCCACCGATCCCACAACGCCCGAGCCGCTGGAGTCAACTGCGGATCATATAAAATCTTGGATGTTAGGGCCGTCAATTCCCCCACGGAGGCTGTCCGCAGGCGTTGCAACATTTTCAAATAGACTGGCCCTGACGGCTCCACCGCCGCAGGCACTGCGCGCGATGCGGGCACTGCGCGCGGTGCGGGCGGTACCTCCACAGGCACCGGGGCAGGCGCACTAACCACCGCAGGCACAGGCGTCCAGTAGCCCCACGGGATGCCCACGAGCACCCCGCCGAGCGCCCAGCCGAGCAAGGACATCCGCAGCACTTTTACTTTCATGCGGCATGCCCTAGGATAATTTTCCGTCCCCGGCAATCGGCTAATTTTGCGGCCAGGAGGAAGCTAGGGCTTCGTCACCTAGCCGCGATAAAATTCCCGAGGTCTGGTGGGATTCAGATCACTAGCACGAGGTTACTGCCGGTGCCGGGAGCATTGATCACGCTTGCGTCGTCTTCGTTATTCCAACTGTTAGATCGGTGCGGCTCTTCAGTGTGGAGGTGCGGCCAATGACGCTGGGCACGGTGAATTGATAGCCACCGCCCACGCGCGCCACGGTGAGGACAATGAATTTGGAGGTGCCATCCAAGGGATTGGTCCCGGCGGTGTCCTTGTCCAGGTTGCTGAGGCCATCGTTATCGAAGTCGCCTGTGGGGTTGAGTCGGTAAACGATGAGCGTAGGACTGGCGGCACTTTCCACGTTGTCCAGGCCGTGATTAAAAGGCGCATCGAGCATCACATTCATGGTGTTCGTCCCACCCGCATCTGCTGGGGCCATGAAGTCCTGGAACTCTTGCATGGCCGCTGCGCGGGTGTTCGCTTTGCTGAGATGCGGATCGATCTGGAAGAAATTTTTCACGGCATAAGGGCTGCCGAGCGCGTAGGCATAGTTGACATTATCATAGCTGACCCCGCCGTTCCAGAGCTTGGTGGTGGCACCTGCGCCCGCTTGAAGGTTGTTGATATCCGCAGCGCTGAGATGCCGCCACGGGATGCCATACGGATGCCCTGGCTGGAACCACAACCAGTTCACGCATAAACCTTTGGCGTAGTTGAGATTCCAACGCGGAGCCCGCGTGGCTCCCGGCCCATCCCACAGATCCGCGACCATGCTGCGTTGCGCCTCGGTGGTGCCTTCGGCTTCCATGTTCAGTGCATTAAGTTCATAGACGGACATACTACACTTTTTGGGGAAACAATAATGGCATAGTCGCGCTTAGAATAGCCGTTAGCCATTTCCGCGCCATCCCAACGCCACGTGCCCGCAGCGTCCGCGGCCAGCCGCCAACGGACGCTGAGTCGATAGGCTCCGGTGGTGGTGGCATTGAGCGTCAAGAGATAGCCGCCGCTGATGGGCGTCATCAGGTAAGGCTTGAAATAGTGCGCATCGCTGCCGCTGGCGATGTTATTGCCATTGGGAAATTTAATTCCATCCTCCACGCCATCCACATCTGCATCCAAGCCAGCCCGCGCGCGACGATTCAGATTCGTCCAGCCCTCACATTTTTCCACGCCCACCATTTGGGGATCGAAGAAGATGGTGAAGGGCACGCTTTCCACCCCCACTTCATCCACATAGACATGGGCTGCGGCATAGTTTCGCCTCCACCTCCGGGGCCGTCTGGCGGGTGGTGGAGTTGACAGAAATTTTGAGGGTGGAGACCGCTGCAGAGCTGGTCATCCAGCAGCAAGCGAGGGCGCTCCAAGAGAAGGAGGACAGAGTCATGTTCCCCGCGTTCTATCAGCGCAGCAGGGGCTCGACAAGAAGCAAAAAAACTGATCTCCTAATGGATGGAGGCGGTGATCGGTAGCGGGGCGGGTACTCGAAAAATTTGCCCTGAATAGGGGCAGGTTACTTCCACTCCTGGCATCAGTCCCGCCACATCAACTAACTGGCTATGCCGCGCAAACGGGCTGTAAACCATTCCCGGTTGCCCAGGGACGTTTTGGGCAAAAGGCAGGCTGCCCAGAGGCCCCATGTTCGTGGATGGAATCGCGGGATCGAGGGCAAATACGTCTAGTCCGAGCCGCTTGATAATGGCCACGGGATCGCTGTCCTTGAGTTTTTGCGGACGGTAGGGAATTTTGGTGAAAGCTTCCGCCAAGGCAAAGTTGCGGAGTGGTACTTCGGTATAACTTAGCGCCGCGGGGCTGATGCGGAGGGTTTTGAAGTCTGGCACCAAAAAGGTTTTGTCAGTGTAGGGACAGCGCACCTGCGCCCCGGGGGCGAAACCCTCCACATTCACCAATTGGTGGCCAGCCACGTGGGGGCTGAACACGCAATTCATCCGGCCAGGGGCCACCTCGGCTAGGGGGCAAGTGTCAGGAGCAACCCTGAGGATTGGAGGTGCCACGGGAGTCTCCACCAAGGATTTTGTTTGCGGCTCGTGACTACCAAACATCCCCGTCGTCTGCAACGAGCGACTGGCATCTGATGGCAGACGGCAACTACTCAATGAGAGTCCAGCGGCACCAGCGAGAAAGAGCGCCAACGCTCGAACTGATGAGGCGACGTAATGAGCTGAAAATGTCGTTTTCATAACTTGGAAAATGGCTCGTTGTTTTTAAAATTCGGATTTGGCAGATAGTCTTGCTGGCATAGCAGATATACCCACTAGAATCAACGAGTATTTCTGATATTATCTTAACTGAAACCAGTGTGGATAACATGATGTTTAACAAAATTACGTTTTATTCTTGAGGGAGTTTTTGAAAATGAGCCATTTTACGGCCGGGCAACCCTAAAATGAGTCCAATCGCTTCTCAAATTAGCATCAGTTCGAGCAGCTCTAGGTATGACGGGGGATAATAAACTGGACAAGGCCACCGCCTCCAGCGGGAAGTCCGGCGGTTGGAAAATCAGTTGATTTAGCCTGTAACCTACTAGCCAAATGGTAAAGCAGATCCAGCTGGGTCTGCTTTACGATTTCCTAAGGCGGTGGAAAATGTTTCTTGTGACTGCCTGGGGGCGAGTTAGTATCCGGCCCATGAAAAACCTGCGATTAATCTCCACCCTCGCCACCCTGCTCTCCCTTTGGAGCGGAGGACTGCGGGCCGCTGTGGTCAGCGAGGCTCCCGTCGTCACGGTGAAGGAAACCAGCGCCACCGTGAAATGGGCCACGGACACGGAATGCGGCACGCAACTGAAGTTTGGCTTGAATCAGAACGCGCTGCTCCGCCATGTGGAGGGCGATGTGGGCGTGAAACATCAGGTGGAGGCCAATGCGCTGCTGCCCGGCACGCAGTATTTCTATACCATCGGCACGGCTAAGAAGCTGCTGCAAACGGGCGCCTTTACCACCAAAGGCACTCCTCCGAAAGGTGCTGCATCTGTCGCCCAGCCAAAGCCAGCTCCCCCGCCCGCCCCCGTCGCCTCGGCCACTTACACCGCTCCGCCGACCAAGAAAACCTGGGGGGATCGTTATTCGCTAGCCGATCATTTCACCCGACACGGCGGGGATTTTGCGGCTAAGGACGTTGACACCTATGCCGCTAAGGCTTGGCTCTTCCTCCAGCGGGCGATGGACGAAGGCCTAGCCGCTAAATTAGACGAGACCGATGGCACGATCCGTGTCTGGGAGGGCAAGACCCACACCTTTGCGGCCTATAACCGAGATTTCACCACCAAGACCTTCTTCAAACCGAACAGTGGCGACTACTTTACCCGCCAACCAGGCAAGCCCGTCCGACTCCGCCACGCCCCGGCCAAACCCTAACTTTCCCCCCGCTCCCCCGCCATGACCCACACCTGCCTCGTCTGTTCCTACCCCAAACTCAAACTCCCTCCCCACGCCCCCAGCGGCGGCGGCTCCTACGAGATCTGCCCGTCCTGCGGCTATCAATATGGCGTGGACGACGACGACCGTGGCATCACCCCAGCGGAATGGCGTCGCACCTGGATTGCCAATGGTGCGAAATGGACCAGCATCGGCATCAAAGCCCCTCCCGATTGGAAATTTGGCGACAGCCCCAAGGCCGTCCCCAAAGCCAAAGCCGCTCGCAAAAAGGCCACTACCAAGAAAGCCGCTCCCGCGAAAAAAGCTGCCGCCAAGAAAAAATCTCGGTAAATTTCCCATCTCCCGCCGCTCCCTGGCCGATGCAACCCCTGCGCCTCACCACCCTCGACCTCGCCCTGGACACTCCCGTGCCCCGTCGCGCCTTCCTGCGCATCGCTGGCTTAGCCACGGCTGGCGCTTGGCTAGCGGCAGCCTCCGGCCGGGCCGCCACCACGCCAGCTTTCGACTGGAAAGTCCTCACCATCAACGAGCGAGACTACATTTCCCTCAAGGATGTGGCCACCTTCTACCGTTTCAGCCGCCTGGAGCGGGATGGCCGCCACATCTGGCTGCGCTCCCCGGCCTTACAGATGAAGGCGTCCGTGGACTCCGACGAACTTTATTTAAATAATGTCAAATTTTGCCTCAGCTACCCGGTGTTAGAGCGGGATGGCCTCACCCTCTTGTCCCGCTTAGACCTCGCCAAGCTCCTGGACCCCGTCATCCGCCCCGCCTATATTAATAACCCCATCGTCTTCGATACCGTCATCCTCGACGCGGGCCACGGCGGCCAAGACTCCGGCACCAAGGGCCTCCTCAAAGTCTGGGAAAAGGAATACACCTTGGATTCCGTCACCCGCCTCAGCCGCCTCCTCACCGCGGCTGGGCTCAAAGTGAAATTCACCCGCAGCGATGACACCTTCATCCCCAAAACGGAGCGCCCCTCCCTGGCCAACAAGACGGAAAAATGCATCTTCGTCAGTTGGCACTACAACTCCGGGGCCAGCAGCGCCACGGGCGTGGAAACGTATGCCCTATCCCCCTCCGGCACCGCCTCCACGGACCAACGGAACCTCCTGAGTGATGCCGCCATCAACCTCGGCAACACCCGGGATGCGGAGAACATCGCCCTGGCCACCGCCGTCCACGCCATGGTGCTCTTCAAGGTAAAATGCATCGACCGCGGCATCCGACGCGCCCGCTGGACAGTCCTCACCGGCCTAGAGCGCGCGGGCATCCTCTTTGAAGGCGGCTTCATTTCCAACCCCGAGGAATGCGCCAAGATCAACACCCCTGAGTATCGCGACCTCCTCGCCACCTCCATGTGCGGCGGCATCCTCAACTACCGCAGGGCGCTGATGAAACGCATCGTCACCAAATAAACAAATGGGCATTTCCCTCACCTGCTGAGCAGAGAGCAGGTTACGAGGCACCCATTCCGGCATCCTCACCAGCAAAAACGCCCCAGCCACACAACGGACAACTCCATGGTGGACAGCAGTATTCTCAGGGTGCCGCAGGCAAGGGCCTTACAAATGAAACGCGGGGCTTTCTCATCATACCGGAAACTGCGCGCTGAAATTATGGGAAATCAACTTCCGCAGGTGTGCCGTAGGACTGGCCCGTTTTGCCCTCGCTCCCGTTTTGCCCTCGCTCCAAAGTGGCTGCGCCACCGAGCGGGCCGCAGGCTCTACCTTCCGGGCCGCAGGCTCCTTGGACTGCGGTGGCTTGCCACCGCTTTCCCCCGCTGGCTTGCCAGCGGGAAGATCGGTATTGCCACCATTATCCTCCAGGTTGATGAGAATAGCGCTCCTCCCTCAGCCCACCGCCGCCGTCCTAAAAACGCTGGCCCGGTAAGCAGGAGCGGGGACACTTGCAGTCCGCCGCGCTGGTGCTGCGCGCGTTTACCACGCTTCCCAACGTGCGAAGGGCGATGCTTCCGCAAACTCCTGCTCATCCATCGCAGCCACTAAGGTAATCTTTTATCCTTGCACACCTTTCGTGCCCCAGGTCTTTTGTGGTTAAATGCTCCCATGATTCCCCTCCCTGCTGACTACCACATGCACACGCCGCTTTGTCGGCACGCGGAAGGCGCTCCGCTGCTCTATGCCCTTCAGGCGGTGGCTGCCGGGGTGCCCGAGATCGGTTTTTCGGATCACAGTCCGTTGCCACAATACCATGATGATTGGCGAATGCTAGCGGAGGAGCTGCCACGCTACGTGGAGTGGGTGGAGGAGGCGCGGATGGCGGTGCCGCAGTTGCCGATTCGGCTGGGATTGGAGGTGGATTTCTTTGAGCACGGGGGAGCCTGGATGGATGCGCTGGCGGAGCTGGCCCCGTGGGACTATCTGATCGGAAGTGTGCATTATTTGGATGACTGGGCGGTGGATGATCCGGGGCTGGTGCATCGTTTCTCGGATCGTCCGGTGGAGGAGACGTGGACGCGGTATTGGGATTTGTTTGGCAAGGCGGCCCGCAGTGGGCGGTTCGATGTCATGGCGCATCCGGATCTAGTGAAGAAATTTGGGCATCGGCCCCCAGGGGATCTGCATCGGTTCTATGAGCCAGCGGTGCAGGCGGTGGTGGATGCGGGCGTGGCCATTGAGATCAACACGGCGGGCCTTTATAAGCAAGTGCAGGAAATGTATCCTGCTCGGGAGTTCCTGGAGTTGGCGGCAGAGGCGGGGGTGCCGTTAGTGATTTCTAGTGATGCCCATGCACCGCAGGACGTGGGGCGGTCATTTGCGGAGGCGGTGGGCCTCGCCAAGGCGTGCGGCTTTACGCAGACGCAGCGTTTCCACGCAAGATCCCGGCAAGGCGTCCCGTTATAGCCACTCTGGCTGGGCGAGGTGCTTTGTGCATTCCGAACCTTGCACTTTACACGTGGCCGCTTACGATCCGCACCTTACGCATTATGAAATTTTTCCTCGGGACTGTCCTCACTGCATTTTTATCTCCTTCATCCTTGCTCGCACAAGCTATTGCTCCCGTTGTGCCTGCGGCTCCCGCCGTGGACCAGGGGGGGATGGCTTTTCGTGAAATGTTCGAGAAAGGCGGCCCCACGCTGTATGTGCTAGCCGTCTTGAGCGTGGTGATGGTGGCCCTCATCGGTTACTACATCCTAACGCTGCGACGCGGTGCGGTGGTGAGTGATAGCTTTATGAAGACGGCAGATGCCCTGATTCGGAAGCAGGATTACCTGGGGCTCTTGGCAGTGTGTAATCGGCGGAGTGAATGCATCGCGCAGATCACGCAGAAGACGTTAGACTTCGCCACGAAGAATCCCACTGCCACCTTCGATGAAGTGCGGGAAGTGACTGAAGCAGAGGGCCAGCGCCAAGCGAGTGTGCTGATGCAGCGGATCGCTTACATGGCGGACATCGGCAAGGTGGCTCCGTTGATCGGCCTGCTGGGCACGGTGTTCGGGATCATCAAACAGTTCGCGCAGATCTCTCAAGAAAAGATGCTGGCGGCCCAGTTGAAATTTGCCGGAGGCGTGTCCGAGGCCTTGCTGAATACCGCCGCGGGCCTCTTCATCGCCATCCCCTCCGTCGTGGTCTTTTCCCTGTATCGTGGCCGTGTGAGCGCTTTGATTAGTGAAATGGAGGCCGCGTCCACCCACATCATGGCGCTGTTAGCAGCCCAGTATAAACGCGTGACGGCCGCTGCGGCAGCCGCTGCGGCCAATCGCACGGTGGTTCCTTTGAAGTCTGCACGCAGTCGGGATCTGGGCTAAGCCCCCACGCTTCAAGCCTCATGAAATTTCGCTCGCAGCAACACATCGAAGAGAGCCCCGTGGACTACCTCGTCCCGCTGATGGACGTGCTCTTTATCCTCATCACCTTCTTCGTGGTGGCCTTTAGCATGAGCCGCATGGAGACGGAGGTAAACATCTCCGTGCCCGCCAGTGAATCCACGGACAAAGCCCTCCAAGACGTAGGCCAGATCGTAATCAACGTGCGGGGGGATGGCACGTTAGTGGTCAACCAAGCGGAGAAAAGCCTCCCCCAACTGCACGCGCTGCTGTCCACCATTGCCGCCGTCAATTTAAAGCAAGCCATCGTCGTCCGTGGAGACAAGACCGCTGCCTATGAGCACATTTTCAATGTCCTGGATACCTGTCGCAAGGTCGGGCTCTACCACGTCTCCTTTGCTTCCCAGGCCCCCACAGCCAAACCTTGAAATTTTTTCCTAGCTTCCCCCGCCCCTTGGTCTCCTAATCCGCCGCATGAAACTGCCCCCCCTTCTGGTCCTCCTTTGGACCTTGCTCAGCGTTACCGCCCTGCCCTGGGCGCAGGCGCAAGAACCTCCCGCGCCCAAGGCCCGCCCCGTGGCCGAAGATCCCGCTGAGGAGCCCACTCCCAAAGCCACGGAAGGGGGCCCGAAGGAAGGCAAACCATCCTCAACGCCGGAAGAAGATCTCTTTAATTACGCCTACATGCTCTACAAGCGAAAGGCCCACGATCTAGGCGTAGAGCAGTTTGGCAAATACCTCGAAGCCTATCCCAAGGGCAAGCACCTGGATGCCGCCTGGACGCTCAAAGGAGAATGCCACCTAGGCCTGAATCAAGCGGACGAGGCGATGGCTGCCTACGCACAGACGATCAAGAAATTCAAGACGGGCATCTGGCTTGCGTATGCCGCTTCCCGCCTGGGCACGCTGAAATACAACGCGGGCATGAGTGCTAGTAACCCTGCTGAGCGCAAAGCCCTGGTAGCCGAATCGGCCCCATTCTTCGGCCTAGCAGCCACCAACGCGGTCAAACCGGACGACCAAGTCCAATACCGCTACTACCAAGGTGCGGCTTTGAAAGAAGCCGGCAAAACGTCCGAAGCCCAGACCGCCTTTGAGTCCACCGCCAAAGTCACGGGCGGGGGCAGCACCTCTGCGGTCTTTCAAGATAAGGCCCTCTTGGAAGTGGCTAACTACCTGCTCAGCGTCAACAAAAAGACGCTAGCCCTGGGGCATTTTGAAAAGTTAGTCAAAGATTCTGCCAGCGTGGATGTCAAGGCCGAGGCCGCCGTCAGCGCTGGGCTCACCTCCATCGACCTTGGTAAAAACAAGGAAGCCATCCCCTATTTCGAGAGCGTGAACAAACTCAGCGGCCCCAATCCAAAATGGGTCTCGTTAGCCAAATTCGGACTCGTGCGCGCGGCCTACGCCCAAGAGCAATGGAGCAAAGTGACCGAAGCCGGACGGAATCTGAACATCAAAGACGTCAGCCCCGAATCCCAGCCGCAGCTCCTGTTGATGATCGGCAATGCCCACCGCGTGCAGGAACAATACGCCCGCGCCATCGACTACTACGGCATGGTCCAGCAATATTTTCCTGACAGCAAAGATGCAGGCGAGGCCGAGTATCGCAAACTCGTCTGCCTCTATAAACTCAAAGATCCCCGCACGGACAACGCTGCGGAAGAGTTCATCGACCGTCTCAAACAGTCCGATCCCAAAAGCGAGTTCCTGGACATGGCCCGCCTCATGCGGGCCGAAGACTGCTTCGCCAAACAGAAGTGGGAGCAGGCCGCCAAATCCTACGTCGGCATCCGCATTGAGAAGATCGCAGCCGAACTCCGCGCCTCCATGCTCTACCGCAAAGGCTGGGCAGAGGCTATGTTAGGCGTCAGCTCCGTTGCTTCCGATGCCAAACATAGCTGGAACACCCAGGCCATTGATAGCCTCACGCAATTCATCAATTTAGTGCCCAAAGATCCGCTCGTCCCCCAGGCGCTCGTCCGGCGCGCTAATTGCTATTTAGAATTGAAAGATGTGCCCAATGCCATCAAGGAGTTCGATGCCATCGTGCAAAATTACGCCGACGCCAAGGAGGCGGAAGAGGCCTTTTTCCTCAGTGGCTACCTGCGGGGGAATGATAAGAACTACGAGGGCATGATCCAGCAACTCACCGCCATGCTAGAGCACTACCCCACCACCAAATACAAAGGCGAGTGCAAGTTCTGGATCGGAACCGGACTCTATGGCCTCAAGAAGTGGAAAGAATGCCTAGAGCCCCTGAGGGATGCCCAAAAGCTCTTCCCGGAAAATGTTGAGGACGCCTCCATCAAAATCATCGTCGCCCTTACTTACTTAGAAGACGTGGACGCGCTGGGCACCGCCGTGGATACCTATTTAAAGAGCAATCCCAAGCTGCCCATCAATGGCCGCATCCTTGAATACCTCGGCAGCCGCCGCTATGCGGAAAAGACCTATCCGGCAGCCGCCAAGTATCTTGGCCTAGCCGTAACCTCCGCCCAGAGCAAGGAATTACGCCCCATCACTTGGTTCCAACTAGCCGAATCCCAACTCAACGCCGGAGACTTCGATGGCAGCATCAAGAGCGCGGATACCTTGCTAGACCTCGGCAAAGATCTCGCCTCAGACACCAAGGCCAAGACCTACCTCTTCCATGGCAAAGCCCACCTCGCCCTCAAGAAATATGATGCCGCCAAGGCGGATGCCGATGCGGGCCTGCTCCTCCACACTCAAGACATCAATGAATCCCGCCTCTATTTCCTCCGAGGCGAAGTGGAAGCCGCGCGAGGCAACGATGAAGAGGCCGCCAATAATTTCGTGCTTACCACCCAGCTCATCAACGACGAGCTAGCCATGGACGCCTACCGCCGCCTCGTGCTGATCTTCCGCAAAAACCAGCAACCGGACAAGGCCAGCCAATTCCTGGAAAAGTTCCGCACCTCCTTCCCTAAAGAAGCCGCCGCCTTCGAGAAGGAAAGGTAGTCCGCAGGGCGCATTTTCGGATGAGAAAGCCATTGTTCCAGGCCTCCTCCACGCGAGGCTCCGCTTTCATGCGCCATCGTTTCCTCGTTCTTTTGTTGCCGCTCGGATTTGCCTTAGCGGCAGAGCCGGGGGAGCACGTGCCCTTTACCCCTGAGCAGATTTCCTTCTTCACCACGCGCGTCCAGCCGTTGCTAGTGCAGCATTGCTACTCATGTCATGGCGGTGGCGAGGCGAACGCCGCCGGGCACGTCAAAGTAAAGAGCGGGCTGCAACTCATCAGCCGCCGGGGCCTGCTCCAAGGCGGGGAACACGGTCCAGCCTTCTCTTCTGCTCAGCCGTTGGAGAGCCTGTTCCTCAAGGCCGTGAGCTATGATGACGATCATTTAAAAATGCCGCCGAAGGGAAAGCTAGCCGATGCTGATCGGCAAATTTTACAAGACTGGGCACAGCAAGGATTGCCGTGGACGGTGGAAGATGAAAACAAATCTGTAGCCGCGGCGGAAGACATTGGGGTGCAGAAAAAAGGCCCGGAAAACACCTGGACATATGAGCCGCTGCATCCACTAACGCCCCCAAAAATCGACGGTGCCAGCCACCCCATCGACGCCTTCCTGCTAGAAAAACTGACCTCCCAGCACCTCCGCTTCTCACCGTCCGCCCCGCCTGTAGCGTTGATTCGGCGGGCCTACTACGATCTCACTGGCCTGCCGCCCACGCCGGAGCAAGTGAGCGCCTTTGTGAATAGCAAAGATCCGCAAGTCTTCGCCAAACTCACAGATGAGTTGTTAGCCCGCCCACAGTATGGAGAAAAATATGCGCGCTATTGGCTGGACCTTGTGCGCTATGCGGAGTCCAACGGCTATGAGCGGGACAACCTCAAAGGCGAGATCTGGCGCTACCGGCAATGGGTCATCGACAGCCTCAATGCCGACAAGCCTTATGATGCCTTCGTCCGCGAACAGATCGCGGGCGATGAGCTAGACAGCGTGACCACCGACAGTCTACTCGCCACGGGCTATTGGAATCTGATGCAATGGGACGACGAGCCCGCAGACCGCCTCCAGCATAGTTATGATGTGCTAGACGATAACGTGCGCGTGACGGGCGAGGCGTTCCTCGGCATGACGCTGGGCTGCGCGCGTTGTCACAATCACAAGGCCGATCCCATTTTACAAAAGGACTACTACAGCTTCATGGCCTTCATGCACGGGCTCACGCCCTACTCTGGTGACGGACGCATCCGGGACCTCACCCAGTCAGAGCAGCGGTTAGGG
The DNA here is from genome assembly GCA_043757865.1 of Verrucomicrobiales bacterium. GTDB lineage: Bacteria > Verrucomicrobiota > Verrucomicrobiia > Verrucomicrobiales > V1-33 > JAGNEJ01. The sequence continues at coordinate 2,337 of JAYVOP010000144.1, read as the reverse complement.
AAACTGCCGCCCAGAGGAAAATTTCCCAGCCCTAACGAGCGGACGTTCGACCAAGAAATGACCTCCCTGTTAGTGAAATTTCAGCAAAGCGCCCGGCAACGTTTCTTCAAAGAGAAGCAGGTGCCGCTGCCGCCAGACCTGGATAAAGTGCTGCTGCCAGACTCCCGCACCCGGCCACAAACGTGGGATTACACCTTGACCAAACCCTCCGATCAGTGGCCAGAGCCGGGCTATAATCCCGAGGAGCAAGCAGACTGGAAGCAAGGCCCAGCGGGGTTCGGACGCGCTAAGAGCATCCCTGGCGGCATGGTGCGCACGGAGTGGATCACCCCCCATATATGGCTGCGGGGTTATTTCCAACTAACCGAAATTCCCACTGCGCTCAACCTCACCATTTACCATGATGAGGACGTGGAGATCTACCTCAACGGACGCATGATAAAACAACTCCGTGGCTTCCTGCGGGACTACGTGACTTTGCCGCTGGACAGTGATGCCCTAGCCGCACTGCAAACAGGCAAAAACGTGCTCGCCATCCACGTGCTAGAGACCGGTGGTGGGCAATTCATCGACGCGGGCCTCAGCGTGGGAGATGCTAGCATCGCGGATCTCATGGCGCAACGCGGGACGGAAATATTCCCGCCTAAACAACTGGAGCGCTATGTCAAGCTGCTCAAGAAACAAGCCCCCGAGCCAGAAGCCGTGCCCGTGGACCCTCAGGCACTCCGCGCGCAGATAGCCGTGGAGCAGGGGACGAATCCGCCGGATCTCTTCATCCATTTGCGGGGGAATCCTCACGTGTTAGGGGAAAAGGTGGGGCCAGCATTTCCCGTGGTCTTTAAGAGCCCCGAAGCCGCGCCCGTGGCTCGTCCGAACTCCAGTGGCCGCCGTCGCACGCTGGCGGATTGGCTCGCTAGCCCGCAGAATCCACGCACCGCTCGGGTGATCGTGAATCGCGTCTGGCAATGGCACTTTGGCCGTGGGCTGTGTGCGAGTAGTAGCGACTGGGGGAAGCTGGGCAGCGGGGTGACGCACCCGGAGTTGATCGACTGGCTAGCCGCAGACTTCATCGCGCATGGGTGGAGTTTGAAATACCTGCATCGTCTCATTATGAGCAGCCACGCCTACCAGCAGGCCGCGCGCTACGGCCCAGACTTGCCGACCAGTGATCCTACGAACAGCCTCTGGTGGCGCTTCGACATGCGACGGCTGAGCAGTGAGGAGATCCGAGATTCCATCCTAGCCGTCAGTGGAAATCTCAATTTAGCCACTGGTGGAGAAAGTTTCTTTGCCGAGCTGCCAGCGGAAGTCCTAGCCACGTCCTCCCACGGAGCCAGCGCGTGGGGCACCTCTCCGCCGGATCAGGTCACCCGCCGCAGCATCTACCTGCGCTCGAAACGCAGCATCGCCAATCCACTGCTCACGGACTTCGATCAAGCCGATACCGACAACCCGTGCCCCGTGCGTTTCGCCACCACCGTGCCCACCCAAGCGCTCAATTTCCTGAACAGTAAATTTCTCGATGACCAAGCCCACGTGCTGGCCCAACGCTTATCCCAGGCTCATCCGGGCGATCTCCCCGCCCAACTCACCCACGGCCTCAGCCTCGTCCTCCAACGCCCTCCCCGCCCTGCCGAAGTAGCAGAGCTAGTGAAACTCCACGCCACCAATCTCGACACCCATCACACGGGTCCAGACACCGCCCTCGCACGCGTCTGCCTCGTGCTCCTGAACTTGAATGAGTTCGTTTACCTGGATTGAAATCCGGCAGCACCACCTTTCACCTCCGTCCCCCCCTCGCCCTGTGCAGCTTGGAAAGCCCAGCATCCAATGGGCTTGCGGTGAAATTTTCTTAATCTTAATTTGCAAGCCTAGCAGATCCGAACTACTTCCCGGTCGTTAATATGAGCAACTTAACTTGGCAGCATTTTCGTAAATCATTCACAAAACATCCACGTCTGTGGGTCAGTGTCTGTGGGCTGCTGATATTCCTCCTAATGCTATTTGTTAGCCCCCCTCTCAAATCAGTTAGCCTCCAGTGAATCTGGGGAGGTAGAGGCCAAGTATGCCCCCTCTATGCCACCCGCTGAGAGTCAGGCGGCCCATCCCGTCCCGGCTCCTCCGCCTTTCCCCATTCCATCTGGCCCGTCAGGGTTGCAGCAAGATCCAAGCAAACGCCAAGCCCACTTAGCGGTAGCTCGCGCAATCAAAGATGACTGGCGGCAAATGAACGTCCGCCTGCGTGCGGCTCCACGAGAAATTTGGGATGCTGAAGCAGCCCGCTTCCGCCTCCAACACCAGCCGCTTTTGATGCAAGTGGAAGCCTATTTTGGAAGT
>JAYVOP010000143.1:0-1818 GCA_043757865.1 Verrucomicrobiales bacterium | reverse complement strand
GGCCAACCACTTGCAAAGTGCAGATGCTCTCCATAGAGAATTCTAAAGTGATTTTTATTAATTTAGATCGACGCCCGGACCTACGTATTGCAGCAAGTAATCAATTCCGACGGGCGGGTTTCGAAGCGATGCGCCTCTCGGCTCCAGATTCCGCCGTCGTCCAAGAGGCCCGCGGATGGCGAAACAAAGGAGCCAGAGCTTGTGCGCTTGGACATCGGTTGGCTTGGCGGGCAGCCCACCGCGCAAAAGCGGAAACGGTTTGTGTGTTTGAGGATGATGTGATGCTGTGTCGAGATTTCGGTGAGCGGCTACGCCAACTCGAGTTTCCAGATGATTGGCAAATCATTTACCTGGGATGCACCATCCGCAAGCTGCCTGCCATTGTGGCACCTGGAGTGGTGCGGATTACGGATACGACTTGGAGCACTCATGCGATGCTCATTAGAGTGGATATATTGCCAAGGCTGCATCGGCTCTGTGTACCCCACAGTAGGCGGGTGCGGTCTGCGACCAAGGGGCCGATTGCGATTGATAATTTGATTTCCTCTCTGCACGCCGAACTCAAGGTTTACGCGGCTTATCCTTTCCTGGCATGGCAGGCACCCGGGAGATCCGAAATCGATCCGAGCATCAAAACCTGTTGGGATCAGAACGGGCGGCAGACGCGGTTCTTGGATGTTATTGAAGAACTGGACCGGGCGATGGCGGCTTACATGGTAACTGAGAAGCCTCCAACTGAGGAGGTTCGTCTGATTGAAACCTTATGAGAACTGTTATTCTATCATTAATCGGTGCCTGCGTGGGTGGGCTTTGTGTTTGGTGTTTTAAACCAGCAGTGGTGGCGTCATCAGAGGCATTAGCGCCTCCGCAGCCGCAGAACGGGAACGCGAATCCACCAAAAGCGTCTGCTCCTGCAAAAATAATCGACCCGTTGGTGCTGGAATTGAAAGCAAAGCTGCTGCCAATGTTGGCATCTTCCAGCGAAGAGGCGCGCTCCGCAGTAATGCTAAAAGAATTCGCCACGATCACACCAGAAAATGCATTGCTCTATCAAAGCGCTTGGCGGGAAGTGGCTGCGGCTGATCCAAATGGGAATGCCCTTTGGGGTGCGTTAAATCGAAGATTGGGGCAACTAGTGGGTCCAGAAGTGGTGGGCAAGCGCACGGGGGAAAGTGGGCGGGATAAGGCCGGAGCCAAAAGTTATGTGAAAGATCAACTCCTAGGTTGGATGGAATCTGATCCACAAGCCGCCCGGATGTGGTTCCAAAATCTGAAACCCAGCGCATTCCAAACGGAACTGTTGGCATCCTGCGTCAAAGACCTTGAGGATGGCAAAATCAACCAGGGGTTAGTGCCATGATTGGGCCGAATACTTACGTTACATGCCTGAACCTAGACCGCCGTCCTGACCGTAAGCTGCGGGCATGGAGTCAGTTCCGTAAGGCAGGGCTGAGGGTTGAGCGGCTGGTGGCAGTGGATGCGCTGAACGTATCCGATAGGGTGTGGCACAATCATGTGGGGAACCGCGCCTGCACGGCATCGCATCGGCTGGGATGGCGGGCGGCGCGCAAGGCTGGGGCTGAAGCGGTGTTGGTGTTTGAAGATGATGTGATTCTTCTACCAGACTTCCTAGCTCGGGTGGAGCAATTGGCTGTGCCCGACGATTGGGACATCGTTCAATTCGGCTGCACGTTTCTGGAGCCGCCGGAATACATTGGAGGCGGGGTAGTTCGGCTGACTGGCCAATCCTGGGACTGGCATGCAATGCTGATTCACAGTCGAGTTTGGCCCCGGCTCCATGAGATCATGGCCACCCTC
>JAYVOP010000142.1:0-24941 GCA_043757865.1 Verrucomicrobiales bacterium | reverse complement strand
TCATCCACGTGGGTGCTGCTACGGAAACGGAAATGAAGGAAAAGAAAGCCCGCGTAGAAGACGCCCTGCACGCCACCCGTGCAGCCGTGGAAGAAGGTATCGTCCCTGGTGGCGGCACCGCCCTCATCCGCGCGCAGAAAGCCCTGGATAGCCTCGCCCTAACAGGTGATGAAGCCACCGGAGCCGACATCGTCCGCCGCGCCATCGAAGCCCCCCTCCGCACCCTGGCCGCCAACGCCGGAGTCGAAGGCGCTCTGATCGTCGAAAAAGTCAAGAACAGCACCGGCAACATCGGCTACAACGTCGCCACCGGAGTCTTCGAAGACCTCATCGCTAGCGGCGTAGTGGACCCTACCAAGGTAACCCGCAGCGCCCTCCAAAACGCCGCCTCCATCAGCGGCCTCCTCCTCACCACCGAGTGCCTAATCACGGAACTCCCTGAGAAGAAAGCCGATGCCGGCGGCCACGGCCACGACCACGGAGACATGGGCGGTATGATGTAATGTGGCGGGGGCATTCTGCCCCCAAGCCCAACGCCCAATCAGCACCCTAATGCACCGCCCGGACCAGCAATGGTCCGGGCGGTTTTTTTATGCCGTGTGCTGTCAATCAGATCTTAAACGGGGGGCGCATAATCTGATGGTCATCCATGAACAAAAGTTAGCCATAGAAAAAGGGGTGACGGAGAAGAAGGGGTGACGAACACCAGCGAAATCAAACGCAAAGCACGCCGTCTCGAGCAGACGGCAGAGACTCTGGCTGCGAAAAATGAGGCACTGCCAGTGCTCTAGAAGGACTTCTAACGGCTCACGCAACCCAGCTTAAAATACAGAGCTACTCCCCAAAAACTGGACAGGTGCCTAAGCTAGTTTAGACTAGTTAAGTATCTCCCAAAATGACTAAAAAACCAAGGGAAAACGTCGGAAGTATAACTCAGAATTCAAAGCCAGGGTCGCTCTTGCGGCACTGCGGGGGGACAAGACGCAGAGCGAATTGGCCAGCGAATTCGATAATGACAGAACCACGACTGCAGCAATAAATACCAGTCTGTTGCGCAAAGTTTTCATGCCTGTCATCACGGTGAACATGTGCGGCTGTGCGGGTGAAAGGCGGCTGTGACATAGTGGTAATTAGTCCAGCTGCCACTGCCCGTTAGGACCACCCATCTTTCCCAATACCCACCCGGTTTCGTACCACGAGTGACCACGGTTCCTGGTCCAAATACATCGCTGCCATTGATCTTTCCGATAGCGCATTTGTTTTCTTCACTTCTATGCGACCAATCTGGGCTTTCCCCATTGTCCGAAAACTGTTGTTAAAGTCTCTCCGACAATCTTCGTGTGCAGCAGCTTCAAAAGCAGAGCCGCTAGCTACCACATTTAACTTCATCATATTCATCACAATAACCGCCCCAACACTCGCTTTACCAAATTTGCCCAAAAACTGCCTCCTTCCCAATTGTGAATTCCAAAGCGTTGGCTCTGGCATATTATTTTAAAAAATAAAGTTATGGAAGTCTTGACCTCCCCCCCCCCTCCCCTGAGGTTTACGGTAGTTTGGTTCAACAAGTTTTTTTAGATTAGGAAAATCCATCCTAACGTCAAGTTTTTTTGGAAAAGTGTAAGTGGCTAGTGGCTAGACCTATCAACTCTCTCTTACACTTCTCACTAGCCACTTACACTTCCCCCCACTCTTCCCCCCATGTCTCGCGCCCCAAAGAAAAACTTGATCTACACCATCGCCTTCGATTCCCCTAACACGGAGGGCTACCGTTTTCTGGGGAAGATGTTGGCATCGTCGTTGCTGCGGACGTTTTTTACGGGGGACGTGGTGGTGTTTCGGAATACACCGATGCCGTTGTTTATGTAGAGCGGAAGGGGCAGGAGGGGTGTGGTGCTGGAAATACCGGGTGGCGGAGTTGATCGAAAACCCGGAGCAGTATGATAAGATCCTCTTTGTAGATTGTGATTCCCTGGCCCTGCGTAACATAGATCACCTGCTCGAAGGGGGCTGTGATAATCCGTTACCAACCAGAGCGAGGCAAACCAGCCAGTGGTTCGAGCTTCAACGCATTCCTAACAGACGAGGAAATGGTGCTGGAGGGAATATGGGTATGAGCGAGTGGCGAAGGAATCGAGGCGCATCTGACACGGCTGGTGGCAGGCCCCAGGTTAGGCCGGGGGGGAGACGTGGGGGTAGTCCGTGATCTGCAGGAGCTTCACGCCGTAAAGTTTGGCGATGGCATCCGCCTCCGAGCGCTCGTAGTCATCCCGATAGTAAATTTCCTGGATCTGATAGGAGCACAGCATCTGCATACAGGCGGTGCAGGGTTTGGTGGTCACGGCTACTAATTTCACACTGCCACGCGTAAAGAGGCTGCATAGATTCACCTCCGCATGGAGCATGTATTTCTGCCGTGCCTCCCGATCATCCCAGAAGCCCGGAGGAGCCTGGAAGCCCGGTGCCAGCCCATTGTAAGCCGTGCCAATGACCCGGTTCGCATGATCGATGGCCACGGCCCCGACCTTCCGAAAGGGATCTTCCGAACGCAGGCTAGCCACCTGCGCCAAGGCCATGGCGTAAGCGGGAATGGAGATGCGGGGGGAACCGTGCGGAGCAGAAGGAGGCGTCATGCGCGCATGGTGTCATACGATGGGCAGATGGAAATAGGGAAATTTTTGTGGAGCGGCGGGTGCTGCCGTCGGACGTTTTCCAGAAAACGCGGTCACGCTACGGGCGCCAATTTTGCAGGATCTCCGCCCGCTGCTCTGGGCTGAGCGGAGCGGCCAGCACGGCAGCCCGGGCGGCAGTGGGATTGGTGTCTTTCCAGATTTGGATGCACTGCGTTAGGGTTTGCAGGCGGGACTCAGGATCAGTCATGGAGGCCGCCCAATGGTAAGCTCCCTCGGGGTCCGTGTTGACGATGCCACTGACCAAACTCACCGTGGCCGCATCCCGCCCCGCGCCTGCCGGGAGGCTGCTGATCAATTGGCTAGCGGGTAATGGATCTTCCTGCACCCATTCACTAGCAATGCGCCCGAGGGCGGCCTCTCGGAGGCCTCCAGGCAGTTGATCCGTCCAAGCCACGGCAGCGGCATGATCTTGTTTAAAATAGTGTTCGCTAATTTCGGAGGCGATATCGGAGGCGGCGTCATCTTGATTTGCGTTGAGCATGGGCAGGCACGCTTGAAAGGTAGCGGCAGTGCCCACCGGGTCAGCGGCGGCCTGCTTTTGCAGGGCCACTGCTACCGCTCTCATACGCTCTGGGCCTTGCCCAGCCTTCCCCCAGGTGAGCGCGGCGGCGGGATCAGACTGAGCCCAATTTTCGGCAACTCGCTCCAGCAGATCCGCGCGTAGTTGGGGATCACTCATGCGCTCCAGGCTAGCGATGGCTGCCGGGGCGTCATTGCTGGCCCACGTTTTGTAGATCTGCTCGTAGGCTGATTTACGCGCCTTCGGTTGTTCCAAGGAATCCGCCCAGGTAATGGCTGCAGGCACGCCCTGGTCAATGATGCCGGAGACCACGTAGTTATCCCAGAGATAACCCCCGATTTCCTGGGGCGCATTTTCGAGCGTAAACGTAGCGGCTAGGCGCGGGTCCAATTGGGCGATGGATTCGATGGCGGAGGTGTCCTTGATGACGTCGGCGCGTTCTGTTTCAGACAACGATTGCACCCAGCCCAAGGCTGCGTGTGCATCACCCTGGAACCAGTGATCGCCTAGTGAACGTAAGGCCTTTATGCGGGCCGGACCACTGGTGGGCACGCCCTGGAGGTAGTGCTGCACTACGTTAGGATCTCGGCAATCTAGCGCTCCCGCCATGTTGCTCCAAGCTCTACCGAGATCCGGCGGCGTGAGCTGTTGAGCCCACGCCATCGCTCCCGCTAGATCCTTGGCTGCATAGCTCTGTGTTAAAGATCCCACGGAATCAGCGCGCTGCTTTTTGGAAAGCTGGCTCCACGCGGAGACTGCGGCGGCGGGATCTTTACTGGCGAGAGCGCTCAGGCTATTGCCTATCACCCTCTCAGCTACATCGCGCTCTGGCCGTCCTTTCAGCCATGCCAGGGCGGCTGCGGGGTCTTGCGTGGACCAAACATCGATCAGCCTTTCAATGCTCTTCCACCGCAGGCTAGAGTCTGTGAGACTGACCACGGAGGCGGCGGCCGCAGCGGGATCTCGTTTCCCCCATTCCTTTAACACCGCCGCGTAAGAACTACGGCGGTTGCGCGCATTGGGTTGAGCGAGCGCAGCGCGGGCGGCGGCTGCGGGATCGGTGCCCGCCCAGGCTCTGAAAACCTCATCCGTGTTAGAACTATCCCCACGCTCCCCCAGATCTTGCAGCAGCCGCAGCGCCTGCTGGGGCTGCGTCTTGGCCATGGCTTGGGCTATTTCTTCGAGCGCGGACCGACGTGCGGCGGAGGGCGGCAGCTTTTGCGCGAAGGCAAGGGCGGCCTCGGGCTGCGTGGTGGCCAGGGCTACTAGCACTTCTTGGAGCAGATCCTTAGCCAGCTCTGGAGGCTGCGCCTGCGCCCAAGCCAGGGCGGCGGGGGCATCCAGGAGCACCCAGCGTTTGCCGATGAGGCTAGCCAGGGAACTGCGCCAGCCGTGCTCATTCGTCAGTTGTTCCCAGGCTGCTAGCCACTGCGCTAGATCTAAGGCAGAGGCTTTACTAATGAGATCCACTAACAGCGGCGGATCGGCATCCTCCTTCCCATCTTTTCCCGCCACGGCTTGGAGGATAAAGGCCAACTTAGCCCCCACGGTGGGCAGCGTCACCACGCCCGCTCCTGGCGCAGGGAGCGCGGCCAGCACGCTGCTCCCGGCCTCCGTTCCGTGCGGCCCGCTGGCCGGGGAATCCACGGGCCACAGGTAATGCCCGCCCCCCAGTCCTAAGGCTAATACGAGCAAGTAACGGAGCGCGGGCATGGCGTGATTTAACCCACATTTCCCAGCACCTTCTCATAGAGCGCGCGCAGGGGGATGGTGAAATTTACGGACTCCAGTTCCAGCACCGCGTCCAGCCCGCAGACGGTCTCTGGCTGCCATCCGGTGCGTTGGCGATAGAGCGTGACCTGCGGCTGGTCTTGGGCTACCAGCACGTATTCTTCCAGCGTGGGGATGGTAAGGTAGTTGGCTAGTTTTTCCGTTTGATCGATACGCTGGGTGCTCTCCGAGAGGACTTCGATGATGAGCTTAGGGAAGCGCAGGTAATCTTGATTCGTGTCCCGTTCATCGCAGGTGACGACCACGTCTGGGTAGTAAAAAAGGTGCTGTTGTTTGATGACTAACCGCACCCGCATGTCGGCGGTAAAGGGCGTGCAGCGGCCACCATTTAGATGGTGATCGAGCAAGGTGCTGAGCCGCAGGCTAATCCGATTATGCGCCCAACTAGCCCCCGCCATGGCATAGACCTGCCCGGCAATGTATTCGTGTTTCACATTGCTCGTGGGTTCCCCTATGAGGTAATCCTCCACGGAGATCTGGTGGGAAAGTTCGGCGGCAGTCATGGGCGGAAGGTGGGGGACTTCCCAGCGGAGGGCAAGCAGTTCGTGCTGGCCATCAGCGTTTGAGAAAACGCTCTCCTAACTTCACACAAAGGTTCGTAAAGGCCTGCTCCGCTTGGTTCGGCGTGCGGTCTTCTAAATGGCTGACGACCCACTCTCTGCGGATGCGGCCACCGGGCATCGCAATGATGGCGATCTCTCCGCGGGCAATCTCTTCCTCCGCCGTCCAACGCGCTGCGATGGCCGTCCCCAGGCCTTGGCGCACGAACTGTTTCATGGCTTCAATGCTGCCCAGTTCGGTAAACTGATTCGCCCGCACGCCTTGGCCTGCGAGGTGATTCCGAAAGAGTTCGCAGGTGTAACTCTTGCGGCTAGTGACGATGGTGTTTTGCTCCGCTACCTCCGCCGCCGTCGGCGGCGTATGCGTCCACGGATGGTCTGGTGCCACCAGCAGTTCCAAGTCATCCGCAAACAACGCATGGCAACGCAGGCCCGTGGTCTCGTGCGGCTTGAGAGAAATGCTGAGATCGATCTCGCCTTCCCGCAGCCGCGCCATGTTTTCCGGCGTTTCCCCCGGCACCACAGTCACGTTATAGAGCGGGAAAATTTCTCGGAAATCCTTGAGGATCGCCAAGAGGATAAATTGTGAGGCTGCCGTGCTACAGCCAATGCGCAGGCGGCCCCGGGGGGATTTTTCCAAGCTACTCACCGCCTCCCGTGCCAAGCCCATCCGCCGTAGGATAGAATCCGCATGGCCCAGCAGTTCCTTGCCCGCTTGGGTTAGTAATACGCGTTTCCCCGAGCGTAGAAAGAGGCGGCTGCCCAGATCATCTTCCAGGGCTTTCATAGAATGGCTGACGGCAGATTGCGTGAGGCAGAGTTCCACCGCAGCTTCCGTAAAGCTGCCGCAGCGGGCCAGCGCAGCGAAGGCGCGGAGTTGTCGGGTATCGAGTAAGGCTTGCATAAAAATTGGGGAATGAACGGATTTCATGTTAAGCAGGAAATATTCCACCAACTCATTTTGATTTCAGTTCGCCCGCTTGGCACGGTCCTTGCAGGTGAGAGTCGGACCTGCCAGCAAGAGGCGTGCCTCACGCGCTAATCTTTATCCCAGGCTCTCTCCCTGTCATTTAATCAGCAACCTCGGCAGTTAAAATCTCGCCAAACATTTCTCTTAAAAAATTCTCCGCAGCCACTATGAAACTCTCAGATCTCAAAACTTCCGGCCACTGGCCCACTTTACTCACCGCCTTTCTATACTTCGATGTCAGCTTCATGGTCTGGACGATCTTGGGGGCGCTGGGTGCTCAGATCGGTAGCACGTTGGGGCTGAGCCCCTCGCAAAAAGGGCTGATGGTGGCGGTGCCCTATCTGTCAGGCGCGTTCATTCGGATCGGGCTGGGGATGCTGGTGGATCGCATCGGGGCGAAGCCCACGGGCGTGATCGCGCAGGTGCTAGTGATGATCGCCATGCTGCTGGCGTGGTGGTTAGGGCTGCATTCCTTTTCCCAGACGCTGGTGCTGGGCGTAGCGTTAGGCGTGGCCGGTGCGAGCTTTGCGGTGGCGCTGCCGCAGGCGGGCCGTTGGTATCCGCCGAACATGCAAGGCGTGGTGTTAGGCCTAGCGGGAGCGGGGAATGTGGGCGTGGTGATCGATGCCCTGCTGGCCCCGCGCCTAGCGGCAGCGTATGGTTGGAATAGCGTCTTCGGGCTGGCGCTGATTCCGCTCGGACTGGTGCTGGCAGCATACATTTTCTTTTCTAAAGAGGCCCCTGTCACTGTGAAGCCGAAGCGCCTCAAGGACTACGGCCAACTGCTGAAAGAAAAGGACGCGCATTGGTTCTGCTTCTTTTACACCATCAGCTTCGGCGGGTTCTCTGGGCTGGCGGGATCACTCATCATTTACTTCACTTCTGAGTTCGGACTCACGCCTGTGGAGGCTGGCACGTGGGCGGCGGGCTGTACGTTGATCGGGGCGCTGGGGCGGCCCATCGGTGGAGCCATTGCGGATAAACTGGGCGGCATCAAGGCCCTGCACGTCTTCTACATCGTGGCGGCTTGTTCCTTAGTGCTGGCGGCTTCAGTGAAATCCTTACCGCTCTGCGCGTTAGGCTTTTTCCTCGCCTCGGGCGCATTCGGTATGGCTAATGGCTCCGTGTTCCAACTCCTGCCGCAGCGCTTCGCCAAGGACATCGGGGTGATGACCGGACTCGTCGGCTGCGGCGGCGGGCTAGGTGGATTCCTGTTGGCTAGCGCGTTAGGATTTTCCAAGGGGATCACTGGCAGCTACCTGCCAGGGCTGCTGTTGTTTGCAGGCTTATGCCTGTTGGCGCTGGTGGGATTAGGCTTGGTGAAAGTGCGCTGGCGCACCACCTGGGGTGCCTTGGCAGAGGCGCGGATCTAGAGGCCATAGGCTGAGCTGGTGGCGCGAGGCAGCAGCCTCGCTCCACCGTGCAGAAAAAATTCCCCACTTTTTTGAAAATGCGCGGCGGGGATTCCGATGTGGTTGATGGAGCGCATTTCCGTCCTGCTGTATCGACTGCCTGAGTGGGCCGTCGCGTGGCAGGGAACTCTGGGGGGATGCGGGCCAATTAACCTATTCCACATTCGCCATCATCATGAAACCTGCATTCCATGCCCACCCGCGAGTTCAGCAACTCGTCCTCACCCTAACTGCTATTGTCAGCTACGGCCACCCGCTCTCCGCCGCCCCATTGGCTCCACCCACGGTCCAACTGACTGCCAGCGGCCTCCATGTGGAAGGTACGCCGAATAGCCAGCTCTTCGTTAGCGATGATCTCGTGCATTGGGAGCTAGCGCCCCTAACGACGCCGCCAGCGGGAAATTTTCCCATGAATAAACGCGCCAAATTCTTCCGCGTCGTGCAAGACGGCAAGATCTCGGATGCCGCAGAATTCAACCTCAGCCAGCATCCGCCGATCCGGGACATCCTGATCTCCAGCGTGGATAGCCAGGGCGCAGCCGCCACCGAGGTGACCTTCGAGTCCTCTCCGGGCGCGCTCACGATCCCACTCGAAGTCGGGGGTGCAGTGGTGATCTTCCGTGATGATGGCACCAGTGGTGATCGCATCAAAGGGGATGGCGTCTATACTAGGCCGAACATGCAGATCAGCCTGCAAGAGGTCCAAGAACTGAATGATTTCATCAATGGACTGCCCACAAACTTCCGCACGCAGCCCATTTACAAAGGTCGGGAATGGATCGGCAATGTGCCGGTGAACCCGCTGCCGATCAGCCTGAATGGCTTGCCGCCGGGCACGCCGCTGGTCATCAAGGGCGGCATTTTAGGGGCTAACCCCACCGTTCTTCCGAGCAAGAGCCTAGGTTCTCCGCCGATCATTTCCACCAGCCATACCGCCACCAGTCCGATCACGGGCACGGGCACCATCACGCCAGTGAATCCATTCACCGTGGGTAGCTGGGATAAATCCCTGATGATTACCGACCTCAGCGTAGTCAACGATCCCATCCGCACCTTCGATCCCTGCGCCCCGCAGGGCACGAATCCCGGCACGCCCATGGGCGCTTGGACGTTTGGCAGATTGATAACAGACATGACGCCGCCCGGCGTGCTGCCAGAGGATTTTGTGCGTCGGTGGCTAGAAACATGGATCGTAAATCAGACCATCAACAACGATGTGGTGGCCAGCCGCGCGAACTTGCAGACGACGATCCTAACGCCTTGGGAAATTGCCAGTGGGGTGAGCCCCGGTGGCCCGCTGGACTTATCCAAGGCTCCTTTCCGCCTCTGTGCTATCGTGAATCGCGTGGACCTGCGGCAGCAAAACGGCAGCCCCTACGGCGGTGGTGGCCCGATCAAGAATGATCCCTGCAATCCACTCTGCGAGGCCGGGGAGGCGCGCTTCGTCTTCTGCGCCTTAGGTCCGATCACCGCCGGCGGCGGGAATCCCACGGGCGGCGGCCCGGTCGGTGGCAGCGGTGGATATAACCAACGTTCCTGCGAACTGCCATTTACCGTCATTCTAGAATACTGCGTGCCCAAACATGGCTGCGATCAAATCAAAGCCTGGGGCTGCCAATGGCTGGCGCTGGAGAGTATTCCATTTGGCCCTGCGTATAACGCTGCGCTGCAAGCCATCACCAATCAATTCGCCCTCCCAGGCCAAGGCGTTAGCGGGCCACAGAACTCCGCCATTTCCCAAATCCGTGCAAACGAGATCCTCCAAGCCCCCTGGGAAATGCGGGAATGGCGCATCTTCAAGAACGACTCCGATGCTGGTTGGCTGCGCGAAGTAACGGTGAAACAAACGCCCGCCTGGAGCCACAACGGCACGCCGGATATTGATAATTTCCTGGCCTCTGCACCTGGAGCGTTCAGCACTCCTGGAGTGAGTGTGCCGCTGATGTTTATGAGCAAACCCTTCCTCGGCGGAGGTTCTCCGATGTCTGGCTTCCTCGGCTTCCCCACGTATTGGGATGGCACTAGCATCGGTTCCGGTCTCGCGCTGGATGACCGTCACAGCTTCTCTCTGAACACTTGTAGCGGCTGCCACCATGGAGAAACGGGGAACTATAAATCCAACCCCGCAGGGAACATCAATGAGTTCACCCACGTCTCCGAACGCCCCTTCAACCTGCCTTCCACGCTCTCCGGTTTCCTCACCGGCATCACCACCGGGCCACCGAATCCAGCACTCGCAGGGGCTCCTAACGAGAGCTGGAATAAGACCTTCAGTGATCTGATCCGCCGCCACGTGGACCTCATCATGGTCTGCAAGCAACCCTGCTTCCTCCGCTTCCTAGATGTAGCCATGGTCAACGTCCACTAAGCAGCAAAATCCCTCCCCTAGCACCCCCAGCCGCCGCCGCGCTCCCCTCAGAGCGCGGCGTTTGGCGTTGTTTCATTTAGCTCCGGGGTTGCCAAATGCGCTTTTCGGCGGAATGCCTTGGCCCACCTTTTCCCCCTCATTTATTTATGAAAATACAAGCCTTTGCAGGATTACTGCCCCGTCTGGATCAAGTCACTGAAGTAGCCGCCGTGCCCTACGATGTCGTAGATACCAAGGAAGCCCGCGCCCTAGCCGCTGGGCATCCGCATAATCTACTGCACGTGGACCGCGCAGAGATCGGCTTCCCTGATGCGCAAAATCCCTACGCCCCAGAGATCTACGCCGCCGCCAAGGCCAATTTTCAGCGCCTCATTGACGACGGCATTCTGGTGCGCGAAGCCTCGCCTACCCTCTATCTTTACCAACAAGAAATGCTGGGCCGGAAACAAACTGGCGTGTTAGCCGCGTGCAGTGTGGCGGACTACGAGAACGACATTATCCGCAAGCACGAGAAAACCCGCCAAGTCAAAGAAGACGATCGCACCAACCTCGTGGATGCCCTGAACGCGCACACCGGACCCATTTTCCTCACCTTCCGAGACCGTGCGGATATCCAATCCCTGATGGACGCTACGCTGACCACGCCTGCGCATTTTGATTTCGTCGCAGAGGACGGCGTGGCGCATCGACTCTGGAAGGTAGCGGCTCCGCAGGCCTTCGTGGAGGCCTTTGCGCAGGTGCCCCTAGCCTATGTGGCAGATGGGCACCACCGCAGCGCCAGTGCGTGGCGCGTGGGCACCATGCGGAAAAATGCGAACCCTAACCACACAGGAAATGAGGATTATAACTGGCTACTAGGCGTGCTCTTTCCCGCCAGCCATCTGGCCATCCTGCCGTATAATCGCGTGGTTACAGATTTACATGGTCATACGCCAGAAGGCTTACTGGAGGCTATTTCCAGCGCGGGCTTCACCGTCACGCCCACGGAGGTTCCCGCGCCCCGCGCGCCCGGCAACGTGCATATTTTCCTGGCTGGGAAATGGAGCATCATCGCCTGGGATGCCAGTGCGAATACTGATCCCGTGGACAGCCTGGACGTCAGTGTGCTGCAAGACCGCATCCTCCAGCCATTGCTAGGCATTGATGATCCGCGCACGAATAACCGCATCGACTTCATCGGCGGCATCCGCGGCACCCAAGAGTTAGAGCAACGTGTGCGCGAGGGCCGGGCCGCCGTGGCCTTCAGCATGTATCCCACCACCGTAGAGCAGCTCATGTCCATCGCGGATGCCGGGGCCATCATGCCGCCCAAGAGCACCTGGTTCGAGCCCAAACTGCGCAGCGGGCTGGTGATCCAGACGTTTGCGTGAGGCCACGAGCAGTCAGGGCACTGTGCTTTTAACATTCATGAAGAGCCGTTGGCTGCCGCCGACGGTTGTGGGGTCTTGGAAACGGAGGGTTAGGGTGCCGTCGCCATTGTTGGTGGAATCTAGCAGTGGGACGGTGGTCCAGGTGCCCAAGTCTGCGCTGACTTGGCCCTCGAAGTTGATGAGGGCGGCGGCTTGGGTGGTGACGCGGATGCTGATAGTGCGGAGCTGCGTGCCGCCTGCACCCGGCAGGAGGGCCACGCTGGGCAGGCTGCCGCTGGTGCTGCGGTCTGGGCGGGTGCCTGCGGCAAACTCGAAAAGATTGCTCACGCCATCGCCATCCGGGTCGGCATTGGCTCCGCTGATGGCACTATCCGTGCGTTCGGCCGTATTGAAATAACCATTTTTCCAAAGTGGATAGCTAAACGGAATCATGCTATTGTTTGGCAAGCCCGCCCACTGCAACGTCGCCCGCCAACTTCCAGGCAGCGCGTGGTTCGGATTGGAAAAGGGCGCGATGAGTGCCAGCGCTGGGCCGTGGCCATCCGCAGCCTCGTCCCAGCCTAACGTCTCCTCATCATCGTAAACGAAGTCCCGGATCACATCCGCCAGCGTGTCCGCATCGGCTCCGTCCGGCCCTACCAGCAAGAGCTGTTCCCCTTGATTACTCAAGCTCCCCAAGTATTCCCCAGCGATCACAGCATCCAGGCTTGTGCCATACCGCGCGCGGAAAGAGGCCTTCTTTTTCACCAACAAACAAGATTGCCCCACGGCTAGGGCGCGCACGGGCGACCACGCGGTGCTGTTACCAAAGTTGAAACTGATGCCTGCGTTGAACGCTACGTTATCCAGGCTCACCGGGTCCGGCCCGATGGCCATGAGCTGGATAAACTCGAAGTCATCTTTATCCGTAAAGCCCAGCGCAGCCTCCGCCACGGAAGCATCCGGCGGGTGATACATGATTTGGGACACCACCAGATTAGCCGCAGTGGCGGGCACCGTGGAGAACTGGAACGTGGCCTCCGTCAGCGCGCTCCACTCGTTGGTAGTGCCATTTTTCACACGGCTAGAAATGGTGGTGAACAAATTTCCAGGCACCACAAAGGGAGTCGCATAGACCTGTGCACTAGCACCTAGCCCGCCGCCCCAGACGCGTGGGTCCGTGCCGTCCGTGGTGTAGTAAATGGTGCTGCCAGCGGGCACGGTGGGATTCGTGTTGATCGTAAGGTTATAGCCCGGCGGAATCGTGCCGCCGTGTTGGCTGTAAGTCACCGGCTCGGTGTTCGGCCACAGGGCTTGGCTGCGGAAAGAAATGTCATCCGTCACCGCCGTGGAGGCCCCACCGCTCGGGACGTAATTGTAAGTCACGGGATTAAACAAGAACGTGCGGCGGCTGGGTAACGGAGCCACGCGGGACACCGTAAGGCCAGGCGGCGTGTAAGTCCAACTGGTCGTGCTAGCGGTGGTCCAGTTCGTCCAGAAGGCATCGCTGTAGGTGGTGCCGTGCGTGTAGCTCAGCAGCGGTGCGAACGTGGCTGTCATCTCATTCTTCCGCTTGGCGATGGGGCAGTTCACCGGGTCCCGATCATCTAAAATATTGCCATTGAAGAACCACTTATTGATCCTATCAGCAAAGCGCAGCCGCACTTCCGCACTGGCATACAGCGCGCGGAAAAGTTGATTGTTTCCACTGGTGCTGAAGCCACCAGTGCTGGCGCGCAGGTCCGTCAAAATAGTGTTATAGTTCGGTGGCTTCACACTGCCATGGCCGAAGCTGCCCTCCGCATCCCAGACGTGCAGCCGCCATTTCCCCGTGGCGATCCGCTCCCGACTGGCCACCCAGTTATTGTTCGGCCAATCCCACATGGCCACGTAAATGTTGAACAGCCAGTAGTCGATCATTTCGTCTAGCACAATCTGATTCATCGCCACATCATAGTTCGCTTTCACGCTCAGATCCTTATTCGCTGTGGTCAGCAGGCTGGTCCACTCCGTGGCATCCCCCTCTTCCACCACGTCGATGATGCGGATGTCCCAGGGGTTAGTGGAGTCGAAATGAGCCTGGAAATACGGCTCGCGGTATCGCTCCACGGTATTGAAGAAGCCTTTGTATTGGCCGTTGATGTAGAGCGTGTTGATCTGGCCCTTCACACTCTTGTGGCCCATGTCGTTGAAGACGCGGCGGACCAATTCGTCTTTGATAAAGGGGTTAGAAATATCGTTCTTGCCCGCGCGCGGACGCAGTTGGTCGAAGTCCTTCACGGGATATTCCTGGCCCAGGAAAGGGTAGCTGAGCGAGGAGTTATCATAGTCCTCCCGGAAGAATAAATTGAAGCTAGGCTTCTGCGTGGAGTCGGCTGGCCACGGATTAATGGCCGTCTGCGTGAGCTTCAAGCGCGGGCGGGAATACGGACTGCTGGCAATGCGGATTCCCGCCTCCGTGATGAAGCCCGGCTGCCCATCATTGCGCAGCCATTCCAAGGTCAGTGGCCGCTCAAACGCTTTGCCGTGCATCACGCCGAAGCTGTAGTCAGCGATGTTAGGCGCGCTCCAGATCGTGTTTAGCACCCCACTTGTATCCGCCACATACGTGCCGCCATTGATCGCCATGATGCCATTGCCCTTGTAGAAATTTTGCCCAGCCTCGCCTGTAAAGATCATCGCAGGCACGCCGTTGAGCGCAGCATTTTGATCAATCAGAAATGTGGCGGTCTTCGTCCCGGAGGCCACCGCGCCTGCCTTGAACGCCCGCGCACGGATCACGCGGCCGGTCTTATCGTTAGCTCCAGCAGCCACGTTTAATGGCCCGGTCCCATAAGCTAGGCTCGTTTCCGTGGGCTCCGTGCCATCAATCGTGTAACGGATGTCTGCGCCTAACGTCGGCGTGGTGATGATGATCGTTTGCGCTCCTGTGAAGAACCCGCCCACCTTCGGGGTGATGCCATCTGCGGCATAGAAGTCCGGCGTCTTACAACGCTCCACCGCATTCACCGGGCCATTAGCAGCCTTGGGCGTGGCCACATCGAAGTAGCCTAACGCCCCATCCACACTGGATCGACCATAGCTATGAAAATGATCCTGACGTGGATAGTCGATCTCATCCCTCTTGGCTAGGCCTTGATATAAACGCAGCTTTTCTCCGCCCTCGCTGAGCTTGAAATTGGTGTGCAGATATTGCAGTCCCGGCACCCCAGCATTGTCATCGCACATTACGATGAGGTAACCGCCAGCGGGAATCATGGTGCCGTTAGGAAACGCCCATTTATCTGGCTGGTTAGAGTCGTCCGTGAGAAACCAACCCGTGAGATCGGCGGCGGCAGCACCGCTATTTTTCAACTCCACATAGTCTGAGAAGCCCGGTAGATCCGGGAACGGAGCCACTTGGCCAGCCTCCGCAGGATTGTTCGGAACCTTGGGGAAATTCGGCTCCCACAGACCATTGGAGGGCTCACCGTTGCCTACGAAATATTGGTAGGAATCGCCCAAACCAAAGAAGGGGGTGATGGGCGTCTGCCGCGCATAAGTCACACTGAAATCATCCAGCCTCAGCTCCTTGCCGGGCGTGGTGGCATAGCTGCTATCTACTAGCTGGATGACTGGGCGGAACCCCTGTCCGCTAACTCCATTGAGCGCAGCTAGGAAGGCCGTCTGCGTGGCGGCACTGGCCGCGCTGAGCTTGGCAGTAAACACGCTGAAGCCCGCTGCATCAGGCGCAGCCACCTTCAACATTTCTGCTGGCAGCAGCACGCGGCCACTGTAGCGGACCTCATCAAATTTCATTTCATACGCCCCATTCACCACTGCCGGATCTGTGCCCGGATTGCCCACCGTGCTGGTAAATTTACCAAAATCAAAGGTGCCATTTGGATGTATAAACGTCCCCACGTAAGTGTAGGTGGTGCCCAGCGTGTAGTCGAAATACAGGCTCGTTTTCTTGGCGGCACCATCATAAGTGATGGCCACATGATGCCAGATATTCGTGAGCGGATCATTGATCCCATTACCCACGTTCTTAGGATTAGGCACGGCGGTGTCTAGCGGATAGTCGGCGGGTAATCCGGAGCCCGTGGCGGTGTCCACCAGCAAGCGCGTGGCGGTGCTGAGTTGGCCGATGGACTTGTTAAAGTCACTGGTCGGCGTGCCGGGAAGGTCCACCCGCGCCCGCATCAGACCCCAGTTCGCCCGCGTGGCACTGCCATTGAAATCAATCTGCCAAGCGCGTCGATCCGAACTCGTGGCGCTGTCCACGATGACTCCATCCTCGCTCCGCCGCACAAAGGCATCGAAGCCCTGCGGCTCTCCTGTGAGTTTGAAGAAGAACTCCACGGTATAGCTCGGCGTGTTCAACGCCGTGACGTTAGGCGCGGAGAAGCGCGCATTGGCCAGGGTGGCATCGAAGCTGTAGGTATTGCTGTAAACGGCCCCAGTCAAAGGATCCAGGATGCGGGTGCCGGGGATGTCCGTAGAATATTTAGCAGCATTGGCCGTGACAGCGCTGGCTTGGAGAACGGTGTTATTTACCACGGTAGGGGCGTTAGGCATCACGATGCCATTACTGCCAGTGACGGTGTTGGCCCCGGAAAGGTGACTTTCAAAACGCCACCAGCCCGTCACGTCTGCCGTGGGCAGCACCGTGGTGCCAGTGAGCGCGCCTAACGGCAGGGCCGCCGTGCTAGCACCGCCCACGGGCTCTAGGTAAACATCTGCAGAGAACCCCAGCGGAGCCTTGTATTTAAAGGTCACGGTGGTGTTATCCAGATCACTCGCGGCCACCGTGCCTGCGGGCCATTGGGCGGCCATACTGATGTTAGGCCCCAGGACGCGCGCGGGCTGCGTGGGGGCAGTGCCCGTGAGGTTGATGCGCAGGTTCCCGCCATTGGCGGTGCCGCCCGTGGGGTCTAGGAGTTGGTCGATGCCCAGCGCAGACCACACCGCGCTGGAGGTCGGGTCTAGCGCATTGGCCAGCCAGCCTGCGGGCGGCGTGCCAGTGGTGGTGTTCGTGATCGTCCCCGACGTGTTCGTATGCGTGCGGGAACTGCTGTTAGCATTATTGAAATTTTCCGTGAAGTCCGTGGTCGTGAGGATACCGTTATTCAACTCCAAGGCTGCATCTAGCTTCATGTCACCCTTGGCGTCAATGGCACCATTGGCCACTTGAATGGCCAGTACATTATTTCCCGTCGCTAAGAAATTGGCCGCCGATCCCAACTCAAAAATCTGCGCACCGGTCAGCGTTGCGGGCCGCGTGGAGAAGGCAATTTGATCCACATACACCAACGTCTTAGCCGCTCCCAGCCGGGCGCGGGCGACCTCTTTGCCATTTAAATAAGCGATAAAGCCGTCATTGTAGTCCATCTTCAGCCGCAGGTTCTGTGTGCTAGCCGCATTTACTGCAGAAACGGTAAACGTCTTCCGCGCATACAGCGACGGCGTGAGCCCAAACATCTGCGTGGCTAAATTGGTCCCTAACCCACTGACATTATGCCCCAAAGGAGCCAAGCCCGAGGCCCACGCCGTGGTATCGAACGTAGGATCAAACCACGCCAGCCCCGTCCCCAGCCGAGGCTGTCCTGCCGCATCCCAGCGGGGGAATCGCTCGCTAGGAGCGGCATTGATTTCATTGATTGTCACCTGCGCAGGCAGGGACAGGGTAGTGGAGAGGAGGAGGAGGAGGAGAACGTTGAATTTCATAAGAGCTAGGGGCCGGGGATAAATCGAACGTACGCCATGCTGCCGATTCGTGAAGATCCTGTCACGGAAAAAAATGAGCCATACGACTGAGAATGGATGTCGAAATACTGCGTGCATCTGCCAGCAGGAGGTTCCAAGGTGCCCGCCCCTATGCCCTTTCGCACTCTCCAACTTCACACCCATCTCCTGCAAGCCATTACCGAGGCTGGCTACACGGAGCCCACCCCCATTCAACAAGCCGCCATCCCCATCGTCCTCACGGGGCAGGATGTCATCGGCATTGCGCAGACCGGCACCGGTAAAACGGCCGCATTTACCCTACCTATCCTCACTCGCTTGTTAGAGGCGGGCGTGGGCACGGGCACGAAGGTCATGATCCTAGCCCCCACGCGGGAGCTGGCCGTGCAGATCGAGGAGAATGTGCGGCGGTATGCGTCCCACACGAAAGTCACCGTGGCCAGCGTCTTCGGCGGAGTGGGGGAGCGCCCACAAATAGCCGCACTGCGCAAAGGTGTGGACATCATCATCGCCTGCCCAGGGCGGCTGCTGGACCTGATGCAGCAAGGCTTCGGAGATTTCCGTCACCTCACGGCCCTGATCTTAGATGAGGCGGATCGCATGTTAGACATGGGCTTCCTCCCCAGCATCCGTCGCATTGTCAAACTGCTGCCGCAGAAACGGCAGACGCTGTTATTTTCAGCTACCCTGTCCAAAGAGATCGAGTCCCTAACGCACGAATTCCAACGCAGCCCTAAGACCGTGCAGATCGGCAAGCGCTCGAATCCCGCAGAGACCGTGACTCAGCGCGTCTATGAAGTGCCCCTGCATTTGAAGCCCTCCTTGCTGGCGCACCTGCTAGATGATCCTGCCATGGATAGCGTGCTAGTCTTTACCCGCATGAAACATGGCGCAGACCGCGTAGCTAAGCGGCTAGAAGCCAAGGGCATCAAGACCGCAACGCTGCACTCGAATCGCTCACAGAACCAACGCCTACGGGCCTTGGCGGACTTTAAAGCAGGCACCGTGCGCGTGTTAGTAGCCACGGATATTGCGGCCCGTGGGATTGATGTGGAAGGCATTTCCCACGTGGTAAATTATGATTTTCCGCCCCATGCGGAGGACTACGTGCATCGCATCGGCCGCACGGGCCGGGCGCAGGCGATCGGGGATGCCATCAGCTTTGTGACGGATGAAGACCGGGCTGCGCTGCGGGCGTTAGAGCGCTTCATTGGCCGTGGCTTAGTGCGGAAGGTAGCGGAGGGTTTCGATTACAATGCGAGTGCCGCCGCCTTTGTGGAAGAACCCAGACCACCCCGCCCGCAGCAACGCCATCGCGAGCCTGCCCAGCGTGGCCGTCAAGCAGAGCAGCGCCCCCGCCAGGAATCGCGCGAGGCATCCACCCAGCCACCAGCGCCCCGCCCCCCTGGCCGACGGGATGGGCGGAAATTCCGCTAACTGCGCGCGTCCTCTTTCCTAAGGCTTGTCACTGTATCGCCCCATTTTGAGCAACCCGCACTTCGCCATCGTGGCGGAGACAGATGACTACATCGTGGTCAATAAGCCTGCGCCCTTACTCATCCATCCCTCCGTGCCCGGAAATCCGCCCACGCTGCTCTGCGGCTTGCAAGCGCTGCTGGCCTACGAACTAGCCAATGGCGCGGCTTTGAGCATCATTAATCGGCTTGACCGTGAGACCAGCGGCCTCGTGCTGGTGGCCAAACATTTATCCGTAGCGCGCAATTTTCACAAGGCCATGGAGCGGCGCCAGAGCCGGAAAGAATACCTCGCCATCGTTTGGGGTTGGCCTGTAGAGGACACCTGGACGGTGGACGCGCCACTGCGACGCGCGGGGGAAGTCGAGCCCACAGAGATCTGGCTGCGCCAGTGTGTGCATCCGCTAGGAGCCAGTGCGCGCACGGATTTCTCCGTAGTGCGCAGGTTTACACGGCAGACGACGAATGGCACGCAATTCAGCCTCCTGCGCGCGAAGCCGCACACTGGCCGGATGCATCAGATCCGTATCCATGCGGCCCACGCAGGCTATCCGCTGGTGGGAGATAAAATTTACGGACCCACGTGGCAGCATTATCTAGAGCACATCGAAACCGGATGGACGCCCACGTTAGAGCATTCACTACTGTTGCCCCGCCATGCGCTGCATTCGGCTAGCCTAGCCATTCCATTCGGGGAGGAAATCCGGTCCTGGGAAGCCCCGTTGCTAAAAGATTTGGTCGCGTTTTGCTAAATCCGGGAATGGTTTATGAAGTGGACCCCGTGGTTCGGCCAGCATTGCTTGAAATTAAGCTATGGTGCTCACGGTTCTGGGTGGTGATGGATTATCGTTGGGGGTTGGGCCACCGCGGGGTGAGCGGCACCCACTTAGGTACTGGACGGCCTGTGGGCATGTTTCCAGACTCGATGGTCCGGGCTTTAACCTCCGCTAGGTCCAGTGGGAGTTGGAGGAGGAATTGGTGCGCGGATCCCGTGAGGGCCTCGGACTCTAGAAATTTAAGAAAGAGATGCTCCACGCTCCAGAAATCCTGTTTCCACGCCTAGGCCAAGCCGCTGGCCGCACGCCCGGCGGCCGCAATTTTTTGCATCTAACTTACAGTTCGGCCACACTGCGAAAGATATGGCGACCCAGGGAGCCTAACGGCTCACTCCTGTCCAGTGCCGAAGCACGGGGACGCTAATTCAAGAACGCGAACAACTGCGCATCATTCAACTCCCGTGGATCCGTCACGGTGATGAGATCGTGCATCGTTTGCACGGCGGCTAGCTCTTGCATCACGGAGCCGTCGTCCATGGACTGGCTTGGTAGCTCTGAGGTTGTTTGCACGACGATCGAAGGCTCCACTGGCGGCATGGGAAGATTGCTCCACAGCCCGATTACGATGGCCGCCGCTGCGCTGAGCCCTGCGGCCCAACGTCGCATGGGAAATGCGACCACTGCGGACTCTTGCGCTTGGGCGCGCGCTGCGGCCAGCACCCTGCCCGCGAACGGGCTAGGCACAGGACGCGCCGGGGAGTGGCGGAGCAGATCCCAGGTGGGATCTGGCGTTTCGGGGAGGTCATGGGGTTTCATAATCGTGAGGGCTGAACCTCCCGGGGGAATCAAAGTTGCAGAGTTTCTCACCCGGAGCGGATGACTTTGGCCGGGCCTCACCCACCATCTAGCCGCTCGATGGTGAGCTTGACTTCCAGGCCGGAGCTGACGCCAGAGGGGCCTTTGAAATGACCGGAGATGGGAGCCGCGTCTTCGTAGTCCCGGCCCGTGGCGATCTTGATGTAGCGCTCATCCGCTAGGGTATTATTCGTCGGGTCTAGTCCGAACCAGCCGCGCGTAGGCACATACACCTCGCACCACGCGTGGGAAGCCTGTGCGCCCCGCATCAAGTCCTCTGGGCCGTTGTATAAATATCCACTAACGTAGCGGGCGGGAATCTGGAGCGCCCGACAGAGCCCTAGCATCACATGCGCAAAGTCCTGACACACGCCCTGCCGACTGGCCATCACCTCCCGCATGTGGGTAGCGGCGGTCGTGGTGTTAGGCGCATAGAGCCAGTGCGTGTGGATGTAGCTCATAATCGCCTGCGCGGTGGTGAAGACACAGTCACTCTCCGCCTTAATGTCCAGTGCCAGGCGCCACGTTTCGGCCTCGGTACTGACATATCTACTGGTAGCCAGAAAGGGGGATAACATTTCATAGTCTGCCGGATTGAGCTGGGCAAAGGACACGCCCCGGGGCTCTTCGTCGGTGTATTGGGAGGTGGTATTGAGCGTCGTCTGGGCCTCGATACTCAAGTGGGAGTGGGGTTCCGCGAGTTCGAAGTAGTGGACGTAATTTAAAAAATTATCCCGGAAATGCCGCAAGCGAACGGGGGGATGAATGTTGATGAGGAAAAATTCTAACCGACTTTTGTCCTCAGTGGCGGGGTGCAGGCGGAGTTCGTTATAACTCTCCCGCACGGGGGCGCAGTAAGTATAACGGGTGCGATGGAAGATGCGAAGCTGCATGAAAGGAGGCTACTGTTGTTGTTGTTGTTGCTGTTGCACGATCTCTGCGGCTTCCTCGGCGGAGCCATGCCACGCGCCGACATGCAGCCGGTTCCTGCCTGCTGCGGTAGCCAGCGGCACGAGGTCCGCATAGAGCACGAAAGCGTGGAAGATGGCGGTGCCAATCTCATTTAAACGCGATTGCAGATCGTCGATAAAATCATGCAGTCCGCTCTCGATGATTTCCTCCACCGGCGTGTAGGCGAGGTCCGCCTGGAGCCGCCCTGCTAGCCGCAGCGGCAGCGCCAGATCTCCCTTGGCCGCACTGCCGCAGAGTAATTTCAAGGTGTCATGGACCTCATTGACCGCGCACGCCACGGAGCGTGGAAACGTGGGGTCGAGCAATAAATATTGGACGATGAGCACTGGGTCTAGCCGACTGCTCTGCGCCTGAAAGGCATGCCAAGCCGAGCACGAGCGCAACAGTGCAGCCCAGCGCAACGGCCGCGCGAGGTAATGCGGCGGCATGGCCAGCGGCAGGCTCGCGCAAGTATCTAGCAGGCGGGACATTTTATCCGCGCGTTCCAGACATGTTCCTAACCGCAGAAAATACCACGCCTCCCCGCGGGGAATCGTGCTGGCAGCGATGCCTTGGAAGAGGCTCGACGCCTTCAACACTTCCTCATGGAAATGCGCGCTCTGGGTTGGGTCTAGCATGACCGCCGCTGGGCTATGGGCATAGAGCCGCAGACTGTTCACGCTTTCCCAGAGTTCATCAGAAATCTGATCCCGCACCGTTCGCGCGTTCTCCCGGGCGGCGCGCACGCAACTGAGAATGGAGTTAGGGTTGTCCTCACGCAGCGTCAAGAACTCCGCCACCGCGCGGCCCGTGATGCGGGGATACATTTTCAGAAACAACTCATCATCCCCCGTGGTGGCCAGGATGGGCCCCCAGAACTGAGATTCATCCGCCCCATCGGCACCTGCATCCAAGAGCAAGTCTTGCGTAGAGAGCAGTAAGCGGGAACAATTTTCCGCGCGCTCCACATAGCGGGCCATCCAAGAAATACTATCGGCTACTCGACTTAACATAGTGCTAGGCGGCGGTGGGGGTGGAAGTGGGAGTGGGCGCAATGTCATCCACCAGATCCGCGCCCTCGCGCAGCACCCAGGTATCTTTACTGCCCCCACCTTGGCTAGAGTTCACCACCAGCGATCCCTTGCGCAGCGCCACACGCGTCAGTCCGCCGGGCACCACCTGCACCCGTTCCCCGTAGAGGACATAAGGCCGGAGATCAATGTGCCGACCCTCGAACTGATCCCCCGTAAACACCGGATGCCGGGACAGCGCCAGCACCGGCTGGGCAATGTAGTTCCGCGGATGCGCCTTGATTCGCGTGAGGAATTCTGCGCGCTCGGCCTGGGTGGAGTGCGGCCCCATCAGCATCCCATAGCCGCCAGATTCATTGACCGCTTTGACCACTAACGTCTCCAAGTTATCCACCATATACGCCAGGTCCGCAGGATCGCTCCCCAAGTAAGTGGGCACGTTAGCGAGAATCGGGTCTTGATCCAAATAGTAGCGGATCATCTTCGGCACGCAGGCATAGACGGCCTTATCATCCGCCACGCCCGTCCCAATAGAATTCGCCAACGCCACGTGCCCATTCCGGTAGGCCTCCACCAGCCCCGGCACGCCTAACTGCGAGTCTTTCCGAAACACTAACGGGTCTAGGAAATCATCATCAATCCGCCGATAGATCACATGCACCTGCTCCAGCCCGCGCGTCGTCCGCATGAACACCCGCCCTCCGCGCACGATCAGATCCCGCCCCTCCACAATCGGAATGCCCATCTGCCGCGCTAGATACGAGTGCTCGAAATAGGCGCTATTAAATACCCCCGGCGTCAACAGCACGATCACCGGATCCAGCACCCCCGCCGGAGCCAGATGCGCCAGCGTCTCCCGCAACTTCGTGCCATAGCCATCCACAGGCCGCACCGGCAGAGACTGGAGCAGGCCGGGAAAAGTCCGCTTCATCGCATTCCGATTCTCGAGCATGTAGGACGCCCCGGATGGGCAGCGCCCATTATCCTCCAGCACGAAATATTCCCCACTCTCATCCCGCACCAGATCCGTGCCACAGATGTGAATGTAGATCCCATGCGGCACCTGCACGCCTTTAAACTCCGGCCGATAATGCGAGGCCGTGGCCACTAACTCCCCCGAGATCACGCCATCCTTGAGGATTTGCTGCCCGTGGTAAACGTCATTGAGAAATAAATTTAACGCCGTGATGCGTTGGATCAACCCCGCCTCAATGCGCGCCCATTCCTTAGCGGCAATAATGCGCGGCATGAGATCAAAGGGAAAGATGCGCTCCGTGCCCTCCGCATCGCCATAGACCGTGAAGGTCACGCCCTGGCGCAGAAATGCGCTGTCTGCCGTCCGCTGCCGGAAGGCATAATCCGCCGGCTTCAGCCCCCCAATGGAACTCAAGACGCGTTCGTAGTGAGGACGAATGCGACCATCCGCGGCAAAGACTTCATCGAAAAATTCTTCCGAACGATACTGTGAGAACAAAGAGGACATGGGAAATAACAGAAAGCAGAAAGCGTGCCAACGTGTTCAGCACGGCGGAAGCCACCACCGCCCCACTCGACTTAGGGGAAAAAAAAACTCGCACTTTCCCACCACCCTGCTTAGGAAGGCAGCGTGGGAAACGAAACGACCGCTTGGCTAAGGTAACTGCGCTGAGAGGAAAGTCCGAACTCCATAAGGCAACGTGCCGGATGTTAAATGCGGGCACGGTTGGCGTAAGCTAACCGTGACGGAAAGTGTCGCAGAGAATATACCACCAGCCTCCTCGGAGGTTGGCCAGGGTGAAAAGGCGAGGTAAGAGCTCACCGCTCAGAACGTAAGAACTGAGGCAGGAAAAACCCCACGTGGTGCAAGACAAAACAGAGGGAACGGGCCGCCTGCCCGGCCAGGGCCGCAAGGCCTTGATGACCTCGGGTATTAGTCGCCCCTGATGTGAATCAGGAGCCCGGCTGCAAGGCCGGACTAGAGGAATGGTCGTTGATCCGCTAGCAAGTAGCGGGGGACAAAATTCGGCTTATGAACTCCCACCCTCCCTCCTCTCCGCAAGGAGGGGAGGGAGCCCTTTCCCCAGGGCCATTCTGGGGCGCTGCGAGAGCCGCCCATGGCCGTCTCGCTTTTGGGCCGATGCTCCGCACTTTCCCATCATGCTAGTTCTTCGCGATATTTCCTACACGATCGGCACGCCGATGGTCAGCGTGCGTTCCGCCGTGGTGCGGGTGCCGGAGCTGTTGCTCACTTCTCCGAATAATTTCACCACTTGGCCTTCCGTAAATGGACCGATTTCGTTGCCCGTGCGGTCGATGGGCACGCTGTGGATGAAGTCCGCATCTAAGCCCACCACTTTCCAGCGCAGCGTCTTGGTGGTGGCGTGATCCCCGCCGCCGGGGGTGTAGTCCACCTCCGCGTGCAGGCCGTCCGCACCGCCTTGGGTCACGGTCGCGATGTCGATAATCGTAGGCGCGGGCGTCCCT
>JAYVOP010000141.1:0-6626 GCA_043757865.1 Verrucomicrobiales bacterium | reverse complement strand
CGAAGACCGGAGGTCGATGGGGACACCCTGTCACCCGGCGGCGAGGGGATTTGATCCCACTCAACACCGCCAAACTTCATTCAAAAGCGGCGTTCGGGATGAAGCGTCCGGAATTGCTGCGTCACTTGAATGATCAAGGTTGCGCGCTGGTGAGAGAAGGTGGAAATCATTCATGGTGGGGCAATCCGTCACGTGGCCGACGTTCCGCAGTGCTCCACCACAGCGAAATTCCCGATGTTTTAGCTTGCTTGCTCATGCGGCTTTTCTTCCCCCTGCTTGATTCGTCGCTTGGTGGTGACCTTGGGGCGATCCTTCGAGATCGTTGAGCGCACGTCCGTCGCCCTAGGGACAGAAATGCCTAGTTAGTTATTTCTTGCCCTTCATCGAATCGATAAATTGCGTGGCCGCATCTTTCTTCTTCGTCGTTTTCTCATCGGTGGCCTCGATTGAGCTATCCGTGGACATGCCATCCAGTTTCCCTGGCTTTTGGGTGAGTTTCTTGAGGTCTTGACGATCATTGAAGACGGAACCTAGGCCCACGGCCAAGCCACCACTAGCAAACATGCAGAAGAGCGTGACCATGGTCATTTCCCCCATGGTAGGGCGGAAACGGGGGTTCGGATTTTTCCGGCTATAGTAGTAGAGCATGGGCACACAGGCCGCCATGAAGAGGAGGAAAAAAATGCACTGCGGCTTGTTAGAAACAAAGAAATTAGTAATCACATCCATGACTACGAGGAGGTGCTAGTGGGAGTGCTAGCAGGCGCTGCGGGCGTGGCCGCAGGGGCACTGCTCTCCTTAGCCGGGGCGGGCGCGGTGGGACTGGCAGCGGAGTCACTTTTAGCCCCGGCTTTATAGGAGTCACTGCGGTAGTCGGTGATGTAGAAACCGGAGCCTTTGAACACGAATCCCGCCCCTACGCCGAGCTTGCGCTTCATGGGACCTGGGCAGGAGGCATCCTGGCAAGCCGTCAGGTGCGGATCTTTCATCGACTGGAAAATCTCGAAGGTGCGGTGGCAGGCGGTGCAGACGTAATCGTAGTTCGGCATAACAGAGAGGGGATGGGGTGAGGGACGGCATGATCCGGTCGGACCAGCATTTCCCGCTAGCTTACTTCGCGCGGGCTTTGGAGTAGTCGTCCAGGTAGCTTTGAAAATGGGCTAGATCGGTGTAGAAAATGGTGCCCGTGCCTAGCCAGTTTGGTTGTTTGAAGGGGAAGTCCGTCAGGGCGGCCATACTGTCCACGAGCCCGTTGGTGCGCTTGGCGAGGGGCAGTCGGAGGATGATTTCCTGCCAGTCTTCGTAGTCGCCCCCCATAATGCTAGACATGAACTTGGTGTTCAGCGAAGTGGGGGTGAAGAGCAGGCCTACGATCTCCTCATTCTTGTCCGAGGCGTAGCGCTGGAGGTCGAAGAATTGCTTCTTATTCTTGGGCAGCCAGATGGAGGTGCGATCCGCATACCACGCGGTGGCCCACGGGATGTCTGTGACCAGCACTTCCTTTTCTCCCAGGCTAGCATTGAGTGAGGCGAGGGCCTGTGGGACGTAATAGGGGAAGTGGCAGTTGGCTTCCTTCGGGCGGCTGGTGGCTTGGCGTACGCCGATCATCAGGTTTAAGACAAACGGCACACAACTGAGGAGAATGGCGATGATGAAATGGCCGTTGCGCACGACGGGCTGATGCAGGGGTAAATTCAAACGATTCCATAATACGGACAGCAGCGCGAGGCCGTAGCCAGTGAACAGTGGAATGAAGAGCACGTGGATGTTATTTGATCCGATCATGTCCTCGGAGTAGGGCTTAATACCGAACATGCAGACACCCAGCGTGCCGAAGAACCACATGGAGAGCACACACCAGCGAAAGTCGGAAATCTCCTTGCGACGGAAAGGATGCAGCAGGCTAAGGAAGAACAGCGGGGCCACCACAATGCTGCCCAGGTAGCCGTAGAGGTTCACGAATTGGCCGATGAAAGTGGTGGCCATTTTGGTTAAGAATCCATCGAAGTTTAAGCTGCCGGATTTCTGCTCGAAGTCACGATATAGGCTGGTGTCCGAGCCATCGCTAGCCCCACTGTAGAAGGCATAGCGGCCAGAGCCAAGGATGTCTCCGCAGTTGTTATAGTTCACCCGCGCCCAGAATAAGGTGATGAGTCCGAAGATGACAAAGATCATCACGGTGTGGATGCCTTTGGGTGTGAAATAGAACGCAGAAAACACCAGCAGCCCCAGGAACATCCAGATCGTAATCCAATGGCTCAGCGCTAACAGCGCGAAGAATCCCGCAGCCATCGCTAGCCATACATAGACCGGGCGGCCCTGCTGTTGATTCTCCACCGCCTTATAGAGGAAGTAGGTGGCAAAGGAGAACAGGAAGAGCATGAGCATCTGCGGCAGCCCGCTCTGAGAGTAGCGCCAGAGCAGCTCGCACAGGAGCATGAGAAACGAGGTCACGCCGCCGATGCGGGTATCAAAGATACGGGAGACGAGCAGATAGGTGACCCCAATGGATGCTAGCAGCAGGATCATACTGGCCCCGGCAATGAGGATGTCTGGCGTGTAGATGACGGCGGTAGGATCAATCTTCCAACTGTCCTTATTGGCACTCAGCACCATGGCATTGAGCATCGGATTGAGCGGGGAGTGAAACGTGTCTGGCACCTTCATCAGGGAGACGCCGCCGTCCTCCCCAGTCGTTTCCTTCAGGTGCTCGCGGATCTGGGCTAGAGCCACCGGGCGCACACACTTGGTGTAAAATTTCTCCCCCCGGGCGATCTCGCGGGCGATCTGGGCCTGCTCCATCCCTAACGGAGAGGACAGGCCTTTGAAATCAGATTTCAAATAGTAAAAAGTGAGCAGTACCAGCACGAGCAGAAAGAGCGCGCGACGGATCATCATGCCAGGATCGAGATCCTTCGGCGTGGGATTAATTTCAGTAGTAGAAGCCATGGAGAGAGGTGAGTGGGACAGTCCGTCTGCGGAGGACGTTCATCCGCCCGGTGAGGAAAATTTCCCGAGGGGAAGAGGCGCGCTAGCAGTTTCAAGGAAACATTTTTGGTGAGTGAGGGCGCGAGTATGCACGGCTTTGCAGATCACGCAATGGTCTTCCGAGAAACAAAACTGAGGCCGGAGATCTAGGCTCAGAACGCCTCCCCTGTCACCCGACCTGATGCGTCCGGCAGAGGCCGTAGAAAGTCTAATGTCAGACTGGTGTTGGCCCTCCACGGCATGTCGTTAGCTATTACTAGATATGGAGCCGAGTGTCGGACTTGAACCGACGACCTGATGATTACAAATCAACTGCTCTACCACTGAGCTAACCCGGCGTGTGGGGTGGGGTGAGGTTCTTAAGGCGCTTGGAAGCTTTCTCAAGCCATAATTTTTTGAATTGGAAGGAACCGACCGATACAGGGGCTGCTCAGGGCCGGGGGGAGCGGTGGAGGGCGGCCCAGGCGCTGGCGCAAAGCAGTTGGCGCACGGTGGAGCGGGGGACTTTGACGGCTTGGATTTCGCGCTGCGGAAAGGCCTCCAGGGTGGCGAGGCCTAAGCGCCACGGCAGGTCTGCCGTCAGCCGCAGCCGCCAGCCGCAGAGGTGGGCGGCATAGCGTTGGCCACTGGCTAACCAGGTGCGTGCTTGGGCGGCCCAGTGATCGCGCTTGACCAGCAATGGCTCGTCTCCTGGAAGGTAGGCGCGGCCTGTGGCTAAGTCTGCGGGCAGATCCCGGAGGATATTTACTAACTGGAGGCCTTGGCCATATTCGCGCCCGAGGCGCAACATTTCCGCTCGCCCTAACGTGCTCCAGCGGGGGCACCGCAGCGCCAACATTTCCGTCCAAAATTCCCCCACGCAGCCAGCCACCAAGTAGGTGTATTCCTCCAAGACCGCTGCGGTGGGCAGCGCTCCGGGGAAGCGCTGGAGGTCCTGCGTCTGCCCTTGGAGAATGTGGCCCAGGACTTGGCGGATGTAGGGCTGGGCATCCTGCGCCACGAGGGCAAACTGTGCAAAACATTCTCCTAAGCGCGTGAGTAAAATCTGCTCGCCCGGATGTGGCACCTGCAACTGCGCGATGCGCGGGAAGAAATTTGCACTCGCTTGGCCGGTCAGCGCTAAACGAAATTCTGCGAGCAACGCCTGCCGATCCTCCGCGCTTACCGAGGCAGAATCCGCAATGCTATCCGCTGCCCGCGCGAGCAAGTAGGCCACGGAAAGCTCTCCCCGCACGGGCACGGGCAGGAAACGCAGGCTGAGGTAAAAAGAGCGGGAAACGGCCTGTAATAAGGCGCGCCAAGCAGGTGCGAGGATCATAACCTAGGGAAACTGGGCAAAGACGAAGCGCTCCCGCCCCGAGTAATCTAACACGGACTGCGCACTGGTGAGTCCGGCTTGTGCTAATGCTAGGCAAACGGCGGCCCCCTGCCCTGGGCCAATCTCTAACGCTACGCGGCCACCGCTATTTAAATGCTGCGGAAGCTGCGCGCAGAACCGTAGGATCAGCTCCACGCCTTGCGGTCCGCCGTCGAGCGCTAACACAGGGTCGGCTTGCACTTCTGGTCCTAGCGTCGGCACCTCAGCGGCGGGGATGTAGGGTAAATTAGCCACCACCAGAGCATACGTTTTTCCTGCTAGCTGCGTCCAGAGGTCCGTGCGCACGAAATGCAGCCGCGCCTCCTCCAGCTTGACTTGCAGCGCATTTTCCTGGGCTAAGGCGAGGGCGTCTGGGGAAATGTCTGCCAGCGTGACTTCGGACGTGGGCCAAGCGAGCGCGAGGGAGAGCCCGATGACGCCAGAGCCCGTGCCGAGGTCCAGGACTTGGGCGGGCGGTGGGCCGCTGGGTTTGGCGGTTTTTATGAGCCGCTCTACGAGTTCCTCGGTCTCTGGCCGAGGGATCAGCGCGCGGGCATCCGTGCGGAAGGTGTGGCCGTGGAATTCCACGGTGCCGAGCAGGTGCTGGAGGGGTTCGCGCTTGCCCCGGCGGAGGGTTAGCTCCCGCAGCGGGGCGAGTTCCGTTTCCTCTAACGGACGATCAAACCAGAGGTAGAGCTGCATCCGTTGGCACTGCAAGACATGCGCCAGGAGATGCTCCATGTTCAGCCGGGCGCTCTCCACTCCGCGCTTTTCCAGGTAAGCGGCTCCATCCGTTAGCGTCTGCAACACAGTTTTCATAAGTGCCGCCAGTGATGCCCGTAACACCGGGAATGCAAGGGCGGAATCCTCTGGTTGTCATCCTCCAGACTTGGCCTACGAATGCACTCCACTCTCCCTCCCCTCTCTCATGGCCACTGCTTTCCCCTCTCCTCCTGCGCCCCAGCCTGCTAGTCTGGGCGCGCGTCTGTTACTCAGCGTTTTCGGCTTAATCCTAGCCGCTGCGGGCGCGTTCTTTACCTATGAATTATGGCAGGCGTATCAACGTGCGGCGGTGACTTACACGTGGCCGGAAACGCCCTGCATCATCACCTCCTCCGAGGTGTTAGAAGATCGGCTTTCCTTGAGTTCACCCGTGGCATACCTGCCGGTGATTCATTACTCGTATATCGTGGATGACGCCTCGCTGGTGGGGGAGAAAATCAAGCGCGTGCCAGGGCAGAAATTCAAAGAGAAAGCGGAGGCGGAGGAGCTAGTGAAGCTCTACCCGGCGGGCCAAGGCGCGAAGTGTTATGTCAATCCTGAGGACCCGCACGAGGCCATTCTCAAGCGGGATAGCAAGGCTGCGCTGTATGCCATCTGGTTCCCGCTGCTCTTTGTCATCGGGGGGTTAGGAATGGTGATCAACATGTGGTGGCCAGACGGCCCACCGGAGCCCACGGCGGCAGCGGATGAATGATTTCCAACTGACGTTTTTGGGCACGGGCACGTCCGTGGGCGTGCCCATGATCGGCTGTGATTGTGCGGTCTGCACGTCCGCAGATCCACGGGATCGGCGGGATCGTTCGTCCATTTATGTGCAGACGCCAGAGGCTAGCTGGGTGGTGGATACGGGGCCGGACTTTCGGCAGCAATGCCTGCGGGCGCGGATTCAGCATCTGGATGCCGTGCTGATCACCCACGAGCACACGGACCACATCATGGGCTTCGATGATCTGCGGCGCTTCACCTTTGGGGAAGAGGCGCGCCTGCCCGTTTATGCCACCCCGCCGACGCTGGCCGCGCTCGCCCGAGTTTTCGCTTTTGCCTTCGATGGCACGAATCTTTTTCCAGGCTACTTCAAGCCCGATCCACGGCCCATCACCGGGCCATTTACATTGGGGGAAACGCTAGTTACGCCGCTGCCCGTGGAGCATGGGAAAGTGGACACCATCGGCTTCCTGTTCACGCGTGGAGGCCGGAAACGGCTCGCTTACATCAGTGATGTCAAGGTCATCCCGCCCGCGACGATGGCGCTGCTCGCAGGGGTGGAAACCTTGGTGTTAGACTGTCTGCGGCATCGGCCCATCCACACGCATTTCATTGTGGCGGAGGCGCTGGCCGCCGTGGCGGAGGTGCGTCCGCAGCAGGCGTATTGCACCCATCTTTGCCATGAGTTAGGCCACGCAGAATTCTCCGCCACGCTGCCCGCAGGCGTGCAGGTGGCGTATGATGGATTACAGTTAGACCTCAGCTGAACATGACGATTAGGCGCACGTTCGGA
>JAYVOP010000140.1:0-24957 GCA_043757865.1 Verrucomicrobiales bacterium | reverse complement strand
CTATGAAATCACTCCCCCGCGCCAAAACCGACAAATCTGTCGCCTCTAAAGAAGCTCGGCAAAAATCGACACTTCTGTCGGTGATCAACTAGTTAGGCGACTAATCCCATCTACCGTGAATGAACGCGAAAAACCTAAACGAAAGCGCATCACAGCACTACGTCTTTTGGTCTGCGGAGTTTTCGCGGTGGTCATCTCGACCATATTTCGTACTCCTGGTGCGTGGTCGGACTTCCACTCACAGTGGTTCCCCGCACTTTTCCGCGCACTGGCCTCGCTCCCGCTATTCATCGCGACGCATTGGATATACATTGGCCGCGGAGAGTCCTCGAAGTTACAGGCTGGAGCCTTGTGGTTTCTATTCGGTGCCATTTTTACATCATCTCTCGTTTCGCTCGTCGATTCGCAGCGGTGGTGTACGCAGTGCGGTCGTCCCGGCCCCTTCGACTATCTTTGCCATCCAAGTGCCTTTTTCTATTTTCCGTGGGGCCACTTCTAACCCGTCGCCTAACCATGCGCTGCAGCGAACCGCTACGGCTGTCACGCTGGCTGCTTCCAGCCTCCGCCGTCGCTGAGCTTGGGCCGTTGTCATAATCTGCGGGAATTCGCGCGCATTTGAGCGTAAATCAGCAATTTCGTTGACTATCACGCGCCTCTGCGGCTAAATCTCGCCAAAATTCCTCTATGAAATCACTCCCCCGCGCAAAAACCGACAAAACTGTCGCCTCTAAAGAAGCTCGGCAAAAATCGACACTTCTGTCGGTGATCAACTAGTTCGCCTAACTCCGAACCGTCATGCCTAAAAGAATCAAAGGAACATCAGCAAGAGGACTCTCACTGCTGCGTCCATTCCTGAAGGATGGAGATAAATACCTCCTCGCTCTAAACACAGCAGAGATTGGGGACGAGAGACTGAAATCCGTTGGGTGCCCGAAGCTCTTGAAGTCCGGCCTTTCGTTTCTCCCCTCGGCATTGGGCAAGCACTCTGCTACGAACTCTCAGGCTTCCGAGGAGCTGGATAAGACAGGAGACAAGGAGACCGTTTATCGAATGGTTTACAGTAGTTGGAACGACTGGCATGGAAACCCTCACTCCGGGATTGTCGTTCGCCCATACAAGCGCTGGCCTCGCATCATTACTCCACCACCAGAAGAGTTGCTGCACGTTCAAGAGGTGGATGGTTCCAGCCACCTATGCTCATCGATTTGCACCTACGCCACAAACGAGGAGGAACGGAATACCCATGTTCTCAATCTCTTTCTGGAGCTATTCGGCGAGTTTGATTTATTCGATGATCGAGGCCAGACGCTACTTGCCCCGAAAGTTCGACGTGTGAATTGGGATTTGCTACCGCAGGGCGATTTTCCTTGGGCACGAGCTGAGAAGCACATTTCTACTGTCACGAAGCACCTGAGTGTCGAGGATCAGACAGTGATTCATTCCAGACTCCGGCAGATAGCTGGCTTTGCTCCTGATCTCATCGCCCTTGGACGCGGCGGTTTTTCGGGCTACTTCGCTTTTGGTTTTCCGAAGCAGAAGATGTTCATTTTAGAGAGCACAGAGCTAGACAACGCCACTTACGTCTTTGGTTCTGACTGGGAGCAGCTCTCACAGCTCACGAAGAAGGACATTCTGTACAACAATCTCCAGAAGGATCGTATAGTCCACGACAAACGATGGAAGCTCCGACTTACAAAACTATTCAAGTAATCACGGAGTGCAAACGTTCGGCAACACCGCTCAATTCTTCGCCTTCTCTCCTTAATGTATGAAAGATTCTGGAAGCATATTTTTGTCCGGGTATTGGATGTTTCTCCTAATAGCCGGGATCTTGGCCTTGCTTGCCGACATCCACCAAGCTGATATGATGCAGATCCCAGCAGCTAGCTTCGTCGCTGGTTGGGTTCTAACGCTATGTTGCATACTTTTGCCAGCATATATCTTTAGACGCGTTGCATCTAAGCCCCTTAACAAGTGGGTGGCTGCCGGAATTCTATTCCTTTTGTTATTCCTTTTGGTCGTGTTGGGAGATGCGGGTGAGCCTAGTCAACGACCACAGGGTGCGGGCGGGCTCCTGCGGTTTGCTGCACTTGCTCTGAGTTGGAGACTCTTCACAATGAAGGAAGAGCAAGGCGCAATTGTGCCCTCACTTTCTGATATGCCTCAGACATCAGTTCCATTACCCAAATCACCTCCATTGCACCAAGACCAATGAACACTGATATCCAAAATCAATCCCAGCCAGCCGAACAAAGACGCGGCTGGGCAACCGTGGGCAGCCCAGTGCTACCAAGCCGTTTTTTGGCTCCCATGTCCTTTCCGCGTCTTGACCACACTTCACCCACGGTGCCAGCGCTCTAACGTTAGGTGGCGGGGTTACGGGCTGAAGTCCATCACTACCGTGAGTGGCGGCGGATTCTCCTGGCATTTTTATTGCAGGAAGTGCGGATTTAGCGCAAGCTCCGGCGGTCGGCTAGACATTTCATTTATCACTTCCTGGACTTATGAATTCCCAATCCTCTGACTTTACCAAATGGGCTCTGGATGATGCCCGCACGTTGGATGAGCGTTATCTGATTTTCCTAATCTGTGAGGCGACTCGTCTCATCGAATGGCATCGGCGGCCCCTGGAGTATCAGCGGAATCATCAATATCATTGCTTCCCCTACCAAGACTGGAAGCTCTTCCTGCTGAATCCGCTGCTGATGCCGGAATACTCGGCGGTGGATACGGAACGGGCGATGGCGATGATGCCTTACTTCACGAAGTTCACCCCGGACACAGGCCATGATAAGCGCCAACTGGCGGAGGTAGGCTCGGTGTTGCGGTTCTTCCCGGCGTTGGAGGAGGTCTCGCTGGGATGGACGAGTCTGCGGGATTTGTCGTTCGTGGAGGCGTTGCCTAACCTGCGGTCGCTACAGATATGCAGCGGGGAGCTGGAGGACTTGGGGCCGTTCCGGAAATGCCGGAATCTGCGGCATCTGAATTTGCAGTTCGGGAGTCTGGGCACGCCGCATTTCACCCCGCCGATCTACTGGGTGGACGGGCGTCCGCTGGGGGCGCTGGAGCAATTAGAATCGCTGACGCTGGCACCGAATCCTGTGATCCTGGAGGGGCTGAAATTTCCCGTGTTACACAAAGCGGAGTTCTCCGGAGGGTCGTGTATCCAGCCGGACTGCCAGCACCTGCCGGAGATGCCTGCGCTGCGGCTGCTAACGATGGATCATGTGCAGAGTCTGCGGGGCATCGGGCGCTACCCCGGGCTGTGGCATCTGAAGGTGAGCGGGCCGTTGCGGGATTACGCAGAGGTGGAGGCGCTGCGGGAGCTAAGTTGTCTGGAGGTAAATACGCAACTGGGCTGGCCGCGGAAGGTGGCCCCGCTGGCAGCGCTGCCGGAACTGCTCTGGGC
This sequence comes from Verrucomicrobiales bacterium, assembly GCA_043757865.1. Taxonomy (GTDB): domain Bacteria; phylum Verrucomicrobiota; class Verrucomicrobiia; order Verrucomicrobiales; family V1-33; genus JAGNEJ01. The sequence goes on along the minus strand of JAYVOP010000140.1, from coordinate 21,548 downwards.
GCGTTTCCTGGGGGAGGTGCCGCGCAACTACTGGCCGCTGGCGGCGGCGCCTAAGCTATGTCAGTTGGAGGTGCATCAGGCAGTGGCGGTGCAACTGGAGGTGCAGGCGATCAATGCCGCGCTGACGCCCTGGGACGCGATCTTTGCACTGGCCACACCGCGTCCGCTGGCTGCGCTGCGTTTCGTGGCGGTGGAGCGGGGGGCGGACAGGAGTGTCCTCCCACGAGAACCGCAAGAACCTGAGGCCGAGTTTCTAGCCCATCCGAAGCTGCATCATTTGGAGATATGCTGGATGCGGGAGAAAGTCTGCGCGGCAACCCGGCGGGTGGCGGGAGAGGACGCAATCGGACCTTATCCTAGGCCGCCTTCTGAGCTGCATTGGTCACGGGGACTAGGCATTCAATTACAAACATTGGATGCAGCGATCCGACTGCCGGAGGTGCAGGAAGCCATCCGCTGTGAACTTGCCCAATCTGGCAAGGACTGGTTGATCCACATTGACTGCAACCTGCGGCTGAGTGAGCGGGAAATGTCCGCCCAGGAGAAACGCTGGCTGAAGCAGGTGCAGGACAGTAACCAGCGATGGCGGGAGGCAGACGATGCGGATGAAACGAGTCATCAGCGCTATGTGCAAACAAAACAGCATTTAATAGATACTCAGTTCCGGCTGCGCGTGAGCGAGGAGGAAGGTGAGGAGCCAGACCCGGAAGAGTTCCAACCGTCTGCACTCATCTCTCCAGAGTCCCCGCAAGCACGCACGCTCGTAACTAGCACGGGTGACCCCAAGCCTGAGGAGGAGGAACCGGAGGAGCATCCAGACTTCGAGTTGAAACCATTCGATGAACAGGAGCAAAATACGCCTGCGGAGAACGACGCGGATGATGGCTCCACGGCGGTAAAACCAGATCCCGACCCGCCGGAATATTTCTGGGAGGATCCCTACGCCCATCCGCTGGCAGATTCGTATCGGTTCACGCTGACGCTGACATTGGATGCCGTCTATCATGATGGATATAACCTAGCCACGGTGATGCAAATGATGCGGCGGGAACCGGATGAATTCCATGCCGCTCCTCCGAAGACGGACGGGTGCGACGGGCCCCGGGCTTGATGACGTTCAATGGTATAGGCGCGCGGCTTGTGGGGAAGCGGGATCATGACGCAGAGACGAATTCCCGCATTGAACATCTCTGGGAACCTCTGGTCTTACTCCCGCAAGCAGGGGGCGCGGTCCGCTGGACGACTCCACTGGGATGCAGATGATGACGCCCTTCCGGGCTCCCTGGCGGTTCTGGAGTGGTCCGGTGGATTGCTCTCCTGGCTCTATTTTCTTATGCTCCGTGTCCTCTTCTTTTCTTTCCTCACGCTGCTACCGCTGGCGGCGGCTCCGTCGGTCTTGCGAGCGCTGCCCACGGTGGCGGTTACGCCGTATCTGCCGCCCACGGAGCAGGTCCAGCGGTTTTTGAAGACTCCGTTGCAGGATGATTACGGCATCTATTCTGTGCCGGGCAATGAGAAGTTAGGCTGGATGAGTTTCACCATGGAAATGGCCACGGTGGAGGGGACGCGGGTGGTGCGAGTGGTGGAGGTAAATGAGTTCAGTTACAAGTTAGAGAAAGTGGCGTTTCTCCAGCAGTCCCGGCAGGAATTGCTCTTCGATGCCACGCCGCCGTATGCGTTGCGGAAAGCCCACCTAACGGAGACCTTGCAGAAGGCGCAGCGCAGCACGGTGCTGACACGGACGGGCGCGGGGGAATACCGGGCGGTAATTATTGAACAAGGTGAGGCCCGGGTGCGGACGTTTTCTAATCTTCAATGGACGGCGTTAGACCGCCTAGGGCCTAGGATCTGGGCCACGGGGAGCCAGCGCCAGCGGGGCGATGCGCAGGCCTTCCGGGCGTTTGATCTGAAGACGCTGGAGCCATATTCGGAGCGCTATTGTCTGCAATCTGCGGCGTCCGAGGGAGATCTGATCCAGGTGGAAAGTGAGGATCTAAAAGCGCATTTCAAGACGCTGTGGAAGCTCCGTTTATCTGGCGAAGTGGAGTCCATGGTCATTGCGGGCACCACGGTGCTGCGGCGGCAAACGCGCACGGAGGCCCGCCAGCCGGAGGCCGCGCCTGATCTGCTAACGCAAAGTTTCCTGCCGTGTCATCGGGCGTTAGGACCAGACAATCGGAAAATCCCCGCACTGGAAGCGCGCCTGCGGGGCGCGGACTTTTCTGGGGTCGTTAGCACGGCTCAGCAGAAAGTGGCACTCAGCCTAACAGGCGATGCCGCCATTATCCGCACGGGGCCTAACGCCGCTCCGCCGACGCCCGCCACGTCTGCGGAAATGCAACTGAATCTCCGCGCCAATGTCGCAGTGCCCAGTGACGATGCCCGCATCATCAAACTGGCCCAACGAGCCACGGGACGCGCCTCCAGCGCCACGGCTAAGGTGCGCGCGCTGCTGCAATTCGTGAGTGATTACCTCACCGATGATGACCGGGAGAAGCCGCTGAGCGTGTATGATCTGCTGGAAAATCCCCGTGGTGATTGCACCGCCCATGTGCTGCTTTTCACCTGCCTAGCGCGGGCCAGTGGCATCCCGTGCCGGGAGGCCAGCGGCTATATTTACTTGGGAGATCGCGTGCAGAGTTTCGGTGGCCATGCGTGGAATGAAGTGGTGTTGGACGGCGTGTGGCATCCGGTGGACCCCACCTGGAATGAGTTCACGCTCGACGGCACCCACCTACAGTTAAGCACCGGACATCCCACGCCACGGGATGGGAAATTCTTCAATGGCAAGGTGGAGATCACCGTGAATCCATAGGCCCGGAGAAAGTGCATATTTCTGGTTGAAATCCTCTGGAAGCAGAGAAATCTCCCGACTCGCAAATTTCCTCCCCCAAATACACACACAATTTTATGGTAGCAATCAGGCTCAGAAGAGAGGGTTCCAAACACCGCCCTTATTATCGCATCGTCGTCACAGATTCCCGCGCTCGTCGCGATGGACCGTTCATTGAGGCCATTGGCACTTATGATCCCTTGGCCGCAGGCACGAATTATCTCGTGAATGTGGAGAAGGCGGATGCTTGGATGAAAAAAGGCGCGAAGCCTAGCGAAACGGTGATGAGCCTGATCCGCAAGACTCGCAAGGCGGCAGCCAAAGCCTAGCCTTAGCTCTAAGTTTAAGCCCCCTTCCGCTCATGAATCCAGCTGATGGCATTCATCGTTTCCTGGAATACGTCAGCACTAGCCTAGTCAAGCATCCCGAGGCCGCCTCCGTGCGCCATGAGATCGAGGACGGTGTGAGCATCTATTATATGGAGGCTGCCGATGAGGATGATACCCGGAAAATATTGGGTAAGGAAAATCGGGGCCTCTCTGCGATTCGAAATCTAGCCACGGCAGCCGCCGCGCAGCATGGGCTGGAGATTGAGATCGAATTGAAAGGCGAGGGCGAACCTCGCAGGCGTCGTTTCATCCCCCCACGTCGGCACGACAAGCGGTAGCGGCCTGGGGACTAAGGCAAATGCACTGCTAGCGTGAGCGGGGCCCCGTTCTTCCCACTGTCGAAGAGGATCACCACTTCGATCTCCGCAGCCTCGGTCTTGGTAACGAGCAGCCCCTCGGCTTTGCCTTCATGCTTCGGCAGCACGAGCAGCTTGGCGAGGGAAGTGGCGCTTTGGGGCTGCCACCACCAGAGGGCGTAGGAAGTATCCTCCGCATGGTCCTCGGAGGCTGGGAAATGTTTGGAGGGCTCGCTGCCAGCATTGCCAGTTAAGACGAGGAAGCCCACGGGCAAGGCGGCTATTTCCCGGATGCCCTGGCCAGCGCCTACTGGTAACTCGTGGATTTTGCCGTTCGGCATTTCATTGCGGAAGAGCGGTGAGGGATCCATTTCGATGACGAAGGTGTGGCCCGCCACATTCGGTCCACGCACGCCGAAATAGAGTTTCCCGCTTTTATAAGCCAGCCCCTCGATGTTGAACCCATGCGCCTGCAAGGGCGTCCGCAGGCTGGAGGCGAGGGCGGGCTGGGTGGCTAACCACGGCAGCAAGGAAGCGCTGGTGATGCCCTGCGCCTGGGCCACGCCCGTCTGCGGATCAGCGGGGATGCGGAAGACGTGGCAGCGGTCATCCTGGAATTCGCCCTTCTTTTTACTCACGCCATGGGAGCCCACCACGTAGTAACAATGATGCTCTGGGTCTGCGGCGGCACCTTCCAGATCGGCTTCGATGGTGCCCTCGTTAGGAAATAATGGCAGTTGGACTCCCGCAGTGATGGTGTGCGTGGCGGAGTTGATGGTGATGGCCTGCGCACAGCGTGGTTCATCACTCACAATCACGCCGGCCACGCCGTTGATGGAGGCCACGCCGCTGAGATCCTCCGGTCCGATGAACTCGCCCTTCATTTGATATTGGGCCGCCGCCAGGAATGGCGATGGCTTAGCAGCTAGGCTACATAACCACGCGACGAGTAAACCGAGGACACCGAGGGAGAAATATTTCATGCCGCCATTGTGTCGCAGGCGGCGGTCCCGCCAAGGGTAAATTTCCCTCATGGCTACGAAGCCCCGCAGACACGGCGGAAATGCGCCTCGCAGCCCACCGCAGGCTTGGCCAAGGGTCAGCGCATGATGACCCGCCACACTCCCTTGCTCTTGCTCACAGCCCTCTCCATCGTGCCGTTAGGCGCGGCACCGGCTGGGCCGGAAATCATTCCCGGCCCCTACAAACATGGCCCGGATTCCGCACCCCAGGCGGGCGTGCCGCAGGGGCAGGAAAGTAAATTCCCCCTGCCCACGAGTAAGATCTTTGCAGGCGCGGACCATGAATGCTCGATTTATATCCCGGCCCAATATGATGCTAGTAAACCCGCTTGTGTGATGGTCTTCCAAGACGGCGGCGGCTATGTGAATCGGCAGGGAAACTGGCGGGTGCCCGTGGTCTTTGATAACTTGATAGCCAAGGGTGAGATGCCCGTGACCATCGGCATTTTCATTAATCCCGGTATTGTCAGCGCCGCTAACGAGAATGCGCTGCCGCGCTTTAACCGCAGTTTTGAATACGATGGGCTGGGCGATGCCTACGCGCGTTTCTTGCTAGAAGAAGTGCTTCCTGAGGTGGCTAAGAAATATAACTTGAGCAAGAACCCGGACGATTACGCCCTGGGCGGAGCCAGCAGTGGAGCCATCTGCGCCTTTACAGCGGCCTGGGAACGGCCCGATGCGTTCCGTCGCGTGTTCAGCACCATCGGCACGTATGTCGGCCTGCGGGGCGGCAATGTTTACCCCACGCTGATCCGTAAGAACTTGCCAAAGCCGCTGCGGATCTTCCTCCAAGATGGGATCAATGATCAGAACATCTATGGGGGCGACTGGTGGATGGCGAATCAGGAAATGGAGCGCGCGCTCATCTTCGGCGGTTATGAAGTGAACCACGCCTGGGGCGAGGGCGCGCATGATGGCGGCCTGGGTGGACAGATTTTTCCTGAGGCCATGCGTTGGCTGTGGAAGGACCATGGGAAGACGCCCGTGGCCATCCATGCGGAGGCCTCAAAGCAACTAGGCGTGCAATGGGTGGATCTGAACAGTGACTGGGAAGTGCTCGGCCATGGCTATAAATTTGCCGAAGGACCAGCCACGAATGATCAGGGCGAGTTCTTCTTTACGGATGGCAGTGGCAACATCCAGCGGATCGGCCTAGATGGGAAGATCAGCGTCTTTGCCAATCATCCTGACAATCCCATGGGCCTCGCCTTTGGGCCAGAAGGGAAACTTTACGCCGGGCTGAAAAACAGCATCGTGGCCTTTGATGTGGCCGGGAAAGTGAGCCCGGTGGCCAGTGGATTCGCGCCTAACGACCTCGTGGTTACGGCCACGGGCAACGTCTATGCCACGGACTTCAAAGCTCGGAAAATTTACCTCATCACACCCGGTGGTCAGCCACTGGTGGTGGATGACGCGGGGTATAAGCCTAACGGCGTGGTGCTCTCGCCAGATCAAACGCTGCTCTACGTGGCGGATACGGACGGCCAGTTTGTCTGGTCCTATCAGATCACGGCGGATGGCAAACTAGCCCACAAGCAGCAGTATTTCCACCTGCATGAAATGGATGATCGTCCCTCTGATGGCGATGGCATGTGCGTGGATAAAGAGGGCCGCCTCTACGTGGCCACCAGCAGCGGCGTGCAGATCTGTGACCAAGCGGGGCGGGTCAATGTCATTATTCCCAAGCCGGAGAAAGGTTGGTTTGCTAACGTGGAGTTCGGCGGCCCGAACCTAGACTACCTCTACGCCACCGCTCACGATAAGGTCTTCCGCCGGAAAATGAAGACGACGGGATTTTCCTATCGCAAAGGACCGTTTAAGCCCACGGCACCTCGGTTGTAGGCCATGTCCGCCATGTTCTGGAAATGCCGCACGCGCACGCTGGATCTGAGCCGCCATGGGCGCATCATGGGCATTCTCAATGTCACGCCAGATTCGTTCTCGGATGGCGGGCAACTGACCTCCGTGGAGGCCGCAGTGGCGCGGGCGCTGGCCATGGTGGAGGCCGGAGCGGAGATCATTGACATTGGTGGAGAATCCACGCGTCCAGGCGCGGCTTCGGTGGCGATGGATGTCGAGCTAGCGCGGGTTCTGCCCGTGATTACCGCGTTGCGGCAGGCCAGTGAGGTTTTCATTTCCATTGATACCATGAAGCCCGCCGTGGCTACTGCGGCGGTGGCTGCCGGGGCGGACATGGTCAATGATGTCAGTGGTTTTCGGGACTTGGCGATGCAGCGGCTAGCGGCTAGGACGGGGGTAGGCTGCGTGTTGATGCACATGCAGGGCCAGCCCCAGACGATGCAGATCCAGCCGCAGTATGAGGATGTGGTGGCCGAGGTGGCGGCGTTTTTCCAAGCGCGGGCGGCGGAGCTAGCGGCGGGTGGAGTGGACTTGGCGCAGGTGGTGTTTGATCCTGGGATCGGCTTTGGAAAGACGCTGGAACATAATCGCGTGCTCTTGCAGCGGTTGCCGGAGTTGGCGATGGCTGGTCGGCCACTGCTGTTAGGCATTTCTCGGAAGTCCTTTCTTTCCGCCGTGGTGGAAGACCCGCGCATGGAAGCACGCGCGTGGCCCACGGTGGCGCTCACCAGCTATGCGCGGACGCACGGGGTGCGGCTCTTGCGCGTGCATGACGTGCAGCCGAATGCCGAGGCCTTGCGGATGACAGAGGCAATCCTGGGGGCTGGCGGAGGGTAATCGCTTAAATTTGCAAATTTTCGGCATATTTCGCAGAATCGAGAGGCTGTTTTAATATTTACCATAATAACCCTGGACAAATAGGGTGCTTGTGATATTTTCCGTAAAATTCTCGATCAGCCAAATTTACCTCTATGATTCACATCATCGCTTCCTGCGTTCCACGACTTCTGCGCCTACATTTCATGATGCTAGGGACGGTGCTTTTGAGCGTGGATTTGTGGTCAGCGCAAGCGGTGTCTCTGAGGGAGACTGACCTCTCTGCAGCATTGGTGGAGCAGGGCGATACCTTTCCCGAGGTGCGGAAAGCAGGCACGCCCAGTGACCTCAATGGCTTCCTGCCACAGACGACACCCGCCGCCACTGACGAGCTGCTAACACCGGACCAAAAATCTGACTCCCCGGATATGGCCACAGATCTCGCGACGCCATTGGGAACGCCGCAAGGCCAAGGTGCGGACCAGCTCTCCCCCATCCTCCCCACGGGCACCAATGCGGAGCCGCCAGTGCCGCCGATGATGAACACGAGCAAGGCCTTCCAACTGTCCTTAGATGTGCAGGCGATCTATGACAATAACATCTTCTTTCGCTCGAAAGATCCCGTCGCAGATTACATCTTCATCGGCTCTCCCAAACTGAGTCTGCAACGTGGAGACTTCCGGGCCAAGGAGGAGAGTTACGGCATTTTAAACTACAATCCGCAGGCGATTTACTTCGCGCAGGGGCATGGCAAAAACACGTTAGACCAGAACTTAAAGATCGAGACCCAGTATGCCATCGCGCGGCTGGCGGTGGGGCTGGATGCCAGCTACCAACATCTCAGCGGAGCCACGGCGGATCTGGGAAATCGGATTGATCGGGATCTGCTAGGCGCGAAGTTGCGGCTCACCTATGGCTGGGGTCCGAAGCTGGATGCGGAGACGAATTTCCTCTACACGAGCACAAGTTATAACGCTGGGCAGCTCGCAGATTATAGCGAGTTTGTGAACGAAACTTTCCTGCGTTATGCGGTCACGGCTCGCACGCGGGTGGCGTTAGGCGCGGGGGTGGGGAGATTGACGGTGGATGGCTTCGGGCATCAAGATTTCGAGCGGGCACTGGTGCAAGTCATCAGTGACGTGGGGGCGAAGGTGACGCTGCGGGCGAAAGGCGGCTTGGAGTTCCGCCAGACGCAGTTGGCTAGTCATACCACGCCCATTTTCAGTCTCGCCATGGATTATAAAATGCGGGAGGGCACCACCTTCTCGCTAGAAGCCTTCCGGGAGGTCACAGCCTCTGGTGGCAGTCCGGGGGACAACCTCACCCGCACGGGCGTGGCGGCTAAAGTGCGCCAAAAGGTGGGGGAGAAATTTGCTGCTGGGCTTGACGTCGGTTATGAAAAACTGAGCTACACCGCCGCCGAATCCAAACGTGCTAGCGCCACCACCGTGCGCACCAGTAACCGCACTGACGACTATTATTTCCTGCGCCCTTCCGTGCAATACGAACTCAAGGAAGGCCGCCGCTTGGAAGTCTATTATTTACATCGTGCGAACGAGTCGAATCTCAAAGACACCAGCTTTGAAGCCGACCAGTTAGGCATCTCTGCGGGCATAGATTTCTAGCGCCCCGCCTCCCCACCCCTCACCCTCCATTCCGTATGCAACTCAACCCCAAATTCCTCACCAGCATCCTCTGCTGCACGCTCGGCCTGCTGAATCTTTCCCCCGCCCAAGGCTCCGTGGAAATCCGCAAGGCGCAGGACGTGCCGGAGCCTGCGCAGAGTGCCTCCGCGCCTGCCGCAGACAATTATCGCGTGCGGCCTAACGATAAACTGAGCGTCAAAGTCTTCCAAGAAGAAGACCTCAGCGGCCTGTGCATCGTGCGGGAAGATGGCACCGTAAAGTTGCCGCTCATTGATGAAGTGGTGCATGTGGGCGGGCTCACGATCACGGATGTGGAGAAACGCATCCGGGCCTTACTGGCTAAGGATTACGTGCGGGATCCCCGCGTGGCCGTGAACATGGCGGAGATGTCCAAAATGTCCTTTTCCGTGATGGGTCAGGTGAATCGTGCGGGGCTCTATGGAATGCCGAATAACCGGAAAGTCAGCGTGTTAGAAGCCATCGCCACCGGCGGGGGGTTCACGCGGCTAGCGAATCGTAAAGTGATCTATTTAAAGCGCACCGTCGGTGGTCTGGAAAAGATCCTCACCATCAATGCTGACGAAATGGCCCGAAATCCTAACGGCACGGTTTACGTGCAGGAAGGTGATGTGATCACGGTGAAAGAATCTGGATTCTAGCCCCGCTGCGGACCGCCCCCGCCGCCCCTCAACACCCCCGCCATGCACTCACCCCCCGCGCAGAACCAGATCATTCTGCAGCTCAGCCCCCAGGCCTCCGCGCTGGCATCATACCCCCATGCTCAGCTCCTGGTGGGCGGTGGGCCCGGTGCCACGCCGGAGCCTAGCGAGCCGCCGTCCATTGATTTCAGCGGCATGTGGCAAGCCTTACTGCGTCGCTGGCAATGGATCTTCCTCGTCACCCTGATGACCATCGGCTTAGCGGTCGTGTATTTGCTCAAAGCCACCAAAATCTATGCCGTGCAGGCCACCGTGGAAGTGGAACAGGAAACGCAGGACGCCCTGGGCGGCAAAGGATTCGGGGCCACGGACCTCAAGACCTTGGAAATGCTCAAGACCATTGAATCCACCATCAATGGCGAGAGCTTTGCCCTGCGCGTGATTAAACAGGCCCACCTGGACGAGGATCTGACCTGGACCCCAGCGCGCGCCCTGCCCTACCATGATGATGAGCTAGTGCTCTACATGCAAAAGAAGGCGCGTGCGGAACTGGAACGCGGCACCCGTCTCATCAATATCCGCGTGGAAGATAGCGAGCCGGAGCGGGCGGTAACCATCGCTCATGCCTTCTTGCGGGAGTGCGCCCTCTCTAGCACCGAGACGGACAACGCCATGCTCAGCGAGACCCGCGCCAGCTTAGCCAAAGAGCTAGAGGCGGGCCGAACTAAGCTGGAATCTACTAATTTAGACATCAAACAATTCCGCGCGGATCATCCTACCATGCAGTTTGATGAAACGCCTAGCGACCTTAAGGCCAACCCGGTGGACACGCGCGTCATGGCCTTAAATAGCGCCCAGTTAGCGGCCCGGGAAGAAGTGCTGAAACTGACCAATGGCGTGGCCCAAGTCCGGCAAGCGCGGACCGGCGGCCTGGACGAATTACTGAAAATCTCCCTTATCGCCAACGCTGAAGAAATCAACGATCTGCAAAAAATCTATAGTGAGAAGACCTCGATTTTTTCCAAAGAAGAGGCGCGGCATTTACCTAAGCATCCCACCTATCAGAGCGCACTCAAGGAACTGCGCTCTGTGGAGGAAAAGCTGCTGCTGGCCGCCCGCAGGCGGGCCGCAGCGATGGAGAACACCCTAGCTGTGGCTCTGGAAACGGAGGCCAAGTTGGCGCATGAACTCGTCACCGCCCAGGATGACGCCCGCGAATACCAGAAGGTGGCCGCAGAGTTTTCTCGGCTCGCGGATATGCATAAAAACCACCGCGCGCACCTCAACACCATCGAGACGCGCCTGAAACAAGCGGAGCTAAATCAAAACTTCGGCGGCCACCTGCTGCGCATCAAAGGCACCCCCATTCAGCCCACTTGGCCGATCAAACCCTCCAAGCGCCTAGTCCTCCTGGGCGCGGGCGTCAGCGGCGTCGCCCTGGGCATCGGCTTGGTGCTGCTGCTCTATTTCCTGGATCGCTCTGTGCGCAACTTGGAGCAAGGAGAGCAACTCTTCGGCCTCCCGGGCTTAGCGGTGGTGCCCGCCATGGAAGCGCGGCATCCCATGGATCGCCTGCTGAACTCCCCGTTTACCACGTCGGAGACGGCGGAGGCCTTCCGCGCCATGCGCACTTCCCTCTCCTTCGTGGGCAAGGGAGTCCTGAACCGCAGCATCCTCTTTACCAGTCCCTGTGCGGGTGATGGGAAAAGCTACTGTGCTGCGAACTATGCCATCACCTTAGCCCAACAAGGCTACCGCACCCTCCTCATCGATGCGGATCTGCGCCAGCCCACCCTAGACCTGATCTTACTCGGGAAACGCAACCCCGCTGGCCTCATCAGCCACCTCAGTGGGGCTACGGAATCCGCGCAGGCCAATGCCTGCGGCCCCACGCCCATCCCGCATCTCTACCTCTTCTCGGCGGGCAGCCCAGGAGCCGGGCATCCCGCCGAACTCCTTTCTAGCCAAGCCTTCCACGAACTCATCCAAGACGCTTTAAAGTGGTTCCACCGCGTCGTGATCGACACCCCGCCCGTCAATGCCGTCACGGATGCGCTGCTGCTCGCCCGGGAGGTGGATGCCGTGGCCCTCGTCGTGCGGGCCGCCCAGACGAGCCGTGCGGAGGTCACGCACGCCATCCGCAAACTCACCGCTGCGGGGGGCCGCCCCGTGGGCTTCGTGCTCAATGCCGCCGACCCCTCCGCTCTGACCAAAGGCTATCCGGGGGCATTAAATCATGCCCAGCCCAGCAGCCTAACCCCGGCGTTACTGCGGCCCGCCAGCCCCCTTTCCTGACGCCATGCCGCCCGCCGTTCTCACCCATCCCGCCCCGCCCGTGGCCCCGCGTTCCGCCACGTATGCTCGGCATCGCGCGGACCGCCGCCACTTGCTAGAGCGGCTCTCCGTGCTGGCCTTCGTGGGGGATTTCGTGGTCACGGCGGGGATGCTCCTCTTGGCCTATACCATGCGCTTCCATACCAAGATCAAGTTCATCGGCTTGTTTGATGCGCGCATTAATTTAGAGACCTACACGGGCCTTCTCGTATTTGGCCAATTCGTCATGGTCGTCTTACTCCTGCGCAGCCGCATTTACCAAGTCCAGCGCCTCCACTCCTTCATGCACTCCGCCATCGGTATTGCCCGGGCGGTGTTTGGTTGGCTGCTGGGCTTCACGGCCTTGTCCATGATCCTGCATTTTAATCCCACTGTGAGTCGGCTCTTTGTGCTCATTGCCGCATTTTATATGATGATCGGCCTGCTCATGTGGCGGCTGCTTTTCTGCCGCCGCCTGCGGCACGAGGACATGGCGCGGCGGATTCGGGAACGGGTGGTCTTTGTCGGCTGGACGCAGGATTGTGACCAGATCGCCCACCTCTTATTGGATACGGCCCGCAGCCCGTATGAACTCATCGGCGTGGTGCCCACCAGCGAGGGCTTCGCCCATCCGCCGCCCGCTAACTTTCCAGAGTTAGGATACTTTCACCAGCTCGGCCATATCTTTAGCGAACAACAGATTGATGTCGTCTTCATGGCGGACCTCGCCACCAGCCGGGACGAACTCACTGGCCTAGCCAACCTCTGTGAGAAAGAATTGATTGATTACAAGATCATCCCCAGCGCCTTTCAGATCCTGCTCAGCGGCCTGCATCTAGAAACCTTACAAGGCGTGCCCGTGTTAGGCGTCTCCCGCCTACCGCTCCACTCCATTCTCAATCAGTGTCTGAAACGGACCGTGGACGTCTGCGGAGCGTGCGTCGGGCTGCTCCTCGGGCTGCCCCTCGTAGCGCTCTTCGGCTGTGCCGTGCGCAGAGAGAGCCCCGGCCCCATCTTCTATAAGCAAATGCGCGTGGGCCGGAATGGCCGCCCCTTCCACATCTATAAAATCCGCTCCATGCGCCTGGACGCGGAAGCCAATGGCCAAGCCGGTTGGAGCACCGCCGATGATCCCCGCCGACTCAAGATCGGCAGCCTCATCCGGAAATGGAACATCGATGAGATCCCCCAGTTCTGGAACGTCCTCAAAGGAGAAATGAGCCTCGTGGGCCCCCGCCCAGAGCGGCCCGAACTCATCTCTAGCTTCCGGGAAGTCATCCCCCACTACAACGCCCGGCATAACATCAAACCCGGCATCACAGGCTGGGCGCAGATCAATGGCCTCCGCGGCAATACCGACCTCACAGAGCGCGTTAAATACGACCTTTTCTACATCGAAAATTGGAACCTCCTCCTCGATTTCCAGATCATGCTCCTCACCTTCGCCAAGCGAAAAAACGCTTATTAAATTTCCCCCGCCACCCCGCTCGGCCCCGAAAATAGCTGGCCCGCCCAACTGCTTTCGCTACTCTCCACCGCAATAACCCCCCCCACCTTCCGATGAAAACCGCCCTCCCCCACCTGCTCCTCGCCCTGGCTGCTACCAGCCTCAGCCCCTTTACCGTATAAGAACTGCTATTTCCATGAGCATCCACCGCGCTGAAATGGTGCCAGGCTACCCCATCCTGGTGATTGAGCATCCCTGTGCCACCGCCCGCGTGGCTCTGCAGGGAGCCCACCTCCTAGAGTGGACTCCAGCGGGCCAAGCCCCCGTGCTCTACCTCAGCCCCACCGCCATCTATGCGCCGGGGAAGCCCATCCGGGGCGGCGTGCCCGTCTGCTGGCCCTGGTTTGGAGCCGCTGCGGACCCCCGCCTCCCAGCGCACGGCTTCGCCCGCCTCCACCCCTGGGAACTGGCTAGTGAAGCGGAACACCCTACCGGCGTGACCCTGAGATTCCGCCTCACCTCCTCCCCCGCCACCCTCGCCCTCTGGCCCCACGCCTTCCAGTTAGAGCTGACCATGGAAATCGGTGCGGAACTCCGCCTCACCCTCACCACCACCAACCTTGATCCCGCCCCCGTCATCATTTCCGAGGCCCTCCACACCTACCTCACCGTGGGAGATAGCAGCCAGATCAGCATCTCCGGCCTGGATGATTGTGCATACCTGGACACCGTGGGCGCACGCACTCAGCGCACCCAATCTGGGGACCTCACCATCCACCAAGAAGTGGACCGCCTCTACCACTCCGCCCACCCCGTCGTGCTCGTAGATCCCGCCCTCCAGCGTCGCCTCACGGTGCAGAACATCGGCAGCGGCACCACCGTAGTGTGGAATCCCTGGATCGCCAAATCCCTCACCCTATCAGACCTCCCGCCCACCGCCTACACTGGCTTCGTCTGTATCGAGACCGCCCGCGCAGGCTCGGACTGCGTCACCCTAGCCCCCGGAGCCACCCACCATCTCTCCGCCCACTGGAAACTGGAGAACGCCTGAACCCCCACGGGGCCGATGCTCCCACGGGGCCGATGCTCCCACGGGGCCGATGCCCACACCGGCCGCCGCAGACGGCCTGCCAAAAGGGTTCTGAGCCATTTTTCTCCAGATTTACCTTTGGCAGGCCCGCCCGCTTCTTTGACACTGACGCGCCAACCCCTAGGCGGGGGCCATTTTTACCGCTTCATCACTCCACGGGCCTTCACCTGCGGTGCCGACCGCGCGCACGCGGAAACTGTATTCTTGGCCGGGCACCAGTCCCGTGACGGTGAATTTACTGCTGGTCAGGATCTTTACCTGCGCCCACGGGCCGGGGGTGGCACCATGCGTGCGGCAGTCGAGGATGTAGGATTTAGCGCCCCGCACCGCATCCCATTGCGTGTCGATCTCGCCCGCTAGGTCGCCCATACTGGCGCGGAGGTTGGCGGGCTGCGCCATCGCGCCAATGGGGGCGGAGGGCGCGCGGGTGCTGAAGCCAGCGCTGAGAATCTTCGTTTCATCCCCACCGCTGGAGATTTCCACAGAGTTCGCGCGCTGGTTGAGGGCGGTTTCTAATAAGGCACGGAGTCCGTCTTTGGCGGAAATGGCAGTTTGGGCGGCGGCGGCTTTGGCATCCGCTTCATTGAGTCCGGCCTCGTAGCTATTTGCCGTGGCCAAAAAAGCGGGCGCTGCGGGGGTGGGGTTGGGGAAATTCACATTCCCGGTCATGGCCGTGATGTGTGCCCGCGCATAGGAGAGTAGTTCGGGATCGGTTTTGAAGCGGAGTTCTAGTTTAGGCTTGCTCATAATATGTTTTCGATTGCTGGCCGTTTCCTCATCGTAGCGTATTCCGCTATCATAACGTAGTCCGCTGTCATAGGTGGCCATAGGTTTTATTAGTTTTGGTTTAGTTTGCTCAATCCACCGTCCTCATCGTGAGCACTCGGACTGGGCACCCGGAATACGCGGGCCGGGGAAGGTTCTTACAGACTTGTGCAAAAATATTTTCGCCCGGCATTTCCTCCCCTCCGCCCCGCACCCGCGTTCCCTCGCCTTGCATTGCGGCATCCGGGGCTGGCGGACGCGTCCCGTTGGCTGGCCCGCGCGTCATGCCGCCCTCGGTTTGGCAAGGACCAGCCTGCAGATGCTCCATGCAGGCTGGAGTTAGCCGGGGACGGACTTGCATTACGGAAACACCAGTCGGCGGCGGAGTCCGCAGACTTGAATTAGCCAACCACAGCCCTGCATTACCCCAATTCAAGCCTGCGAATGCTCACCGCCGCCCTGCACCGAGGCCCCACACTTGGGCGCTTCGTTACTCCAGCCTGCATTCGCTAAGTGCAGGCCTGCATTCCCAAAGTTCAGGTCTGCAGTGAGCGCTTTCAAGTCCCTTCCCAGTGCTGTTAGGCGGGCTCGATTTCGCGGTAACTCGTTGATAAACAACGACTTACACGCAATGGACCACGCCTTTACAAGCCGCTCCCGAGCACCCAATCAGAAATAAATTGCATTTCCATCATCGCCCCGTTATCCCTAGCGCGTCGTTTTCTAACCACAATTCACTCTGGCTTATGTTTCAAATCATCACTTCTGATTTCGCCCGCATCTGCACCGCCTTAGCCAGAGCTGTAACCACGCACCGCCCCCGTAGCTGCGGCTCAAAGTCTGCGGCGGCCTTCGGCCTTGCGCTAATCTGTTCGCTGAACGGCTCCGTCCATGCTACCCCAGCGGACATGCCAGGAGCTGGTTGGGCTCTTGCCGCTCACGGGGCCTATCAAGGGTGGAAGGAACATGATGGATTTTGGGGAAGCACGGGCGGCGCGATCATGGGAGCTATTTTTTGATTTATATGGATTTACTGTCTAAACTCTTTATCGCTGCTGCTACCGATGCCACCGATGCCTCCGCCGTTGGAGGCGCTCCGGCGAATCCTCGTTGGGTGGTTCACAACATCAGTGTGATGATGGGAGCGATAGGAATTGGTGGGCTTTTGACTTTTTTCCAAAGGAATTATCCTTCGGAAGTTTATGAAGGAGCCGCCAATGCCCTCAGCGAGGTTGGCGCGAGTCGTCTTGCAGAAAAATTTAAAGAAATTTTAAGTTTGTTTCCACCAGATTCATTTATCAATCCTGAAGTGCGCTGGGCGTGGCTTGCTGATTCGGGGTGGCGGTTGTTGGAGGACTATGATCATGAATTTATTCAGTCCCTCGACACCGCAGAGCATTTATGTGTAACACATGCTATTAAACACCTAAAATTGTTCCCTGCTGTTTCTAAACTCTTGAAATCTCACCTAAAGAAGTTTACTTATCCGGGATGCAGCAGGCCTACACCTACGACAATATTGGCAACCGCCTCACCAGCTACGAGGGTGGGAATGCCGTGGGCACGGGCTTGCGCCAGACGAGCTATGCCACCGCCAATAACCTGCTGAACCAATACACCGCCATCACCCGTGTGGATCGGAAAAACGACTTTGTGGGCACCTCCGGCTCCAGTGATAGCGTGACCGTCAACGGCGTGGCCACCCAGCGCCAAGACGCTTGGTGGCGGGCAGAAGTGACGCCGGGGACCAGTAGCCCCTTCGCTTTTGCGACCATCAACATCAATGGCACTCCGTTCCAGACCATCGGCAGCTCCGAGGTGCCACTGCGCCTGCCTGCCTACCCCAGCACCACCGTGCCCGGCTATGATGCGGATGGTAATCTGACCTCCGATAACCGCACCTTTTACGTGTGGGATGGAGAAAACCGGCTGACGGAAACCTGGAGCCCCAACGTCAATAGCGGATCGAGCGCCACACTTATCCATACCACCTACACTTACGATGCACGGGGCCGTCGCATCGCCAAAAACGTCAACCTCTGGAGCCAGACGCCCAATGGCGCGGGCTCTTGGTTCTATAACGAGACGTCCATCTCCAGCGAAAAGGATCTCTACGATGGCTGGAACCTCGCTGCCATCATCGGCCTAGCCCCCGGAGCCTCGGGCGAGGGCTATCTCCGCAGCTACCTCTGGGGCCCGGATGTCAGCGGGACCATGCGCGGAGCGGGCGGCGTGGGCGGCCTCCTGCTGTGCATGGACCATCTCACTGGCCAA
Organism: Verrucomicrobiales bacterium; assembly: GCA_043757865.1. Classification (GTDB taxonomy): domain Bacteria; phylum Verrucomicrobiota; class Verrucomicrobiia; order Verrucomicrobiales; family V1-33; genus JAGNEJ01. Next base: position 4,138 of record JAYVOP010000140.1, on the reverse strand, counting down.
AGCCACTTCCCCACCTACGATGGCAATGGCAACGTCATGGCCCTCATCCACGCCAACCCCGGCACTGCCGCCACCGTGGATGCCGTGTATGAATACGATCCCTTCGGCCGAACGCTGCGCGCCAATGGCATAGCCGCCGAGGGGAATCCGTTTAGATTCAGCACCAAGTTCACGGATGAGGAAACGGGGTTGGTGTATTATGGTTTCCGCTACTACAGCCCGGTGGAGGGAAGGTGGCTGGGGAGGGATCCGCTGGGGGAGGTCGGCGGGGTGAATCTGTTTACGGCTTGTGATAATAATCAACTTTGCTATGTTGATGTTCTCGGACGCGAAGCCTTTAAGTTTCCAGAGGAAAAAACTATTTATCCTCAGGCACACCGAATCGAAACGCCAAAGCTCTCAACAATTGACGAAATGGCCCATTCGCTGGGCACCCGAGCCAACCAGCGGGAGCTGGAAGAGCTAAACAAAGCTCTAAAAGACAACAGGTCCAAAAATCCGAACTACAAACCTCCGACGAAAATTAATTCCAAGGAGTATGGCGGCATACTATGTCAAGATGAATGTAATGGAACTATCACAAATAATGATTCAAAAACAACAGGAATGAATGAGAAGTTTATCGAGTTTTATAAGGCTCCTTCCTGCAAAGAAGGTTCGACTTTAGCTGCATATTGGCATACTCATGGCAGGGACTATACCTTTGACAAAAATAAAAATGAATATGTGTTAAGCGATACGGGAGCCGCGCCATTTTCTAATGTTAGAGAACGCGGTGATATGTTTGTCTCGGAAAAAAACGGAGTGCCTGTTTACGAAACGCATCAGCTTCGTGATTCAAATAACACCTCCGAAACCGGAAAATACACGCCTCACGCTATGGGTGGCCCTTACATTGATACAATTCGTTAGTCATAACAAATAAAACGTATGAAAAATTTCTACCTTATATTAATCATTTTCTTGATTATACAAATTTTTGCCATCGGCGCGCCACAGGTAAAGCCATCGATTAAAAATCCTGTATCCTTGGTTCGCGTCATCGCAAATCCGCACGTATTTGAAGGGCAGACTGTCGAGGTCACGGGGTATTTGTGTAAGGGGCAGGATCGCTATTTTCTGGCATTTTCTCGCGACCACATTATAGATGGGCTACTAGGTGAATCGCTAGTGCTTAAATCGAAATTTTCTGATCAAATTAATCTTCTGCTAAGCAAACTATCTGCTCTATATCCAGTCGTCACGGTTTCGGGGAAAATTTATGAAGATGGCGACATCGGTGTGGCCATGGAGGTTGAGGTGTTTTTCCATGCTGACTCGAATACACGGATTACACAACCAGACAAACTTTCGAAAGTCCAATTTAGTGATGACTCAGACAAAAAATAGGAGAATACCTCACAAACAGAAAGTGTTTAAGGAAATGCATTACAAAAAGTCAGACGCTATTTCTTTGATCCGGGTGAGATTCTGGGCATCTTGCTCAAATCACAGCCACTGCTCGCAGAACCTACATGTCCAATAGCCTGAATCAATATACCAACCTCACCCGCATCAACCGCAAGACTGACTTCATGGGCATAGCGGGCAGTAGCGATACCGTGGACGTCAATGACGCGCCCACCCAGCGCCAAGGAGACTGGTGGCGCGCAGAAGTCACCCCTGCCACCGGGTCTCCCTTTGCCTACGCCACCGTCAAGGTCAATGGCATGACCCTGAGTGGCAACAGCTGGGACATCCCCCTGCGCCTGCCTGCCTACCCCAGCACCACCGTGCCCGGCTACGATGCGGATGGCAATCTGACCTCCGATAACCGCACTTTTTACGTTTGGGACGGGGAAAACAGGCTGACGGAAACCTGGAGCCCTAACGTCAATAGTGGAGCGAGCGGAACCAGCATTCACACCACCTACATTTACGATGCGCGGGGCCGCCGCATCGCCAAAAACGTCAACCTCTGGAGCCAAACGCCCAATGGCACCGGGTTCCTACTTCTATAACGAGTCGCCCATCTCCAGCGAAAAGTATCTCTACGATGGCTGGAACCTCGCTGCCATCATCGGCCTAGCCCCCGGAGCCTCAGCCGAGGGCTATCTCCGCAGCTACCTCTGGGGCCCGGACGTCAGCGGGACCATGCGCGGAGCGGGCGGCGTGGGCGGCCTACTGCTGTGCATGGACCATCTCACTGGCCAAAGCCACTTCCCCACCTACGATGGCAATGGCAACGTCATGGCCCTCATCCACGCCAACCCCGGCTCGGCTGCCACCGTGGATGCTGTATATGAATACGATCCCTTCGGCAGAACGCTGCGGGCCAATGGCCCAGCCGCCGAGGGGAATCCGTTTAGATTCAGCACGAAGTTCACGGATGAGGAAACGGGGCTGGTGTATTATGGCTTCCGCTACTACAGCCCGGTGGAGGGAAGGTGGCTGGGGAGGGATCCGCTGGGGGAGAGCGGTGGAAGGAACCTCTATCGATTCTGCCTCAACGGTGCAGTATCGAACATAGACAATGCGGGATTAACCGTGGTTTCGTCATCGGATGGCTTTACCAGTTCGAATTCCAACCATGGACCCGAAAGTGGGCCTCAATGTCCTCAGCTGCCTGTTCGATCGAACGGCACGGGAAAGTGGAATCCAGGTGATCTGGAAAAATTCATAAACCGCTTAAAAAAAGACAAGGAGGCTCAAAATCCTTGTGACTGCACCAAAGATCTGGACCTACAAATGCATGGTAGCGCTAGCTCTTTGATGTTAGGAAACGATGGGGATAAAAGGACATCTCAAAATACGGTAATCACTGGTCAACAAATGAGAGAATTCGGGAGAAGGATCAAGGAATCCGCTAGTCTTTGCAAAGATTGCGAAATTATTTTGAGTGCTTGTAGTATCGCTTCCACGGATATTCCAAGCGATCTTCATGCAACCACTGGGTGTAAAATCCGCTACCAAGGAGACAAACTCTTCCAGGATTCCGATGCCAAAAGTTCTGAGGACTCGATGGTCGAGGGGCCTGCTAAGAAAAATGGCTTCGGGAACGAATCGGTTAAACCCAGTTGGCAAACATTCCCCCCTGAGGTTCACCTTTAACAGAATTGTGATTATGAAATTGTTGCTCCTGATTTTGGTTTGTTGGATAGCTGGTTGTTCACCAAAAAGTAAACCTACTAGTGTTAGCTTTGAACATTCAAAAGTTCTGTTTATTGATTTCGACATGAACTTAGAGGCTCCTGAAAAGGTCTCAACGGCGCTTCAAGCTGCTTTAAAACTTCCCATCATGCCATTTAATGGGTTTGGAAAAATGGGTCCAGCCGAGCATAAAGACTGGTATTTTGACTTTGGAGTTGGAGTCGCTGAACATATTACGATTGATGGGAAACCCTTTGAAATAAGTAAAAGCGAGATTTTAAACCGAGAAGCCAAGATCGCTTACCCTTGTAAATTGGGGGCCATGCTTGAGCTTCATTTACTTATAGCACTCAGAAAGTTAGATAAAGAAGGACTAGATGCATCAGGGGATCATCTAGTGGAAGCATATCGGTCGGCTCTTGATGCGTTAGAAAAGGAATTAACCTTATCGAACGTCAACACGACGGAATCTCGCGAACCACAATAGGATAAGAGCAATCGCGTATAGCAAAATTCAGACAAACTTTACTTGAACCGGAAGGCATTTCTGCTACCCAAACAAATCATGGCAACCGCTCGAAATACTGTTTCCTTTGAGGCGCCCACCGAGCGCGAAGGAGAATGGTGGCACGCAGAAGTCACCCCCGCCACCGGGTCTCCCTTTGCCTACGCCACCGTCAAGGTCAATGGCATGACCCTCAGCGGGAATAGCTGGGACATCCCCCTGCGCCTGCCCGCCTACCCCAGCTATACCGTGCCCGGCTATGATGCGGATGGTAATTTGCTAGCGGATAACCGCACCTTCTACACCTGGGATGGGGAAAATAGGCTAACGGAAACGTGGAGTCCGGCCCCGCATCAAGGGCCAGGGGTCAGCTATCTGCACCTCACGTATCGCTACGATGCCTCTGGCCGACGCATCGCCAAAAACGTCTTCCAATTCGACGAAGTGCCAAACTCCGGGGGCTCCTGGCTGGACCAAGAGACCCCGCTCTACCAAGAACATTAC
>JAYVOP010000139.1:0-6660 GCA_043757865.1 Verrucomicrobiales bacterium | reverse complement strand
TCCGGGCGAGGTGGTGGAATAGGCCGGGGCGCCAGGGTGCGCCTTGGCAAGGCGTTACGATAAATCTCACGCCCGCATCGGCCCACGCACATCGTAGCCTCTTTCCATACGACATTGAGCGCGGGCGCTCTCGACCCACCTTGAGGCGCGAGGGCGCGCCTTCCACCATGTGCGCAAACATTTATCATCGCTTGCGCGGGATGCTGGCCAGCCGCCGTCCGCGTGAGGTCTTCAACTCAGACCTCAAGGTGCGCATTGATAAGGCGAAGGCCTTCCGTTACGAGGACTTTTCTGGGCTCTGCGGGCCGATGATTTTTAAAGATGAAATTAAGCACACCTATTCGAATTCCTCGCTCATCATCAAGGTTCTTTTCCCTCCGCATTATGGTTCTTGAGCGACAGTCAAAGCGTCAAGTGCGCCGACACCGTGGGACCAGCTTTTGTCTATCTCGCCATGATCGGCTTCGCCGCCAAACGCTTCACCTAATGGCCGCATTATGGTGTATCAAATTATTTGTCGGACAGGTTCTAAGGCATCTACGGTTAGGGCGGAGCTTACGAAGGCTTGGCGCGGTTGCCAGAAGACGCCTCCTTTCCAGAGGAGCAGGCCTCCCGAGGCCAGCAGCAGTAAACAAAGAAAGCCAGAGATGAGGCGTTGGATGGGGGGGAGATATGGACAGGGGTGAGGGGGCTATATGGAGGAAACGGGCTGAGCAGGCCAGATTTTTTCACAGCGTAGCCCCCCCGCCCCCGTGACAATCTGCTGGCATTCTGAGCGGAGTTCCGCATGGTGAGCGCCACCTCCTATGACCTTCCGTTTCGTTCCTCATTCACTTAAATACCGCCTGCTGCTCGCGTTCCTCGTGGGCATGGTATTGATTGAGGCGGGGGCTAGCTACTTTGGTTATCGTTTGATGGCGCGGCATACGTGGGAGGAGTTTGATCGCATGTTAGCGGATAAAGTGCGGTTCTACCAAGCCACATTTTATTTTGATGATAAAGGCCATCTGCTCTCGCGCATGGGTGAGGCGGATTGGGATCGGCTGATGGATGAGAGTGACCCGGACTATTTCCACATCCGCTTTGCCACGAGCCGTAAGGTGAGCCTGCTGCTGAAGGGCGATGCGCCCCGCACCCCGGACCTGCTGATGCACTCTCGGACGTTACGGGGCAAGGATCTGCCGAGGGTGGGGGAGGAGGTGATGGGCTATACGGACACGCTGCTGCCGCAGGGGAAAATGGGTCGGGCGGCGGGGGCGCTGGTGACCACGAAACATTTCCTAACCCCGGAGGCGCTGAAACATTTCCAGACCACGGGCAAGGCCACAGGCTTTGATCCTGCGCAAATTCACATCGTGGTGGCGCGCAGCACGGACAGTGCAGAGAGATCGCTGGCGGAGGTGCGCTGGAGGCTCTTTGCGGCCTCGCTGGCGGGCACCTTGGCCTTGTTAGGCGCGGGGTATTACATCATTGGGCGGAATCTGCGGCACCACAGCGCACTGCGTCAGCAGATGGATCATTTGGAACTCATGGACCCGCAGCAACGCTTTAAATTGCCACGTGCCCCCTTAGAGTTAGAGAAAGTGGTGGTGCGGCTGAATGCGTTGATGGATCGGGTGACGGTGGCCATTGAAAACGAGCGCCAATTCACCTCCAATGCCGCCCATGAGCTGCGCACGCCCCTCGCAGGGATGCGCTCGGCCATCGACCTCGCGCTCACGCGCACGCGCTCGGCAGAGGAGTATGAGGACACGCTCTATCGCTTGCGGGATATGCAATGGAAGCTGCAACAGCTCACAGAAAACCTCCTCCTCCTAACGCGTTTAGACACCGGGCAAAACGAAATTTATCTGGAAGAAAGCACGCTGCGGCAATTCCTCCGCACGGCCTGGAAGCCGTTCTTTGATAAAGCTTGTGATAAGGAAATGGTGGTGGCCTGGAAACTCAGTGAGGCGAGCGCGCGGCTGCTCCTGCCCACGAAGTTGCTGGAAATTGTGCTGCGGAATCTCTTCCAAAATGCCGTGGAATATGCCCCCGCGCATGGCCGCATCGAGATCACCGCCGCCGTGACAGATGGGCAATGCACGCTGCAAATCACCAATCCGAATCCGGGCCTCCAGCCCTCGCAGATGGAGCGATTATTCCAACGCTTCTGGCGCTCGGATCAGAGTGGCGATCCGAATTTGACCAGCGTGGGCATCGGACTGTCCTTGTGTCAGCGCATTTTAACTGTGTTAGGCGGCAGCATCACTGCCAGCCTCACAGACGAACAACAAATCGCGCTCCGGTGCGTCTTTCCAGTGCGGGTGCTGGCAGATCCATGACGCTGGAGGACGTGCGCGCGATGGCGCTTACATTTTTTGGGTTGAAGGAGCGTGGGCTTTTGGTAAGCCCGGCTCCATTGATTGGAGGCTGCGGAGATGTTCCCGTAGCGCGGGGCCAGTGTCCTCACGTTGCAGGGCGTAGTGGAGGTTGGCTTTGAGAAAGTCCACTTTATTGCCGATGTCATGGCGCTGTCCGGCATAGTGCAGGCCGTAGGTGGATTCCTTTTCTAATAAAGCCCGCATCGCGTCGGTGAGCTGGATCTCGCCACCTTTACCGGGCGTCGTTTGCTCTAGCATGGAGAAAATGGTGGGCGTGAAAAGATAGCGCGCGGAGATGGCAAAGCGGCTCGGAGCTTCGGCTAGGCTGGGTTTCTCGATCCAGGTGTCGATCTTCATCAGACGCTCCGTTTCCATGCTGCCACCTGCGATGCCATACCGGCTCACGCGCTCCGCGGGCACTTCTTGCAGCGCCACGACGGACGCTTGCCGAGCGGAAAACTCATCGATCAGTTGGCCCAGCACGGGCCGCTCCGTGGCGGACTCGAGGATGCAATCGCCGAGCATGATGGCAAAAGGATCATCCCCCACGAACGAACGCGCATGGAGCACGGCATCCCCCAGGCCACGCATTTCCTGCTGCCAGACGAATTGGATGCGGGCCAGGGAGTTCAGCCTAGTGACACTTTCCAGCGCGGCGGACTTTCCCTTGGCGCGCAGTTCTTGCTCTAACTCGGGCAGGCTGTGGAAGTATTCTTCAATGGCGCGTTTCCCTCGGCTGATGATGAAGAGGATGTCGGTGATGCCGCTGGCCACGGCTTCTTCCACCACGTATTGCACCACGGGCTGGTCCACGATGGGGAGCATTTCCTTGGGGATGCTCTTGGCGATGGGGAGGAGCCGTGTGCCGTAACCGGCGGCGGGAATGATGGCTTTGGTGACGGCAGGCATGGGAGGTGAATTTTAAACGATGGTCGGCTTCAAGAGCTTGAGTCCGAGGGCGCTCATTTGCTTGGCTAGGGCGGCATACATGCGTTCGTCTTCGTAAGTGCCCACGATGGCTCCGCCACTGCCCGTGAACTTGGCACTAGCCCCCACGCTGCGTGCAGCGGCCACCATGTCCAGGTTCCCCTGGGCGATCTGGTAGAGCTGGCAGCGGAGGTCGAAGTTTGCATTGATGAGCGGATGGATCTCCCGACCGCGTCCGGCTCTGATGAGATTCCGCGCTTGTTCGGCTAGACTAGCCCAAGTGTGCATGGCATCCACGACTTGCGGATCATGCCGCAGCCAGCGGGATTTGATGTCGTTATGGAAGACTTCTGTGCCCTCGCCCAGCTTCGGATCATAGGCCACATAGAGGGGCGGCAGCAGCGCAGGATCAATGATCTCATACCCCCCATGGCCGATGGCTTCCATCTTCGTCTTTTCAAAGTCCATATACACACAGCCCTCGTAGGCCTGGATCACGCGGTCTTGCAGCCCGGCGGGAATGTTCAGTTCATCCCGCTCCACGCTGAGGGTGAGGTTCGGTAAAATCGCTAGGGGAATGGCAACTTCATAGTGCTGCATCAGCGCCTTCATGCAGGCGGTTACGATGGCGCTGCTGCCAGCCATACCCACGCGCTCTGGCACCTCGCTCAGGTAGTGAATGGTGAAGCCGCGCTCTGGCAACGTGATCCCCTGCGTCTGGCAATATTCAAAGAAGACCTTGGCCGCACCTTTGAGTAGCCGCACGCCGCCATGGTAGCCGAAGAGCCGCGCGCTGGCCACCAGCTTGGCCAGCGAGTCAAATTTACAGATGTCCCGAGGGCTGGGCACGATGTGGATTTCCTTGGATTCGATCAACTCCACGCGCGCACAGAAGTTCTTGATGATGAAGGAGATCGTCTTGCCGTAGTAGCCATCGGACGGATTGCCGATGAGGCCAGCACGGGCGTAGCTTTCGAGGCGGATGGTTTTGGGCATGAGTTAGGAAAGAAGGTCGGGAAAAGAACAAGCGCGGAGACTACAGGGCGTTCTCCAGCGTGGCAAGTGGGGGCTGGGCGGCTAGGCGAGCAGCTCTGGGTAGTATTGCAGCGCCACATCCCGGCTGCGGGCGCAGATGGCGGCTCCTTCGCCTAACTTCAGGCACTCCGTGACCAAGCGCTCACAGTGTTCCGCGTTGAGCTTGCGGATGGCATATTTCACGCTGGGGAGTTGGACGGGAGCCACGCTCAGCTCGGCTATGCCTAGGCCGATCAGCAGCGGCGTGAGGCGGATGTCCCCGGCCATTTCCCCGCAGATGCCGGTCCAGATGTGGTGCGCTTGCCCCGCCTCCGCCACGGTCTTCAAGAGGCGGATCAACGCCGGATGGCAAGGCTGGTAGAGATCCGCCACGCGATCATTGCCACGATCCACGGCAATCGTGTATTGGATCAAATCGTTCGTCCCGATGCTGAAAAAATCCACTTCCGCCGCCAGGGAATCCGCCATGATGGCCGCACTGGGCACCTCGATCATGCAACCAATCTCGATCTGCTCATCGAAGGGGATGCCCGCCGTGCGCAGTTCCTGTTGGCAATCTTCTAACATGCCACGCGCGGCCCGGATTTCCTCCAGCCCGGAGATCATGGGGAACATGATGCGGATCTTGCCCGCCAGGCTCGCCCGGAGCATGGCGCGCAGTTGGGTCTGGAAAATGGCCCGTTCACTGAGGCTCACGCGGATGCCGCGCCAGCCTAGGAAAGGATTGCTTTCCTGCAGCGTGGCATGCAGCGGATGCAGCTTATCTCCGCCGATGTCTAACGTGCGGATGATGACGCCCTGCGGCCCGGCGGCGGCGGCCACCGTGGCATAGTTCGTGGCTTGCTCATCCTCGCTGGGATAGCCTTCTCTATTTAAATAGAAAAACTCCGTGCGGTAGAGCCCCACGCCTTGCGCGCCAGACGCCAACACCTGCGGCATTTCCTTGGCAAATTCGATGTTCGCGCTCAGCACCATGCTGCGGCCATCCGTGGTCACGGCGGGCTCATCCCGGATCACGGCCAGATGATTACCCAGCGCAGTCTTTTGCCGCCGGGTGATGTCATAGCCGGAAATGGTGTCCTCACTGGGGCGCACGAAAACGAGGCCAGCATACCCATCCACGAGGCAATCATCCCCGGTGTTCAGCCGACTGCACACCTCATGCAGCCCCACCACGGCGGGGATGCCCATGCTGCGGGCTAGGATGGCTCCGTGGGAGGTCTGGCTCCCGGCCTCCGTGATTAAGCCCAGCACCTTGGCCGGGTCCATGGCCGCCGCTGCGGAGGGCGTGAGTTCATGCACCAGCAAGATGTGCGGCCCATCATGCGCGGCCAGATGGGCTAGGCCAGAGAGATTCCGCACCACGCGGCGGGCCACATCCACGATGTCCAGCGTGCGCTCCCGCAGGTAGTCGTCCTTGATCTTGCGGAGCTGCTGCACATAGCGATCTGTGACCGCCCAGAAGGCCCCCGGGGCGGCTTCTGGCGTCTGGCGGATGCGCTGGCGCACCTCGCTCAGCAGAGATTCGTCTTCGAGCATCAGCAGGTGCGCATCGAAAATGGCGGCGTGTTCAGACCCAGACTGCTTTTCGATCAGCGCCTGCAAGGCCTCTAGCTGCCCCCGCGTCACGGCTAGCCCATCGTCCAGCCGTTGCAGCTCGGCGGCCACTTCACTGGCCTCGATCTCCTCCGGCGGCGGCTCCGCAAAGACATCATTTCCAAGCACAAGGGGACCCCGTGCTAAGCCTGGAGATACCCCCAGGCCGACTAATCGATATTCATAAGTTGGGTGCTGGGCCATTCGGCGGGAACTAGTAGCGAGGAATTCCCAAAGGTGAAGATAAATTTTTGCTATCTCGCACCATCGGTCCGCCCACGCCCGCCCGGCACGGGATGGATTCCGCGCTTGCGGCACCGGAGCATGGCGTGGAGGACCAGCCCATGATGGCAAATTACGCCCCCCCCCTCTTTAAACTTGACCGCGCGGAACGCATCCCTCTCGTAGCAGCGTTAGGGGACCGCATTGCGGATGAAGCTCCGCTGGCAGCCACTGCCAGATTGGCAACGTGAGGAACTGCACCTCCGGGAAGCTCGGTTTACTGCCGATCCAGGCTCTGGACTGACCTAGGACGAGGTGAAGCGTTGGCCGGGCACGGGGAGGGGGGGAAATGACCGGGCAGTGGCGCTTTGCGGGGGAGGAAATCGGTGATTTCTCAGGGGATTTGAGCAATCCGACTGGTAGTTTGGGCAATCCGACTGGTAGTTTGGGCAATCCGACTGGTAGTTTGGGCAATCCGACTGGTAGTTTGGGCAATCCGACTGGTAGTTTGGGCAAT
>JAYVOP010000138.1:0-6664 GCA_043757865.1 Verrucomicrobiales bacterium | reverse complement strand
CCCACCCAGTCTCGGCTTTTAAAGGCGCGGTATCACTGAGGGAAATGGATTTCGTACTGGCAGGCACATCGGCGGGGCGAGGTTTGCCTTTGACGCTGTCTGGAAGGGCGAGGCGGCGGAAGATTTCCTGCACCTTGGCTGGCAATTTGGCCACTTGCGCGGGCGTGAGTTGGCCAGCTTGCGCAGCGGCTAAATTTTCCGTTAGGGAAAGCTGCTCTTGAGCCTGGGTGACATCGTAGTGGCCCGCTGCATCGACGAATGCAGGCAGGGTAAATGCTTGCGCAGACCACACGGACGCGCTGGCGGCTCCATTGGCACAGACGGTCACGAAATGCAGGGTGGCGGGGCAATTTTTCTTGTCAGGCGAGGGCAGAGTGAGGGTGAAGTTTCCCTCTGCTGTGGGCACTCCTGCTGCGATCTGGCTATCGTAGTCCGCCCCGCCAGCGGGATCCGCATAAGCGATGACGGCGTGCACGGGGAGGTTCGCCTGGACGTTCGCGCTGACGGTTAGGCCACCGTCGGTGGGCGTGAGTTGCCAGTGCTCGTAGCGGGTGAGGGCTTGGGTGGCGAGGCCTTTCGTGGAGCCAGAAAATTGCGGATGCGCGGCTAGCTTCAGCGCATGGGGCAGCGTGAGAAATGTGCCCGGGCTCTCGCCTCGGAGTGCTTCTCCATAGGTGCGATTTCCACTGCCCATCAGGGCGGTGCCACGGCTGGCGTGTTGGGCAGCAGGCGCGCTACAATGGGGCAGGCCGAGCGCGTGCCCTAACTCATGGCACACGCCGCCGACGAAGATGCTATTATATTTCCCCAGCGAGATTTTCCCATACTGGCCGTCCGTGAGAAATTGATCTTTCACCGCCAGGGAAGCCGAGTCTAGCAAGGCGGAATCCACCTGCCATGCGGTGCCGTGGTGGCTGTCTCCGCTGGCATAGTAGGGGCTGTGGTGGCTGATCGTGCGGGCGGCGGGGTCCCAGTCCGTGAGATTGCAAAAGATGAGCATGGTCTCGTGCTCGCCATCGATGTCGGCGGTCTGCAGCGCGGCCAGCGCATCTTTGCGGATGGCTTGGCCATCGGAGCTATCTTGCTCACTGCATTCCGCAGAAGGCAGCGTGCCCTTAGCGGCGTATATTTTCAGCAGCCCGTCTGGCTCCTGCTCTAGCTGAATGCTGCGTCCGGGGAATCCCCACGCCGCCATTTCCCGGCCATAGAACGCCTGGATATGAAGCATGACCCGCGTGAGCCGCGCCCGCGCCTCCGGCTCGGAATCGCGGTCTGCGGGGTTCCAGTAAACAATGCGTAGCACGCGGGGTGCGGGGTGTGGCTCAAACTTTTCCCAGGTGGTTAGGATGTCCCGCGCGCGGGCTAGGTCCGCAGCCGTGGGCTCCGTGGGCAAGAGCGCGCGGGGCGGAGATGAGTCGGCAACGGCTAGGCTAGTGAGCAGGAGGAGAGGGAAAAGGAAGTTCATGCCGCATGGCCTAGCTGCGGTGAGTCCGCAGGACAAGTATGAAGCAGGATGAGCCGCTGATGCACCACTTGGATCCTGGTTAGGTTGATCCCCAGGAGCACTAGCTGCTATTTAAGCCCGAGGGGTTCGGGCGCAGCCTTGTAGTCCCGCCAGAGCCAGAGCAGGGCTTCTGGCAGAGTTTGGGCGATGACCTTGCCGTCCACATGGCCAGCATTTTTCGCCATCACATAACGGTAGTCATAGTTCTTGGCCTTGAGGGCGGCGGCCATGCGATCGTTGGCCATGACCCAATTATGATGGGTGGATTCTGGTTGTTTGGAGCCGTTATCATTTTCACTCACATGCATCCAGATGCGGATCGGCTTAGCGGGTTGTTGGGGGATGAAGTGCTCGTGATATTCCCAGGCTCCATGCGGAGAGGCGGGATTGTCTGGGGACTCCTGGGCCACGTAGGTGCCGCTGTAGCTGAGCACCTTAGAATACCGCTCCGGGTGAAACCATGCCATGGTAAAGGCGCACGCCGCACCCGAGCTGCCGCCCATGGTGGCGCGGCCCGCAGGATCCTTTGTGAGGGTGACGTGATAGTCCGCGCTGACCTTAGGAAGGACTTCCGTTTCAATGAAGTTCGAGTAAGTTTCCGCCACCGCATCATACTCCAATCCCCGCTCGCTGCCCTTGCCATCGCCACCGCCACTATCAAGAAAAATGCCGATCATCACGGGCAGCTTCTTATCTTGGATGAGGTTGTCTAACACGGGCGTCATGCGCTTCACATAGCCGCCGCCATCTTGCACGACGATGAAGGGGGCGGCCTTGCCGGGGTGATATTGTTTAGGGATATAAACCCAGACCTTGCGCTCATACGGCCCGCGGATGCCGGGGTAAATTTTGCTGTCCGTGGACTTCATGATGAATTGCTGCACCTGCCCCTGGGGCGTGTGCGGGGCCAGCGTCATCTCTAGGGCCGGCGTGTAATCTGGGCCGATGGTGTCTTCCCGCGTGGTGGGAATGCTGGTGGCTTTGGGGTCCGCTGAGGCGGCGGTTAGGGTGGTGAGGAGCAGGAGGAATGGGAGTTTCATAGTGCGCGCAGTGAAGCATGCGGCAGCCGGGCAGGTGGGGAAAATTTTCTACGGATTAGAGGCTGACGGGCGGACGTTTGACAATGGCTGCCTTTCTGGACATGGGGGGGCTGACATGTTCGACCAACCCACGATTTTTACTGCGCTAGCCGCATCGTATGTAATTGGTGCCACGCCGTTCGGCTACCTAGCCGGGAAATGGCGCGGCATGGATATTCGTAAATATGGCAGTGGCAATATCGGGGCCACCAATGTGATCCGCGTCCTCGGCAAGGGCATCGGCATTCCGGTGTTTATACTGGATCTGCTGAAGGGGCTGCTGCCCGTGCTGGCGATCCACAGCATGACGGGGGGGAATGAAGTCATGGCCATAGCCGCTGCGCTGGGCGCGGTGTTAGGGCACAATTTTACTTTCTGGTTAGGCTACAAAGGCGGGAAAGGCGTAGCCACCTCTGCGGGCGCACTGGTGGGCCTGCTGGGCTGGGCCATGCTCGTGCTCGTGGCGGTCTGGTTGCTGGTCTTCTACACCACGCGGTATGTGGCGCTGGCGTCCATCGTGGCGGCGGTCGTGCTGCCCGTGGCGGCCTACTCCCAGAAGGGCTGGAGCCCGGTGTGCTATTTCACCATCGGTCTTTCCACGCTGGTGATCTGGCGGCATCGCTCGAACCTGCAACGGCTGCGGGCGGGCACGGAGAATCGTTTCCAACGGAAATGTGAACGGACGGAAAAGGAGGAAATTTTATGAAGCGCATCGGCGTGTTAGGCAGCGGCAGTTGGGGCACCGCGTTAGGGATGATGCTGGCCTACCGCGGGCTGGAGGTCACGCTCTGGGGACGGGACGCCAAGCGCGCGGCAGAAATCAATACGGAGCACACAAATGAGAGCTACCTGCCGGGCGTGGTGCTCCCAGAAACCCTGCGCGCGACCACGGATCTAGCCGCGCTGCGGGAGTCGGAATTGCTGCTCTTCGTGCTGCCGTCCAAGGTTACGCGCAGCATGGCGGAGCAGGTGGCGCAGCTCGGCATCGGAGCAGAGACGGTGTTGCTTTCTTGCACCAAAGGGATTGAAAAAGAGACGGGCCTGCGGATGACGGAAATTTTACAACAAGTGCTGCCCGCCCACACCGTGGCCGTGCTGAGCGGGCCGAACCACGCGGAGGAGATCGCCCGCCGCCTAGCCGCTGCCGCCGTTATTGGCTGCACGGACGAGGTGGAGGCTAGGCGCTTGCAGCAGCTCTTCACCCTGCCGTGGTTCCGCACCTATTGGACCACGGATGTGATCGGCATCGAGTGGGGTGCGGCTATTAAAAACGTCTTCGCCATTGCCGCAGGCATTTGTGAGGGTCTGGGCCTGGGCGACAATGCGCGCGCGGCCTTACTCACCCGAGGGCTAGGGGAAATGATCCGGTTAGGAAAAAAGGAAGGTGGCCAGGAGTTGACGTTCCAAGGCTTGAGCGGGGTGGGGGATTTGATCGCCACGTGCTTCAGTCATCACAGCCGGAATAACGGCGTGGGCCGGAAGCTGGGCAGCGGACTCGCGTGGGAGGAGATTTCCGCTACCATGCACATGGTGGCGGAGGGCGTGCCGAATGCAGAAAGTATTTACCTAACCGCTAGACGCCATGGCGTCAGCACGCCGATCATCGATCAAGTCTATGCCATTCTCTATGAAGGCAAGCCCTGCAAGGCGGCCTTGACCGAACTGCTCTCACGCGATCCCCGGGCGGAGCATGAGTAAGCCCCACCGCGTCATCGTCGTGGGCAGCGGCGGGCGGCTGGGGGCTAGCGTGGTGCGCTATTTCCAGTCTGTGCCAGAGCGCTTCCGCGTGGTGGCTTACGATCATAAGGCCATGGACCTGCTGCGGCCCGCGCAGATGCACGATCACCTCACGCCCCTGCGCTTTGATACGCTCATCAACTGTGCCGCTCTAACCAGCCTGGAGGCTTGCGAGGACCGCCCCGCTGAGGCCACGATCATCAACGTAGATGCGCCTGCGCAGATGGCAGAAATTTGCCGTCAACGCAGCGCCCGCATGATCCAGATCAGCACGGACTATGTTTATGAAGGCACTGCGCCTAGCTTGAAAACGGAAACCTCCCCTACCGGACCGCTCGGCCACTACGCCCGCACGAAGTTGGCGGGAGACGAGGCCGTGTTAGGAGTGAGTGCAGCCTTCCTAGCAGCGCGCGTTTCCTGGGTCTTCGGACCAGATCGTCCTAGCTTCGTGGATCAAGTGCTCCAGCAAGCCCGCGCGCAGACTCACGTGGAGGCCATCGCGGATAAATTTTCCACCCCCACCTCCGCGTTAGAAATTGCCCGGTGGCTCGCGTTGTTGCTGGATCTACCGCACGTCCGCGGACCGCTGAACCTCTGCAATGCTGGCACGGCGTCTTGGCATAGCTATGGCCAATGCGCGCTGGAACTAGCCTCAGAGCTTGGCTGGCCGCTGCGCACCACCAGCATTCACCCCACGAGGTTAGCGGACATCACCACCTTCCGCAGCCCCCGTCCGCGCCACACCAGCATGGATTCCAGTCTCCTGGGGCGGCACATTAATCAGGTAATTACTCCTTGGCGAGACGCCTTAAAGGAATATTTATCCCTCTATTACCTCAGCTCTACCTCTCCCTAACTCATCTATGAAACGCTCCCTGCTATCCCTCACCTTCCTCGCCACCCTAACCGCAGCGCACGCTGCGGAGCTGTGGACGGAAGATTTCAACGCCGCTAAAGCCCAAGCGGCCACGGAGCACAAAGATCTGCTGATGGACTTCACGGGCTCAGACTGGTGTAGTTGGTGCATCAAGCTGAAGAAAGAAGTTCTGAGCCAGCCCGAGTTCGAGGCCGCTGCGCCTAAGTCCTTCGTGCTCGTGGAGTTAGATTTCCCACAACAAAAAGCTCAGGATGAAAAGATCAAAACCCAAAATCAGAAGCTGCAAGAAACCTACACCATCGAAGGTTTCCCCACCATCCTCTTAGCCGATGCCACGGGTCGCGCCTATGCCAAGACGGGCTATGCCGCTGGCGGCCCGGTGGCCTATTTAAAGAGCCTCGATGAAATGCGCGCCATCCGGGAGAAGCGAGATGCCGCCTTTGCCAAAGCGGATAAAGCCGAAGGCCTAGAGAAAGCCAAGGCGCTGGATGAAGGCCTGAAGGCGCTGGACCCAGAGATTGCGGATGCCTATTACACCAAGGAAGTGGACAGCATCGTGAGCTTGGACAAGGACGATACGTTGGGCCGCAAGAAGGGCGCGGAGATCGCCAAGGCTAGTAAGGAGCTAGAAGCCAAGCTGCAAAAACTGCATGGTGAAGCCAAGTTTGATGAGTTCGCTGCGGCTCTCGATGAATTCATGGCCAAGTGGAAACTGGAAGGCATGGAGAAACAACGGTTGATGATGAATAAGCTAGCAATCTATGGCCCTGACAAATTAGACGAGGCCGAAAAAGTCGTGGATGACGTCATCAAGGTAGATCCCGAAAGCCAACTGGGTAAGCAAGCGGCCCAAGTAAAACAGCAGATCGCAGGCATGAGAAAAAAGGGTGCGGACGCTCCTGCTAAATAACCACTCCTCGTCGCGCCATGCCCACGCCCTTGCGCCTCGCTCCGTTCCTTTTCGCCCTGCTCTGTTTCCTGCTGCCCTTTGCAGAAGTCTCCTGTGATGGCAAATCCCAGGAGTTAGGAAAAATGGCCGTGGTGAAAGTGACGGGTTGGGAAATCCTCACGGGCAACAAACAGGATCCAGAGCGCCCCCAGCGCAGCCAATCCCATGAGCCGAACTACCTCCTCCTGACTACTGCTGCCCTCCTGGTGCTCGGTCTGCTAGCCGCCGCCAGCCCAGCCAGTAGGCGCTTCGGCAGCCTCTGCGCCATCGGGGCTGGGGGCTGTTTGATGTATCTTTCTTATCATTTAAAAGATGCCATCCTCACCCAGGATAATCAGCTGGATCAAGTCACGAACTTCCTCGCCCCTAACGCCTCGAAACCTAGTGAGCCTAACCTGCTCGGCAATCTTTCCCATGACCTTTTAGGCAAGGCTTTGGTCATCACCCCAGAGCCGGGACTCTTTGCCGCTGCGGCTTGTGCATTGCTAGCCGCCATCCTCTGCGCCCTCCCCAGCCCG
>JAYVOP010000137.1:0-25127 GCA_043757865.1 Verrucomicrobiales bacterium | reverse complement strand
TCTGCCGTCGGATCTATGTGGATGCGATTGGCCGCATCCCGAGCAAAGATGAACTCACCGCATTTCTCAATGACACGGATGCTGGCAAACGCGCCAAGTTGATCGACAAACTCCTTGATTCTGAAGGTCACGTGAGCCACACCTACAACTGGTGGGCAGACATTCTCCGTATCCAAACTCAAGGGATGAATGGCCGTGGTGGCGAAGCTGGTCAAGCCTATGCGGCCTGGGTCAAGGGAGCCATCCGGGCCAATATGCCGTATGACACCTTCGTCCGCTCTCTGATCACGGCTAAAGGCTACATCTGGGAAAATGGCGCGGTCGGTTATTATATGCGAGACACCGGAATGCCACTGGATAACATGTCCAACACCGCTCAAGTCTTCCTCGGCACCCGCGTCGTGTGCGCCCAGTGCCATAACCATCCTTTCGATCACTGGAAACAGAAGGACTACTATGAAATGGCCGCTTTCACCTATGGCGTAGAAACTGAAATGGGTCCGAAGGCGATCAATCCTGAAATTGAAAAAGTCATGATGGCCGTGGCCAAAAAGGAAGGTCGCCAAGCTGGCCGGGCTGGGGCTCGTAAAGATGCGGGGGATCGGGATTTGGAAGGATTTATCAAAGACATCATTGAGCCGCTGACCTATGGCGTAGCGGAAGGAAAAAAGGAATTGAAACTCCCTGCTGATTACAAGGAAGGCAAAGAAAACTACGAAGGCAAAGCCAATGAGCCCATCGCCAAAGCCAAAGCACTCTTCGGTGCCGACCGCCTCGATAAAGCCGCCCTCCCCGTCAAGGTGGACGGCAACATGCAAGACCACCTCGCAGATTGGCTCTGCACCAAGGAAAATCCTCGTTTCACCACCGTCATCGCCAACCGTCTCTGGAAACGCGCCATGGGCGTGGGCTTGATCGAGCCAGTGGATGATTTCAAAGACGACACTCTAGCCTCCAATCAGCCGTTGATGAAGTATCTCCAAGAGACCCTGGTCCGTGAGAAATATGACATGAAGAAGATGCTGAAACACATCTACAATACCCGCACCTACCAACGTGAATGCACCCCAGGCGATGTCTCCGCTGATGTGGCCTACTACTTCCCTGGCCCCGTCCTCCGTCGCATGAGCGGTGAGCAAATCTGGGATTCCGTCGTTACCCTGATGATCCCCAATCCTGATGGCCGCAAAAAAGGCGATGGCTACACCGACCGCCTCACGAAGATGAAAGAAGCCGCCGATGAACTGAAGGCCAAATACGTGGATAACAAACACCAAGGCGCAGAGCAACTTGTGGCCATGGCCATCGCGATGCGGGATGCTGGTAAATCTAAAGAAGGAATGGTCCTGAAAGAAAAGATCGCTGACCTCCGCAAGAAGATCACCGATGCCCGCACCAAGAAAGACGACAAGCTGGCAAAGGAACTCCAGCCGGAACTCACCAAACTAACGGGTGAAGAAGCCATGTTGAAATACAAGGCCCAGGCGGAGAAGGAAAAGGAAATCGATGGCAAGATGAAGAGCGATCCCTTTGCTGGTAAGCCCATGGCCATGGATATGAATAAGAAGAACGAAAAGGACAAGCCCGTGACTGGCGGGATGTCCAGTGGCGATAGCCAAGCCAGCGCCTCTGACTACCTGGGCCTGAATGAAATGTATTACCGCGCATCCGAACTCGCTAGCCCCGCTCCTGCTGGGCACTTCCTCCATGAGTTCGGCCAATCCGAGCGCCTCGTCATCGAGAATTCCTGGAACGACGCCTCCGTCACTCAAGCACTGCACCTGATGAATGGCGACGTCTTTGAAGACCTCACGGGGAGCAAAAGCATGTTGGCCAAGACGCTGGAATTCGCCCTCACCCCCACGGAGCGCGCCACCAAACTTTGGCTCACCGTGCTGGGCCGTAACCCTACCGATGCGGAAAAAGCCATGGTGACGGAAGCCACCAAAGGCAAGGGTGCTGATTCTTGGAAAGACGTCTTTTGGGCGCTGCTCAATGGCCGTGAATTCATTTTCATCCAATAAACCGTTCTTGCCCTGACAAACTGATTTTACCTATTTAACCAAACAACACCAAACTAATACCTCATTATGGACTCCATCCTCCGCTCTGACGAACTAACCCGCCGCCGCTTCATGAATCACACTAGCAAAGCCTTGCTAGGTGTCAGTGTGCTCCCCGGCATCTCCCTGTCCGCCTTCGGTGCGGATGTCAAAGGGGCCTCCAAAGTCGTTTCTGCCCCCACCCCAGTGGCTGGCAAAAAGCCGACTGCTCGGAATATCATTTATCTCTACATGTCCGGCGGGATGACCCACCTGGACACCTTCGATCCTAAGCCCGGCACAGACAATGCCGGTGGAGTCAAAGCCATCCCCACCACCGTGGACGGCACCATGGTCACGGAAAATTTCCCCCTTTTGGCCAAAGAATGGAATAAAGTGTGTGCGGTTAACAGCCTCACCACCACCCAAGGCGCGCATGAACAAGGGAACTACTTCATGCACTCCAGCTACACCATGCGTGGCACCATCACCCACCCAGGGATTGGCGCTTGGATGCAACGTCTCGAAGGCAAGACCAACCGCACTCTCCCAGGTAGCGTGCTTGTAGGCGGAGGTGCCGTCGGCGGTGGCGCTGGCTTCATGGAGTCCAAATATGCTCCCCTGCACATCGGCAGCCCAACCGAAGGCGTGAAAAACAGCCGCTCGATGGTTGGCACCAGCCAGTTTGATGATCGTTTGGCTCTGGCTGCTAAGTTCGACGAAGCCTTCCATGGCCGTTACGATAACAAGAAAGTCCGCGCCTACAAAGACATGTATGATGACGCCGTGCGCCTCATGCGTTCCGAAGACCTCAAGGCTTTCGACATCAGCCAAGAAACTGCTGATATCCGTGCGGAATACGGTGAAAACGGCTTCGGCCAAGGCTGCTTGCTCGCGCGTCGCCTCGTCGAAAATGATGTGCGTTATGTCGAAGTCACCCTCGGCGGCTGGGACACCCACACCAACAACTTCACCGCCGTGGCCAACAACTGTCTCAACTTGGACAAAGCCATCGCCACCTTGCTCCGTGACCTCGAACGCCGCGGCATGATCGAAGAAACGCTCGTTGTCCTCACCACCGAGTTCGGCCGCACGCCTCAGATCAATGACAACGATGGCCGGGATCACTTCCCCAAAGCCTTCTCTGGCCTCATCTGCGGCGGCAACGTCAAGCCAGGTCACTACGGCAAGACCAACGAAATGGGCACCGAAGTCGTCGAGGGCAAACTCGGCGTGCCTGACTTCAATGCCACCATCGCTTACGGTTTGGGCCTCCCACTGGATGAAATCATTTACAGCCCTAGCAAGCGTCCGTTCCAAGTCGCAGACAAAGGCCGTCCCGTCACGGAACTCTTCTCCTAGTTTTAGGTTTTATTCAGAAAAAGCCAGCCTCACGCCGAGGCTGGCTTTTTTTTGAGCAGCGCGGCCAAAGCGAAAAGTTATTGCCAAGCCCTGCCTTATGGCGGACCATTCCCGCTGTGTCCCCCCCCGCCCGCGCTAACCTCAGTAAATTTATGCAATGCCTCGCCCGCTTCCTCGGGTCGAGGCTGCTTGATGCCCAAACAGGGAAGGTATTAGGCTACGCATTTCTATTTTCCTGGCGTGGAAAAGTTCACCTGTGGGGCTACACCGGAGTTCCGTTAGTCCCCATGTTTTTGAGCCAACCCACCCTTTCTTATTCCCGTCAATCATTAGGCTTCACGCGCCATCCAGAGGTGGATTTTGAGAAGCAGTAATTCCTAGGTCATGCCCGATACTGCCAATATCATCGTCACTCATCAGTCCGCCGACCGCATCGCACGCATGTTAGTTTGGTGGCGGACCGCTGCTCCGGTAGAATCCCTGTGGATCGCCTACGGCGGCACGCGGGATGAATTTAACAAAATCGCGTGGCCGCAGAAATTCTTTCTGGAATCTAGCCGCATTCGCACTACCCGACCACAATACGATCGCCAAAGTTATCATGAAATTTTCCAGACCGCAGATCGACTTGGTTTCCTCACTGGCTTGCGTTATGTGCATCTGGCGGAGTTCGATCAACTCCCACTCCAACCCGCTTTGAATATGCTCCAGAGCCGCGTGCTGCAGCGGCTGCGCGCGGACGTCCTGGGCTACCGACTCCAGCGCTTGGATGGCACTAGCAACCCTCATTTCCTCTACCATGCCCACGATCCAGCGTTCGCGACCTTTCTCCGGAAAATTTCCTGCCGCCCGGATCCTAACGTCGTGCTTTCCTTCTTGGGCTTCGGTTCCTTCTGGACCGTGGAAGCCTTCCGAGCCGTGGCCGCCATCCCCGAGCCATTTCCCATCTATCTGGAATTATGGATGCCCTCCGTGGCCCATCATCTGGGGTTCCGCGTGCGGCGCATTGACGAGCCAGAACAATACAACGCGTTGGCCGGAGACTCCACCCACCTCATCGACGAAGCCACCGCCGCTGGGATGTGGAGCGTCCATCCCGTAAAATCTCGTTGGGATCAGCCGGGAAATGCGGCTGCTGGCCTGCTGTGAATCTCATTGCCAAGCGGCCTAGATGCGACAACATGGGCTCCGTGTTCCTCCCACTTGTTGTCCTCCTCCATCGCATCCGTGCCCGCCTCTCACCTGCCATCGGTGTTAGGGGGCACTCCCAATATATGTCCACCTGATGGAGCACTACGACTATCTCATCGTTGGCTGTGGCATCGCAGGCATCACCATGGCGGAACGGTTAGCCAGCGTGGGGAAACGCTGTCTCATGGTGGATCAACGGAGGCACATTGGGGGGAATTGCTATGATTGCTTGGACCAGCACGGCGTGCTGATCCACCCCTACGGGCCGCATTATTTCCGTACGAACTCCGACGCGGTGGTGGCTTACCTCAGCCGCTTTACAAATTGGCAGCCGACCGAGTATCGCGTGCTTAGCTACATCGACGGCACCTACTATAATTTCCCCATTAATCTCAATACCTTCGAGCAGATCCTCGGCCGCCCTAGCAGTGAGGAGGAAATGGTGCGGACGCTAGCGGAGTGGCGGGTGGAGATTCCCGAGCCGCAGAACTCGGAAGAGGTGATTGTCTCCCAAGTGGGCTGGAAATTGTATGAGATGTTTTTTAAAAACTACACATTGAAGCAGTGGAAGGTCTCCCCCAGCGAGCTAGAGCCCAGCGTCTGCGGCCGCATCCCCATCCGCACAAATCGGGATGACCGCTACCTTAGCGAGAAGTTCCAGGCCTTACCCAAGGACGGCTACACTGCCATGTTCAAGCGCATGTTAGCCTCTCCCCTGATCTCCGTGCGACTGGAAACAGGCTACCCAGCGGCGCGAGACAGCGTGTCTTATGGGCATACGATCTACACCGGCATGATCGATGCTTTCTATGACTATAAATTTGGCCCATTGCCTTACCGTAGCTTGCGTTTTGAGCAGGAGCACCATGCCATGCATTATTATCAGCCGGCCATGCAGGTGAATTATCCTAACGAGCAGGACTTCACCCGCATCATCGAGATCAAACACGCCACTGGCCAGACCACCCCCGGCACCACCATCATCAAGGAATACCCACACGATTTCGGCCCCGGCCAAGAGCCGTATTATCCCGTGCCCACTCCGGCTAGCAAAAAACTCTATGATGCCTACCAAGCCCTAGCCGCACAAGAAACGACCGTTACCTTCTTGGGCCGCCTCGCGCTGTATCGGTATTACAACATGGATCAAATCGTGGCCAATGCCCTAGTGCAGTTTGCTAAACTCCATTCCCCCGTCTAGAAAGCGCCATGGCCGAAGCCACCTCGTCACCTTCCAGCGTCCCGCGCCTCGCCAGTGTCTGCGGAACTTATCTGAAACCGGAAATGCAAAGCATTTACCGGCAGGTGAGCAACGTGCATCAGTTTACCAACGTGGTTCTCTGCGAGCAGATTCAAAACATTGAGCAGTTCCCGCATCGGCCCATCCACAAGCTCACGAAGCTGACGACGCCCCGGGCGAAGGGGAATTTCCTGCTGCGGTTCTGGTATAAATATGTGATGCGCCAATGGCCTGCACCCCGGGAGATCTGCAAGCTGCCGCCAGGACCACATTTCTCGTATGACCTCACGAAGGTGCTGCGGGACCAATCCATTGATCTGGTGCATGTCTATTATGGTCATAAGGCGGTGAAATATTTGGACATGCTAGAGCATTGGGGTGGGCGGTGGATCGTGTCCTTTCATGGCGTGGATGTGAGTAAGTTCGTGGATCAGCCGGGATATAAGGAGGATCTGGAGCGCGTCTTTGCCAAAGCGCGGTTGGTGTTAGCGCGCAGTCAATCGCTGCTGGAGGAGTTGGAGTCTCTGGGCTGTCCTGCGCATAAGCTGCGTTTAAATCACACGCCGATTCCGTTAGATAATTTCCCTGCGACCGTCCGCACGGTGCCGGAGGACGGAGCTTGGCGACTGGTGCAGGCGAGTCGGTTGATTCCTAAGAAGGGGCTCTTTACCACGCTGGAGGCGGTGCAAATGCTGGTGGAGGATTTCCCCAAACTAAAATTTACGCTCTGTGGCACGGGGCCGGAAGAGGCGGCGGTGCGCGCGCGCTGCAAGGTGCTAGGCATTGAAAAGCATGTGGACATCAAAGGCTGGCTGAGCCAAGCGGAGCTAGCGGCGGAGTATCAACGCAGCCACATTTTCCTGCATCCCAGCGAGACGACGGATTCCAATGACCAGGAGGGCATCCCGAATTCCATGCTGGAAGCCATGGCCACGGGACTGCCCGTGGTGGCCACGTATCATGGCGGCATCCCAGAGGCGGTGAGCGATGGCCAGGATGGATTCTTGGTCCCGGAACGCTCCCCACAGCAGCTCGCTGGCTCCCTGCGGTGGCTCATCACGCATCCTGAGCTGCTCGAGAAATTCAGCATCCGAGCCGCCGAGAGCGTGCGGGAAAAGTTCGGCCTGCCCGGTCAGATCGCTCTGCTAGAGGGAATGTATTGGGAGGCGTTAGGAAAAATTTAAAACCACCACAAATCCGACTATGAAAGCCCACTCGCTCATTCTCTTCGCGCTCGTGCTCGGGCCAGCCCTGGCCGACATCAAACCCAACCCCCGCCCCAGCGGATTACCTCCGCGCCCGGCCAAACCAGGGACTGTGCCCGTGGTCAAGACCCTGCTCGCAGTGGACTTTGAAGCCACCGCCGAGGGAAAGATTCCCGAGGGCTTCACCAAGAGTGGCGCGGTGGCCGTGACCGCAGAGACGGCCCATAGTGGGAAACATTGTCTGCGCATGGATCCTGCCAAAAACGGGGCTCGGTGGATTACAAAATCCGGGCCAGAGATCGCTGCGTTAGGTGGTCAGCATTGGGGCCGCATGTATTTGAAGGTGGCGCTGCCCGCGCCTGTGCCGACGGTGCCCGAGGGGAAGAAATTTGCCGTCATTCACTCCACCATGGTGGAAGGAAAAGCCCTCAGCCCCCTTGCTAACGACCCCATTCTAGTCCGCCTCTGCGGCACCTGCACCGGGCCGGAGGGCACCGTGCAGTATCTGTATAACGTGCAACCGAAGAGCCGCCCAGAGTTTGGGAAGGGGACGAAGTATGTGCATCATTTCACGGATCAATGGACGCTGGTGGAATGGTTCGTGGACTACGGCTCGCAGACTTACAAGCTGTTCCTGGATGGTCAGGAAATCACGGACGCGGGGGTAAGCAAAGGCGCGGGGGAATTTGCCGGAGCAGAGATCCCGGCGGTCTTTGAAAGCCTGTCCTTTGGCTGGAATAATTATCAGCCCGCGGGGGAGGGATTCACCGCGTGGATTGACGATATTGCCCTAGCCAAGGAGCGGTTAGGTGGGCAACCATGAGTGCGCGCCTCGCCTGCTATCTCGGCTTAGCACGGGCCAGCAATCTGCCCACGGTGTGGTCGAATGCGCTAGCCGCTTGGGCGCTGGTGGGCGCGGCCTGGGATCTGAGCGCAGTGCTGTGGCTGGCGGCGGCGGGGAGTCTGCTGTATGCGGGTGGTTGCACGCTGAATGATGCGTTTGATGCGGCCTGGGATCGGGCGCACCGGCCAGAGCGGCCCATTCCCAGTGGGAAACTCTCCGCGCGCGAGGTCTGGCTGGTGGGCGCGGGGGAATTACTGGCAGGTTTGGCCATGTTAGGACGCTTTGGACTGGCGGCGTTAGGTTCTGGACTGCTGGTGCTGGTGGCCATCTTGCTCTATGATTGGCTGCATAAGCGGACGCCCTGGGCGGTGCTGTTGATGGGGTGGTGTCGGTTCCAGTGGGGCTGCACGGCGGCTCTGGCAGCGGGCGGCTTGGTGCAGGAGCCGCGTTTCCTGGCGTATGCGCTGTATTTGTTTGGCTACATTGTCTTTGTCAGCCTAACGGCTCGGAAAGAAAGCCAACCCCGCGCCAGCGGCATGGCGGGCTATCGGCGGAACTACTTCCGGGCCATCTTGCTAGCTGCGCCTTTGTTGCTGATGCTCAGCCGCAGTGCCGCCCCGTGGAGCGCGGTGGTGGCAGGGGCGGCATTTCTCGGATGGTTCCGGTGGACGCAGTTCCGCGCCTTGGGTGCAGAGCCGCCGCAGATCGGTCGCTTTGTGGGTTGGGCATTGGCGGGCATCACACTGCTGGACACGGTGTTCGCCTGCCTGCACTGGGATTGGCAGGCGTTAGGGATGTGGGCACTGCTGCCGCTCTGTTTGCTACTCCAACGGCGGATTGCCGCTACTTAGGCCTTTGCTTGGCGGAGATTCCTTATGGCACCTGCGCGGCACCGTCCTTAGGGGGATAGAATTTTATTTCCTTACCCTTGCCCCCCCAAGATCCCACATCCTTGAGCATCACAAACACCATGAAGCTCAGCAGCATGACCGCAAAGCTAGCCTGAATGTATTCCACGACCCGGCCCCGCAGCGGACGCCGCCCCACCGCCTCAATCAGCGCCATGGTGATATGGCCCCCGTCTAACACAGGCAACGGAAGCATATTCAGCACCGCTAAATTTACGTTCAGCACCACTGTGAATGCTAGAATGAGCATCCAGCCATTAGTTAGGCCGAACAACTGATGGTAAATGCTAATGATGCCCAACGCACTGCTCATGTGACCGGGTTGCACACTGGACTTGCTAGACACCAGCGCTGCTAACGTGGAAAACGTGGTCCGCAGACTATCGCTAATTTGCTCGTAGGGTGTCGGGTGTTTAATGTCCGTGTGAGCCAATTTGCGCGCTTCCGCGTCCCGGTCGTCCAACGCCTTGATGCCGATGTCCGTCTTCAACTGCGGCTCATCATCGGCCTCGGCTTCATGCGCCTCCGCTTCCAATCCTTCATCCGGTTGCCGGGGTATCACGGTTATCGGCATTATAGCCCCAGCACGTTCAATCACGAATTCTAGGGGAGCTTCCGGCTTGGCTTTGAGCGCATCAAAGAGTTGGATAAAGGAAAGGAAATCCTGCCCGTTGAGCTTGCGCAACACATCCCCTGCTTTCATCCCCGCCAGCTTGGCCGGACTGTTATCCAAGAGTTCTTTGATCTCTAGATTCCGGGTCGGAAACATAATGCCCACCCGACGCATAGGCGCGCGCTTAAAGAAATGGGAGAACCACGATTCCTTATTCCATTTGATGAAATCTTTATCCTCCGCCGTGGGCGCATGGACCTTCACCTCCACGGGCTGGTCATTCCGTAGCACGCTAAAAACAATGTCATCCTGCTCAGAGGACAGCACGTGCCACATCACACTATCCACTGGCCCCGCAAAGCGTTTCACTGGCTTCCCATCAATGGCCACCACCCGATCCCAGATCTTCAAATCCGACCGCGCAGCAGGAGAATCCGGGGAGATATAACCGATCACCGCCTCCGTCTCCGCGCTCGATTCCGGCTTCCCCACGCCCCAGACAATGAACGCAAAGGCAATCGCTAGCAAAAAACTAAAGAGGGGCCCCGCAAACGCCACGATGATCTTATCCAGGGGTGAAATTTTCTTTAACACCTCCTTGTTACCATCCTGAGAAGCGCCCTCGATGGTGGACATGTCCGCCATCTGCGGCAAGGCCACAAAGCCACCAAAGGGAATGGTGCCCAGACCATACTGCACGCCGTTGATGGTCTTTTTCCAAATGCATTTCCCGAACCAAATCTGAAATTTCTCAATCTTTAACCCCCGCCAACGGGCGGCTAGAAAATGACCACACTCATGCACCACAATCACAAGATTGAAGAGCATGAGCACGAGGAAAAGGATTCCAAGCCAGCGGAGGGCGTCGAACAGAAGGGTCATGGGCGGTTTTTAGTAATTATGGAAAAATGGCCCTACGCATAGCACGTTCGTGGGCCGGGGCAATCGCATAATCGGGAAATTGCGTTCCCAGATTTCATCCTCAGGCCCAGAGAAAGGCACTTTTTGATTAAAATCGAAGGCTCAGCGAAAATATTATTTGCAATAAGTATTTAAGATGAGTATAATTTCCATATTAACGACAATTATTATGAATCAGACTATCCACCGCTACCAATTTCCACTCCTGCTCCTCGTGACCTTTCCGCTGCTGCGGGGAAAGGTGTCGGCCTCGACGCTTTACACGGTGAATTACGGGGCGGACGCGATGGTGACCAAGGAGCCTGACACTTATTACAACGTGGCCACTGGGATTGAAGGCGGCACGTGGGACAGCATTTCGACTATTTTCCACTCCCCAGTAAATACGAACGATTCCGTTTTCTCACTTACCAGCTCCCTGTATGCCCGGAACTACGATGCCGATCCTTCCCGCCCTGGGGCGACGGGTCTGCTGGATCGGCAAACGCTCACAGGCGATGCGAATCCTCCCTGGCTGGTGAAGCATGGCCTCCCTCCTGCGGCGGTCGGAAACCTCAATTCTGATACCACGGTCAATGGCCAAGTCTATACCACTGCCGCCTCCTACATCGTGTTCACCATCGGTCTGCCCGCAGCTAATACGATGCATGGAGAAAAGCTGGTCTTTGATGGCGCGGCCCTCACGATCACGGGCTTCAATAATATCGACAGCGAGCCCCAGATCTGGGGGGCCACCAATGGAGATGGCTTCGACCACTCGTTCATTCCGACCATCACGCAGCCATTCGATTCCGACACGGATGTCTATACCTTCGATTTTTCCAATTTGAACTACACCAGCACCACCCTGGAGATGCGCGTCTATGGCGTGGTGGGCAATGACCAGGGCACCTTCATCAGCGCCCAGAGCGTGGGGCTGATCTCTCCGCCTAGCATTCCCGAGCCAACGAGCTTGCTGATCATCCCTGGGCTCGTCCTCGGCCTGCGTCGTCGTCGTTCCGCCAATCTCTTTTCGATTTAA
Organism: Verrucomicrobiales bacterium; assembly: GCA_043757865.1. Taxonomy (GTDB): domain Bacteria; phylum Verrucomicrobiota; class Verrucomicrobiia; order Verrucomicrobiales; family V1-33; genus JAGNEJ01. The sequence continues at coordinate 13,780 of JAYVOP010000137.1, read as the reverse complement.
CACCATCCAATTATTACTATGAATTCCTCACTTAAGACCTCCCTGATCTGCCTGCTAACTGGCGTGGCTGCGGCTACGCAAGCCCCTGCGGCTAACACGATCCTCGCTGCTAATTTCAGCGCAGAAGCACCCGGCATCACCTACGAAGCCGATCCCTACTACAACGTGGCCACGGGCCTCAGCGGCGGCGTCTGGGATGGTATTTCCACCGTATTCCATGCCCCCGTGGTGGCCACAGAGGGGAATAGCGGAGACGTCTTTACCAGCTCCTTCTATGGCCGGAATTACGATGCGGATCCCTGCAATGCCGGTGGCACCGGACTGCTAAATCGCGGCACTCTCACCGGGGAAACGGACGCCCCGTGGCTCCTCAAACACGGTCTAGCCCCCTCCGCCGTGGGCAGCCTGCTCACGGGCACCGTCATCAGTGGGAAGACCCACATCGTGGACTCCAGCTACCTGGGCTTTAACATGTGTAACAAGAAAGGGGAGGTCATGTTCGACAGTGCGAATCTCAGCATCACGGGCTTCTACAACGTCGATGGCGACGTGCAGATCTGGGCCGCCACCAGCGCGGATGGGTTTACCCATCCAGTCATCCCCATCATTTATCAGGACGGGTCCGACACCGATGTCTATTCTTTCGATTTCACAGACCTAGCCTATATGGCCCAGTGCCTAGAGATCCGCGTCTATGGCGTCATCGGGCTAGATCAGGGCACTTTTAACAGCTCCTCCATGAGTGCCGGGGTGGACATCCCCATCAATGCCCTGCCAGAACCCGGCCTGCCCCTGCTGCTGACGCTCTTCGGCGGGGTGCTCATCCTACGGCGGCGGAGGGAAATCGCTAATTTGTAATCATAGTAGATACATAATAGGGGAGGAGCAGAGGAACGAGTGGTGGTCAGGCGCCTGACCGGAAAGTGAAATTTTTCGCTTTACACACTAGGCCCTCTGCTCCAAGCCTTTTCCACGTGAGCGATACCACTACATCTATGAACGACGGCAGCCATGGCGCGCCATCATCTTTTGCCAATCAGGCCATTTTCAGCAAGAAAAAGGCTAAGAAGGATCCTATGGGAACCTTGCTCATGTTCGTCGCCATTCTGGGTATCCTCGCCTGCATCGCCTCCATGGCGGCGGTTGGCATGGCTCATTAATCGGCCTCTCCCCATCCCGCCTTCCCCTCTGCGCGGCATCGTGCCTGTGTGGTCCCTCAGTTTTTGAGGCTGCGGTCAGGCCTCCCCCTCCCATTTCACCCCTCCCCCAATCTCTAATTTATCATGTCTAATGTCATCATCGTAGGCGCCCAATGGGGCGACGAAGGAAAAGGCAAAATCGTCGATGTCTTGACCGAAAATACCGACGTCGTCGTGCGTGCCCAAGGCGGCAACAACGCGGGCCACACCGTCATTTACGGTGGCAACAAATACGTCCTCCACCTCATCCCCAGCGGCATCCTCTGGCCGGGGAAACTCTGCGTCATCGGCAATGGAGTGGTCCTGGACCCCATCAGCCTGCTCCAAGAAATCGACAAACTCAGCGGCCAAGGCATTACCGTCACCCCAGAGAATCTCAAGATCAGCGATCGCGCCCACGTCGTCATGCCCTACCATCGCGGCCTGGACCAAGCGCGGGAAAAGGCGCTGGGAGACAGCAAAATCGGCACCACCGGACGCGGCATTGGCCCCACCTATGCCGATAAGATCGAGCGACGCGGCTTCCGCCTCATCGACCTGGATGATCCCGTGAAATTTGCCGAGAAATTCAGCGCCCGCATTACCGAGTGCAATGTCCTCTTCGCCTCCGTGGGCATGGCCCCACTGGATGCCGAGCAAGAAGGAGCCGCCATTCTGTCCGCCTGGACGCGCCTGAAACCATTCGTCACTAACACCGTCATCCTCGTCCACGATCAACTGAAAGCGGGCAAGACCCTCCTCTTCGAAGGTGCGCAGGGCACCTATTTAGACATCGACCACGGCACCTACCCCTTTGTCACCTCCTCCAACACCACCGCTGGCGGAGCGCTCACTGGCTCCGGCGTGAGCCCGCGCGCCATTGATCGCGTCGTCGGTGTTTGCAAAGCCTACACCACCCGCGTCGGCAGCGGCCCCTTCATCACAGAAAACGATGCCCTGGGAGATCGGCTGCATAACATGGGCCGGGAATTCGGAGCCACCACGGGCCGCGCCCGCCGCTGTGGCTGGCTGGACATGGTCCTCGTCCGCTACGCCGCCATCCTCAGCGGCTTCGACGAACTAGCTGTCACCAACCTCGATGGCCTGGACGAACTAGAAGAAATCTCCATCTGCATCGCCTACACCCTTGATGGCCAGACCATCACCATCCCGCCCGCCGATCCCGATGCCTGGGCGCGCTGCCAGCCGGTTTACGAAACGCACCCCGGCTGGAAACAAGACCTCAGCGGCATCCGCAAATATGCCGACCTGCCAGACAACGCCAAAAGCTACCTCCATCGCCTAGCCGAGCTAGCGGGAGCCAAAATTGGCCTCATCGGCATCGGCCCAGACCGCGTCCAGACCCTGGACCCCAACGCCTAACCCCAGAGTCATTTCCCCCGTTGGGCGGAACAATCCCGCGCATCCGCCAGCTCTGCTAGCCCGGCCAGCGCCTGCTGGAACAACGCTAACTCTTCCGTCAGCCGCTCCATCGGCAGGCCCACGATGTTGCTCAGGGAACCCTCGAAACGCTCGATGATCATTTCTCCGTGGTCTTGCGCGGCATAGCCGCCAGCCTTATCCAGAGGCTGGATGAGGGAGAGGTAGTGGGCTATCTGCGCATCCGTGAGCGGATGGAAAACCACCTGCGTTAGGACAGTGAAATGCACTGCGCGTAGGCTGCGCTCATGCACCAGACACACCGCGGTGCCCACCTCGTGGGCGCGGCTTGCTAAGCGGCGGAGCATGGCATGGGCCTCCGCTAAGGTCGCGGGTTTGCCTAACGCACAGTTGTCCACAGAGACCAGGGTGTCTGCCCCGATGACGATGGCATCAGGAAAGGCCGAAGCCACGCTGCGGGCTTTTAACTCGGCATTCAGGCGTGTCAATACAGCCAGCGGCATGGCTTCATCGTGGACCTCCGTCACAGGCACCGTGGCCACACGGAAGGGGATGCCAGCCGCCGTGAGGAGTTCTGTACGACGCGGGGAGGTGGAGGCTAGGATGATTTCTGCGGGCATGATTTAGAGGGCATCGTGGCGGGTTATTCCTTCTCTCCCGGCCACGGGCGCATGAATGTCTCTGGCTTATGAAAATACCCACTCAGCCTCGTGGTGATTTCTCCCTGGTGCTTCACCAGATCCCGGTAGCAGCGGTAGTGTCCGCCGGCCATGCCAAACTGCCGCCACAGACTGTGCCCAAAACGGCCCACTAGCCGATCATTGGCATCCTCGGCATGGTCCGTATCCCTCCACCCCCGTTTGGCCCAGAAGTCCATGGCGAGCTTTATCGCATCGCGGGAAAAGAACCCCGCCTGCCCGCCCCAGAAGAGCCATTCTGGGTTGGGGTTGTAGATACGGGAAATCATCCAAACTGAACGGCTGGTATGGGGTGTCAGTGATACTCCATGATCCCCGACCTTGATCTTGTCGCCCTTCATCAATCGCTTCGCGACATCCCTGCCGAGAAACTCTCCGACTACCATCGAATCAAGATGGTCTTTGACCGGTGTGATTAAGGCCAATTCGGTGGTGCCAGCCAGCTTGCACTCTCGCACTCCGATCGCTATGGCAGTTGGGATATCCGAGGTGTCCGGGTGATGTCGTAATCTCACGGGTGGTAATGTGGTGACATTTTTGCGGTGAGCGGAAAACGGGTGCATTCCTCGGTTGGTCGGTCGTTTCATGGGGGAGAATGCGGTGTTAGTAAGCAATCCTTAAAGTGGATAATACGAGGAATTTACGGAGCGGGTGGAGGGAATTCGCCACGGAAGGATCTAGCGGTGAATCCTGACGCAAGGCAAGATTTTTTTGTATGTGGTGGGGGCAGAGAAGATTTACTGTATCGCGAGACCACTTTTCCGTTCGCAGAGTCAGTGCGCGGAGGGAGCAGACGCTTCCCCTTATTTCAAGGACACGCACCGCATGTCCGTACTAGGCGTGACTCCAAACGCTGTTTCCGCCCCGTGGAACCCGGTTTTCTGGAGGTTTTCTCCTGAGAAACGGCGGGTTTCCTCTGGCTACGGAAGCGTTTTGTCTGGTGACAAAGGGCTTTTGTGACCTCGCAAAACCAAAAAGTGACCTCGCAAAACCAAAAAGTGACCAAACAAAATCCTTTTACCTCCAGGTGGAAGGCTGCCGCCTCCAGGTGGAAGGCTGTCACCTCCAGGCGGAAGGCTGTCACCTCCAGGTGGAAGGCTGTCACCTCCAGATGGAAGGCTGTCACCTCCAGGTGGAAGGCTCACAACGGGGTTGCCCTTTCGACTAAAAATTGATTCTCTGGCCGCACTGTGGCGGGGACACGCTTGATCCTTGAGAGGTTGGTTTTGCCGGGTTCTGGAGTCCACGCCGTCTGGCACTCTGCCAGGAAGGCCACGCCGCGTAAAATACCTCCGCTGGCTATGTGCCTTACCTTTTATAGAAGCTCCCTGGAGCGCGGTGGTGGCGGCCCTGAAGAATTCCTCTGCGGTTTTCTAGGGCCAAGGTGCGACCCCGTTGTCTGGACGAAGAAATGATAACGCTGGCGCAGGAGCGGCAGAGCGATGGACGAGCGGGCTGGCTCCACCCTTGTCCTACAGTTTGCCGCCTGCGGCAGCTCGCCCTAATCCCCGTTGCTAGGGCTAGTCTAGTTTCCCTGGCGCGGGGATTTCTAGCAAGTGGGCGCGGGCGCGGTTGGCGGCGGTTTCGGCTTGTTTGAATTCCACTAGCTTGATGAATTTGCGCGCGGCGGCTTGGGACTTTCGCTCTAGCATGAGGGTGGCTTTACCCACGTCCGTGCTGGGCACAGCGGCTAGGAGTTGGGGGTCGGTGATGAGGAGGATGAGGCGGGGTTTGATAAAGCCGAGGATGGCTTTGAAGGTCACGCTTTCCACCTTTTCATAAGGAATGCAGATTGTCTGCATATCGCCTTCCACCTTGCGGAAGGTGCGATCCTTGAGCCGCCAAGTGAAGCGCACGTCATCCTGGGTGCCGCTGAGTTTGCCCACCACGCCCTCTCGTCCGAGGGAGTCACGGGCGGGGAGTTCGAAATTCAGAGCGGAGTCATCGACGATAAACATAGCGTTAGCAGGGTGGAGGCTGGGCCACCGATGCCGCAGTTAGCAGGAGTGTAAAGCGCTACCTGCGGCGGTGGGCCAGAGGGCAGATGCGGGCCCTGCCAGGGTGAATCCCGCTCACGGGCGGCAGGGATAGTTTTCATTTGCGAGCGGAGGCAGCCGCTGGGAAATGAGCGGCCTTATGAATTCACCTACTACGTCTGCTTCTTGGTCCCATTTTCTTGCTCACTACGTCCGTTATGCCGCGCCTGACATCTCGCTGGATACCAGCCGGGTGGCCTTTGCGGCGGGATTTGAGGAAGCGTTAGCCCCCAAGGTAGCGGCAGCCTTTACCGCAATGGCGGAACTGGAAAAGGGCGCCATCGCCAATCCTGATGAGGGGCGGATGGTGGGGCATTATTGGCTGCGGAATGCGGCTCTGGCACCGAATGCCCAGCTCCAGGAGCAGGTGCGAGCGGATGGGGCGGAGGCGCAGGCGTTTGCAGCGGAAGTGCATGCGGGGCAGGTGCGGGCGGCCAATGGGGAGAAGTTTACGGATGTGCTGGTCATCGGCATTGGGGGCTCGGCGTTAGGGCCGCAGTTGGTGGCGGATGCGCTGGGGGATATGGCGGATCGGATGCGGATGCATACGTTTGATAACACGGACCCGGATGGCATGGACCGCGCGCTGCGGCGGCTCCAGGCGCATTTAGCCACGACGTTAGTGGTGGTCATTTCCAAGAGCGGCGGCACGCCGGAAACGCGCAATGGGATGCTGATGGCCAAGGCGGCGTATGAGGCGGCGGGCTTAGTCTTCGGAGCCCATGCGGTGGCGGTGACGGGAGTGGGCAGTAAGATGGATGCCTATGCGACAGCCCATCATTTCATTAAGCGTTTCCCCATGCAGGATTGGGTGGGCGGGCGCACCTCGGTGATGAGCACGGTGGGGCTGGTGCCCATGACGCTGCAAGGGGTGGATGTCACAGCCTTCCTCGCAGGGGCGAAGGAAATGGACGATCACACGCGAGTGGCGGATGCCAGCACGAACATGGCCATGCGGCTAGCGCTGGCGTGGTATAGCACGGGCGGTGGCCGGGGGCGGAAGGATATGGTGGTGCTGCCATATAAAGATCGGCTGATGCTCTTTAGTAAATACCTACAGCAGCTAGTGATGGAAAGTCTGGGCAAGGAGCAGGATCTAGCCGGGGCGGTGGTGCATCAAGGCCTAGCGGTCTATGGTAATAAAGGCAGCACGGATCAGCATGCTTATGTGCAGCAATTACGGGATGGGGTGAATAATTTCTTTGCTACGTTTATTGAAGTGCGCACGGCTACGGCTAGTGCTACGCCATTGGAGGTGGAGCCGGGGGTCACGTGTGGGGACTATCTGCAAGGCTTCTTGCGCGGAACGCGGGAGGCCCTGGCAGGAAATGGGCGGGAATCGGTGACGATCAGTTTGCCGTATTTAGACGCCTATTATCTGGGCGCGTTAATTGCGTTATTTGAACGCACTGTGGGCTTCTATGCATTATTAGTAAATGTGAATGCCTATCATCAGCCGGGCGTGGAAGCCGGCAAGAAAGCAGCGGCAGATTTCCTAGAGTTATTGGCGGCGGTAAAAGCGGCGTTGACCACGGTGCCGCAGACGGCGGAGGCCATAGCCGCCAGCATCCAGCGGGAGCCGGAGGCGGTGTATCATTGTCTGAATCACTTAGCCGCTAACCTAGCGGGGGTCACAAGCCAGCGTGGAGCCACGGCTGCGCAGGATCTTTTCCGCAAATGAAGCCTGCCTGCACGGCGGCCTTGATCGCTGGGGGACGGTCCACGCGCATGGGCGAGGATAAATGCCTGCTGGTGCTGCCCGCCACACACGGACTGCCGCTATGGCAACACCAATGGCAAACGCTGGAAGCCTTAGGCCCGCAGGAAATGCGGCTGAGCGCGCGGGCGGAGCAACCGTATTTCACCCCGGTGCCGGTGCTGGCAGATGCGTGGCCAGACGCGGGACCGCTGGGGGGCATCGCCACGGTCATGCGTGGGCTGCGCACGCCGCTGCTGATGGTGTTAGGCGTGGATCTGCCGTTGGTCACGGGGGAAATATTGCAGCATCTGTGGTCCCACGCCACGGAGACGCGGGGGGCTATTTTCCACCACGAAGGACGCTATGAGCCGCTGGCAGCGGTCTATCCCGCCGGGATGCTAGCAGATGCCGAGGCGCGACTGCGGGCCGGGAAGTATCGGCTGCAAGCTTGGGTGCAGCAAGCCGTGGAGGCCCAGCAGATGACCATACTATCGCTGCCACCACCGTGGATCCGGGCTTGCCAGAATGTGAATACGCCAGAGGATCGGGCACTGGTCTAACCTCTCCATTTGTAACTCATGTCTCGGATCCCGCTTTGGCTTAAACTCGCTTTCACTGCCTTCCTGCTCGTCATGGTGCCCGTCTATTACCTGAACTACGGCCCCACAAACTTCCTCTATTTTTGTGATATTTCCCTCTTTCTGGTGGCCTGGGCACTGTGGTCAGAACGCGCGCTGCCCGCCTCCATGGCCGCCGTGGGCATCCTGGTTCCCCAGGCGCTGTGGTGCGTGGACTTCCTCAGCGGTGGGCATTTACTGAGCATGACGGGATACATGTTCGATGAACGGAATTCGCTCTTCCTGCGCAGCCTGTCCTTCTTCCATGGCTGGTTGCCGTTTCTCATCGTCTTCATCGTAAAACGCCTCGGCTATGACCGTCGCGCGTTAGGGGCCTGGACTGCGGTGGGATGGAGCTTGTGCCTCATTTCCTATTTCCTGCTGCCGCCCGCCGGGGCGGTGCTGATGGATTCCAAGATCCCCCGGAACATCGACTACGTCTGGGGTCTCAACGATGACACGCCTCAGAGTTGGATGTCTGCCCCCGCCTACCTCGTGGTGTGGATGCTGGTGCTGCTAGGCCTAGCTTATGTGCCCACGCATCTGGCATTGAAAAAATGGGCGCGTCCAGCCTAGCTAGGCTAGGAGGGGATGGATTCCTCGATCCAGGAAATTTTATCCACGATGACGAACCGCTGCGGGTGCGCCTGCTCCAGAGCCGCCTGCACGGCGGCTGCTGTGGCCTCGGGCACGGAGAGGAGCTCCCATTTGGAATGGCTGTCATGGGCAAAGTCCATGGACGTCTCATCCCGCCAGCGCTCGTCCACCTCCGCCGCAGATGGCGGCGGTGGCGGATGCATTTCATCTGGTAAATAACTGCGGAAATAGACTCGGGCACGCGGGTGTTTCATGGTGGTATTGGTAGCTAGCAGCCCTCCCTTTTCAAGGAGCAATGCGCTTTATTGCCGTTGGATGGACCTGCCTCCTCGCCATGATCGAGGGCTCTGCGAGGCCAGATTTGCACCTTGACGGTATCGCATTCCGCTGGATGATGCGCTCCCTCGCTCCGGTCGCTTCTCGCCTGGAATAGGCTGCCCCCCGCCACGCTGGCGCACCTCTTTTTTGTTAAATAATGTCTTGGCTGTCAATATTTTGGGTCATCAGTTATGCCATCGTCGTGATCGGCTTATCCCTGTATGGCGTCCATCGCTACACGATGATTTACTTGTTCTACAAGTATCGGAACGCTGTGCCCAAGCCGAAAGGACACTTTACAGAGCTGCCGATGATTACCGTGCAGTTGCCGATCTTTAATGAACTCCATGTGGTCAAACGGTTAGTGGAAAAGGTGGCTGAGCTGGATTACCCCCAGCATTTACTGCAAATCCAAATCCTGGACGATTCCACAGACGAAACCACCGAGATCTGCGCTGCCGAAACGGCTAGCCTCAAGGAGCGTGGCTTCGATGTGGAATACATCCACCGCGTAGATCGCACGGGCTACAAGGCCGGAGCCTTAGAAAATGGCATGACCACCGCCAAGGGCGATTACATCTTCATCTTGGATGCAGACTTCATCCCGCCAGCGGATGTGTTGCTGAACATGGTGCATTATTTCACCGACGACGGCGTGGCGCTCGTGCAGACCCGCTGGGGACACGTGAATCGGAATTACTCCCTGCTCACCCGCATCCAGGCCATTTTCCTGGACGGGCACTTGGTGGTAGAGCAAACCGCGCGCAGCCGAGCGGGACGTTTTTTTAATTTCAACGGCACCGGCGGAATGTGGCGCAAGCAAGCGATCATCGATGCGGGCGGTTGGGAACACGATACCCTAACGGAGGATCTGGACCTCAGCTACCGCGCCCAGATGAAGGGCTGGCGGTTTATTTTCCTCCTGGATGTGGAGACTCCCGCTGAACTGCCCGTGGACATGGATGGCTTTAAAAATCAGCAACACCGGTGGACCAAAGGCTCAGTACAGACGTGCAAGAAACTATTAAGCACCGTGTGGAGCAGCGATATTTCCTTGCTCCTGAAGGTTGAATCCACCGTCCACCTCACCTCCAATTTCGCTTATCTGCTCCTCGTGCTGATGTGCTTCCTCGTCTGGCCAGATCTGGACACCGTGAAAAATCTCACCGCCTCCAACGGGATGAATTGGCGTGTATGGCTGGTGGACATTCCCGTCTTTGTGCTCACGACTGGCTCCGTGTGCATGTTTTATATCGTTGCTCAGCGCACGCTTTTCCCCAAGACATGGTGGAAAGACCTGATCTATTTTCCCGCTCTGATGGCCTTGGGCGTAGGCATGGCGATCAATAACGGGCGGGCGGTGATCGAGGCCATTTTCAACCAAGAATCCCCGTTCGTTCGCACGCCCAAATACGGAATCGAAGGCACTACCGGGAACTGGAAAAAGAAGGGAAAATACAAAGCTTTAAAAAGTTTCGCCAACAAACTGGAAATTTTATTAGCTTGTTACTTTACTTGTCTTACTATTTGGGCTATCTTAAATGCTCAGTGGCCAAGCGTTCCATTTTTGGCACTGTTCATGCTGGGCTTTTGGTATGTGGCCATAGGCACGCTCCCTGGGCGTGGTGAGGCCGATGCCGCCCCGGCCCCACTCTCTTAAAAATTCACTCCGATGCGCCACTCTTCGTTGACCAGCTCCTCAGCCCGCTTTTTTAAAAATTTGCGCCTCCCTTCCCGTCCTTTGTTATTGGTTGGTGCTGCTGCTGGCCTGAGCAGTTGCGCTGGGACCAAGCAAACGGCACAGGAGGTTCGCGTCAGCATCAAAGACCAGCAGGTAGCCCTGGTGACCGACGGAAAGGCATTTAAAACTTACAAATGCAGCACCTCTAAATTTGGCATCGGAGATCGGCCTGGCACGTATTCAACGCCTGTTGGAAATCTCCGCGTCGCCTCCAAAATCGGGGCCGGAGCCCCGTCCGGTAGTGCCTTCCATGGTCGTGAACGGACTGGTGAAATCGTCAAACCAAACGCGCCCGGAAGGGACATCATTGTCTCCCGGATTTTGCGGCTGGATGGCGTGGAGGCGGAAAATTGCCGCACTTTTGACCGGGGAATCTATATCCACGGGACACCGGAAGAAGTCACCATTGGCCGTCCAGCCAGCTATGGCTGCGTGCGGATGAAAAGTAAGGACGTTATTGAGCTCTTCGACCAAGTTCCCGTGGGCACCCCCGTAAAGATCGTCGCGGGGAACTTGGAATCCGCGCAAAAACCCGTACAAGCCTCCACCGAACTAGCTGCAGCCGTCTCCGCTGGCTTGCCCGTTCGCACCGCTGCGCCCATCCTCACCCCGATCCAACCTAGCGACCACCCCCGGCAGGGAGCCACCGCCTCGGCGAGTAAACTCGTCGCCAAAAACGGCAAACCTCGCCTTGGCCCCACTATAGTTTCCTCGGGCAACAAATCCTCAAAAAAGACCGCCAGGAACTAAAATTAGAAAAGTTTACCTCCCAGGTTGACATTGTAATTCAGCCGCTTAGCCTCCGCTCCCATTTTCCTACCTAAAATTCCCCATGGCAAACATCAAGTCCGCTGAAAAACGCGCCCGTCAGACCATCAAGCGCACTGCGCGCAACAAATCCATTAAAACCCGCGTTAAGAACTCCCGCAAGGCAGTGACTGCCGCCATCCAGACTGGCGAAGCGAAAATCGTGATTGAAAAATTGCAATCATTCTCTGGCACCGCAGACCGGGCCGCCAACTCTGGCGTGATCCATAAGAATGCGGCTAATCGCCTCAAGAGCCGTGCCGCCAAAGCCGCCGCTAAAGGCCCTACCAAGGTGGCCGCTAAAAACGCTCCTAAAAAGGCCGTCGCAAAGGCTAAAGCTAGCAAATAGTCCCATCTTTATCAACCAAAACGGCCACCCCTCCGCGTAGCCATTTATGTTGTTAACTTTTGTGGCAAACTAGCGTTTCATCAGGATCACCAGTAGCGCCACGAAAGCGAAGGCGAGGAGGGACCGGGAGAGGCCGCTGAATTTCATGGCGGGAAGAGAATGGGGGGATTTCATAAGCGCTGACTCAGACGCAAGCGCGAAGGATGCTATTCACAGCGTTTGACGGCTTGCGGGAAATGTTCTTGGATAGCGCATCCATGGACCCCGCTGCTAAAACCTTTCTCTTTGATCTCCTCTCCACCCCCTCTCCCACTGGCTTTGAAATGGCCGGCCAGCGGAAATGGGCCGCCTATGCCCGGCAGTTTGCCGATTCCGTGGATAATGACGCCTATGGCACCGCTTGGGCCACGCTCAAGGGCAGCGGTAAATCTGAGGTGAAACTGATGATCGAAGCCCATGCGGACGAGATCGGCTTCATGGTCAAACACATCTCCGCTGAGGGCTTCATTTACCTGGACCGCATCGGCGGCATTGATCACGCCACGGCCCGTGGGCGTCGCGTAATTTTCGAGGGTTCCAAAGGCTCCGTGCGCGGCATTATTGGCAATACCGCCATCCATATCCGTGACCGTAACAACGGGGAAAAAGCCCCGGAAGTGCATGATCTCTATGTTGACGTGGGGGCCAGCAACCCCCAGGAGGTAGCTAAGTTAGGCCTGCGGGTGGGGCATCCTGGCGTGTATGCGGACACCGTGGAGGATTTCGGTCAAGGCCGGATTGTGGGCCGGGCGTTGGATAATCGGATCGGAGGGTTCATCATTGCCGAGGTGCTGCGGCGGTTGCAGAAGCAACGAATGAAGTTGCACTGCACCGTTTTAGCCGTAAATGCCGTGCAGGAAGAAATCGGCGGCCACGGGGCGCGCATGATCACCCATCGGCTCCTCCCTAATGTAGCGCTGTGCTTGGATGTGACCCACGCCACAGACACGCCGGGCATTGATAAAGCGAAGCACGGAGCCGTCACCCTGGGCGGTGGCCCCAGCGTCACCCATGGCACGTGCTGCCACCCGAACGTGTTGCATCGGCTGATGAAAATAGCGGATAAGGAAACGATTCCCCTCCAGCACGAAGCCTCCTCCCGCTTCACAGGCACCGACACTGACGACATTTCCTACGCTCGAGACGGAGTGCCCAGTGCTCTGATTTCCCTGCCACTGCGCTACATGCACAGCGTGGTGGAAATGGTAGATTTAGCCGATGTGGAAAAAGTCATCACCTTGATGACGGCCTTCGCGCTCAGCATCAAGCCTACCGATGCTTTTGGCCATCGGTTGTAGGACGCTTTCAGCGCCTGTAAAAACCAAAACCCCGGCTCCTCAAGTAAGGAAACCGGGGCTTTGTAAAGGGAGTTTTCGCTCAATGGGAGCGAGGCTCAGACGCGCGCGGAAATCTTGCCATAGGTGCGCAGCAGCGCCTTTTGGTCATCCTTGTCTAGGTCATCCATCACATCGACCAAGCTAGTGACAATCTCTTCCCGGATGCGCTCTACCAGATCAATCCCCTTACGGGTGATCTGCACCATGACTTTCCGACGGTCATCGGAGGCGTGCAGGCGTTGGACGTAGCCCAACTTCTCTAGGCGATCAACCAAGCCCGTGGCGGCAGCGGTGGAGTGGCCCATCTTTTTGGAAATGTCCGTCATCGTCAGGAAATCTTCGTTGGCGAGATAACCAAGCAGGAAAAATTGGGGGAAAGAAACATTCCCCTTATTTAATTCCTTAGAGAGGTTCAGCAGGAAGGAACGCTGCGTGAACATGATGAAGTCCGCCAAGCGACTAGCGTCCTTGCGGATGGTTAATTTCGATTCTTCTAAGGTTTGCATGTGATGGGTCGGTTCAGTCGGTTGGGTTAAGTCGGCATTTAGGATTTCCTAAATTAAAATTTTCTATAAATATTATAACACTAATAAATTGGTTTGCGCAAGAAGTTTTAGCTGTGAGTAGTGCTTTTTTATAAAATCCATAAGTTGAGAGGTGCTGAGCGCTCAGAAGTGTTTCTGAATAATAATCAAATTAGCAGAATTATCAAGTGGGAATCTCACTTTTTTGAAAAAATAGCAAATCCGAATGATCTTGAGGTGATGAATGTAAGACCCAGCAATTGAAGAACACGGTTACAAGTATACAATTTCCATAAATAAACTGCCTATTTTAAACAAGCTCCTTCACCAATATCTAAGCTGCGGCAGTACCAGTCTTAGATTTAAGCAACTGGACGAGGAGATGTTTTGGGTGCCCCTCCACTGCCGGAGGGAGAGGGGAAACGGGGACAAAGTGCTA
>JAYVOP010000136.1:0-6701 GCA_043757865.1 Verrucomicrobiales bacterium | reverse complement strand
ATCTGCGCGCCTTGATCCGCCAGCATGTGGACGCATCTTTCACTGTCTAAAATTTGTGATTCCCTACGGCAAACAAAGTATCGGGCCAGCAGAGCTGGCGGCAGTGCAACGGGCTCTGACGTCGGATTTCCTAACGTGCGGCCCAGAGGTGGAGGCCTTTGAAGCAGAGCTAGCAGCCCGCACTGGGGCGCGGCACGCCATTGCGGTGAGCAATGCCACCGCCGCGCTGCATCTAGCCATGCTGGCGGGTGGCGTGCGTGCGGGTGAGCGCGTGGTGACTTCTCCAAATACGTTTCTCGCCAGCGCCAATGCGGCGGCCTACGTGGGGGCGATCCCTGATTTCGCAGACATCCATCCCGTCTCTTATAACCTGGACGCTGCGGCCTTGGAACGTAGTTGGAAAGACGATACGACCGCAGTGGTGGCCGTGGATTATGCTGGGCAAGCGGCTGATTTACCAGCCATTGCTAACGTGGCGCGGAAGCATGGGGCGCTGGTCATCGAAGACGCCGCGCATGGAGTGGGTGGGGCGTTGTGGCATGAGGGAAACTACCACCAAATCGGCCATCATCCGTGGGCCGACATCACGATTTTTTCCTTCCATCCGGTCAAGACCCTAACCACGGGCGAAGGTGGCATGTTGCTCACGGACAACGATGAGATCGCCAGCCGGGCGCGTCGTTTGCGGACGCATGGGATGGAGCGGGATCACGCGAAGTTCGAAGGCTTTGGTGCTAGCACCGGGCCGCTCGCAGAGGTGGGGCCGTGGGTCTATGAGATGCAGGAATTAGGATATAATTTTCGCATCACGGACCTCCAGTGCGCGTTAGGTCGGGCGCAGTTGGCGCGGCTAGATGAATTCTTGAATCGTCGGCGGGAAGTCGTAGCTGCCTACAACGAAGCCTTTGCGGACCTGCCTTGGCTGCGCACGCCGGGTCTAGCGCGGCCAGAGGAACGGGGCACTACCTCCTGGCATCTTTATACCGCGTGGCTTGATTTCCCAGCGTTAGGGCGCTCGCGCACGGCCATCATTCAGGAGTTGCGCGCGCAGGAGGTGGGAACGCAGGTTCTCTACATTCCGGTGTATCTCCAGCCGTGGTATCGTAAGACTTATGGTTATGGGCCGGGCTACTGTCCAGTGGCGGAAGATTTCTATGCGGGCGCGGTGAGCCTGCCGCTGTTTGCCGGGTTGAGCGAGGCCGACGTGGCGCAAGTCATTCGCGCAGTGCGGTCGTTAGGGTAAATTTTATTTTCGATGTCCTCCCACCTCGTCATCAGAGCGGATGCCTCTTCCCGCATGGGCACTGGCCATGTGCTGCGCATGTTAGCGTTAGCGCAGGCGTGGCAGCGCGATGGCGGGAAGGTGGTGTTGCTGACTAATGCGGACTGTCCGCCGGAGTTAGTGGCGCGGTGTCGGGAGGCGGGATTGCAAGTGGAAATGGTGCAGGATGCGGAGCAGGACGCGCAGGAATTGCGGTCGCTGGCGCACTCCATTTCGGTGGCGGCAGTGGTGGTGGATGGGTATCATTTTGATGAAAGTTATCAAGCGGCGTTAGCGGGGGTCGGAGTTACACTGTGGACGGATGACTATGGGCATTGCCAGACTTGGGATTGTGACTGGGTGCTGAATCAGAACCTGCATGGCGACCGAGCCAAGCTGGCAGGCCGGGCGCAGCTCCTCGGCGGGGTAAAGTTTGCCCTGCTGCGGGAAGATATTTTACACCAACCCAGACCGCCTGCGCGCGAGCCGCTGCGGCGGTTATTAATTAGTCTGGGCGGGGCTGATCCTGACAATGCCACGGGCAAAGTGCTGAAAGCCTTCAATGAAATCACTGACGAATCTCTGCAACTCACCGTGCTCGTAGGCGCGGCCAATCCGCATTTGGCAGAGCTGCGCACGCTGGCGAAACAAGCGTGGCATCGCTGCGTGATCCTCACGGGCGTGACGAACATGGGCGCGCTGTATGCGAAGCATGATGGAGTGATCGGTGCGGGCGGGACGACTTGCTATGAATGGCTCTACTATGGACTGCCAGCGTTCGTGCTGACGCTGGCGGATAACCAAGTGCAAGTGGTGCAAGAACTGGAGCGGCAACATTTAGCGTGCTGCGCTGGTTGGGCGGAGAAATTATCCGTGGAGCAAATGACCGTGGCGCTGCAAGGCTGGCTGGAGAAACCCGTGCGGGATGCGCAGCAACGCGTGGATGGCCAAGGTGCGTGGCGTGTGGCGCAGGTCTTAGCTGGTCGGAAATGGGCCGTGCGTCTGGCGGTGGAAACGGATCTGAGTTTCACGTTAGAGTTAGCGAACGAGCCGTCTGTGCGCAGTGCGGGATTTAGCCAGGAAACGATCACGCGGGAAGCGCACGCGGAATGGTTTCACCGTCATTTAACCGCTGCGGGCAGTCGCATCTTTATCATCGAAGAACCAGCCGTGGGCCCGTGCGGAGTGGTGCGGGCGCACCAGCGGGAGGATGGCTGGGAGTTGGGCATCTCGCTGTTGCCGAGGGCGCGGGGCCGTGGGTTGGCGCAGTTAGGACTGGCAGAAGTGATGCGGCAAATGGGTGGTGATAAAATGTTTATCGCGCGGATCAAGCCAGAGAATCAGAGTTCCCGACAGCTTTTTGAACGGCTTGGTTTTGAGCTCCACGAGGAGCAGCCGAACTGCCTCACTTATCATTTATCCACCACTGTATGAGTCCCCAAATTTATGTCATCGCTGAGCTATCGGCTAACCACAATGGATCGCTCGAGGCCGCGCTGGAGCTAGTGAGGCTGGCCGCAGAGACTGGGGCGGATGCTGTGAAGTTGCAGACTTACACCGCAGACACGCTGACGATTGATTGTGATAACGAGTATTTCCGCATCGGCGGCGGCACCTTGTGGGATGGCACCACGCTGCATCAACTTTACCGCCAAGCGTTCACGCCTTGGGACTGGCATGAGCAGCTTTTCGCAGAGGCGAGGAAATACGGGCTGGACTGTTTTTCCACACCGTTTGATGAAACCGCCGTGGACTTTCTGGAGCAGTTCGATCCGCCTTATACAAAGGTGGCTTCCTTCGAGTTGAACCACCTGCCGCTGCTGCAGAAGATCGGCTCCACAGGCCGTCGGGTGATTCTTTCTACTGGCATGGCGACGTATGATGAGATTGCCGAATCCATCGGTGTGCTGCGTGCGGCGGGTTGTCCCGAGATCAGTTTATTGAAATGCACTAGCTCCTATCCGGCCCCTGCTGAGGAAGCGAATCTGGCGCGGATTCCGCAGATGGCAGAGGCATTTGGCGTGGTGGCGGGATTGTCAGATCACACCATGGGGATTGAGGTGCCCGTGGCCGCCGTGGCGTTAGGCGCGCGGATCATAGAGAAGCATTTGTGCCGCTCCCGGACTGAGCCGGGGCCGGACAGCGCGTTCTCTTTAGAGCCTGCAGAGTTTAAACAAATGGTGACGGCGGTGCGCACCGCTGCCGCTGCGGTGGGAACGGTGACCTACGAGCCGACGGCCAATGAGCAGAAGAGCTTGGCCTTTCGTAGGTCGTTATTTATCACTCAAGACATTCCGGCGGGTGGTGTGTTGACTACTGAAAATGTGCGCGTGATCCGCCCTGGGCAAGGACTGCATCCCCGGCATCTGGATGAGGTGCTAGGGAAGATAGCGGTACGGGATTTGGCGCGTGGCACGCCAGTGGCGTGGGATTTACTGAAATAATCACATGAAAATCGTCGCCATCATTCAAGCCCGCATGGGTTCTACCCGCTTGCCGGGGAAAGTGCTGCGCTCGTTAGGCGGATGCACAGTGTTGGAGCGCATTGCGCGCAGTGCGGGGGCGGCCCCAGCGCTGGATAGCGTATGCATTGCCACGTCTGAGGCCGCGCAGGATGATGCGGTGGCGCAGTGCGCGGCGGAGTTAGGGGTGGCGTGTTTCCGGGGGAGTGAGGACGATGTTCTCGCGCGTTTCCATGGTGCCGCCGCCGCGGTGGCGGCGGATGCGGTGGTGCGCATCACGGCGGATTGCCCATTGTTTGATGGGGCCTTGCTGGAGGTAATGTTGCAGCGTTTCATTCAACTAAACTCTCCAGCCATCACGGTGGATTACCTGAGCAATACGCTCCGCCGCACCTACCCCCGCGGCTTGGATGCAGAGATCTTCACCCGACAGGCATTGGACTTGGCGGTGCTGGAAGCGCAGACGACGTTTCAGCGGGAGCATGTGACGCCCTATTTCTATCAAACGCCAGAGCGCATTCGGCTGCACTCATTTGAGGCTGCTGTGGACCACTCGCAAAACCGTTGGACGCTTGACACTCCTGAGGACTGGGAGTTCGTGGAAGCCCTGGTTGCCAAGCTGCCGGAAGCTGGCCCGTGGCCGCACGAACAGATCTTAGCCGTGCTGGCAGCCCACCCGGAATTAGCCGTTATCAATGCCCATGTGGCGCAGAAGACGCACTAGGCGCTCCCCTAAAATTTACTTCCTCATTTAACCCTAACTTACCTACCCTATCATGTTAAAATATTGCATCAGATGTGTCATGCCAGACTCGAAACCGGACCTCAGACTAGATGCCGAAGGCGTCTGCAATGCGTGCCGCAGCTACGAGGCCCGCGTGGAGATCGACTGGGATTCCCGTCGTGAGCAGATGCTGAAGTTGACCGATCAATACCGCCGTAAGGACGCCAGTGGGTGGGATTGCATCGTGCCCGTGAGCGGCGGGAAAGACAGCACCTATCAAGTGCTGCGCATCCTCCAACTAGGGCTGAATCCGCTCTGCGTCACGGCTACCACGTGTGACCTAGCGGAGGTGGGACGGAAGAATATTGAAAATTTAAAGAGCCTGGGCGTGGACTATGTGGAGTTCTCTCCGAACCCCATCGTGCGGCGGAAGCTGAACCGCATCGGCCTGCATCAAGTGGGGGATATTTCCTGGGCGGAGCACGTGGGCATTTTTACCATTCCGGTGCGCGCGGCGGTGCAATTCAATGTGCCGCTCATCATCTGGGGTGAGAACTCGCAGAACGAATACGGCGGCCCGGCGGCGGCATCGGATAATCATGTGCTGGATCGTCGTTGGCTAGAAGAATTTGGCGGCCTGTTAGGGTTGCGCGTCAGCGATCTGATCGGCCAAGAAGGCATCGAGGCGCGACACCTCATTCCTTATCAGTATCCCTCCGATGAAGAGTTGAAACGCGTGGGCGTGACGGGCCTGTTCCTGGGCTATTACATGCCGTGGGATGGCTATTCCAATGCCTTGTTAGCACAGGCGTATGGCTTCACTCCACATGACGCTATCGTGGAAGGCTCCATCGTGAATTATGAGAACGTGGACAACTGTCAGATGGGCATTCACGACTATTTCAAATTCCTTAAATTCGGCTTCGGTAGGGCCTCGGATATTGCTAGCCTGCACATTCGGCGGGGGCGGATCAACCGCCTGGACGGCATGGACTTGGTGCGGCGGCATGACGGGAAATTTCCCTGGACCTACCTGGGCAAGCCGCTGGAGAAGATCCTGGCTCCGCTAGACATCAGCATCGATGAATTCACCAAAATCTGTGATCGTTTCACCAACAAGAAATTGTTTGAGAAGGACGCTAAGGGCAACTTGGTGAAAGACCGCCAGGGGAATCTGACGAAGATCACTTACGACAATCCCGCCTAACCCCAGAGTCCGCGCATGAAAGTGGCGATCATTGATTATGGCATGAGCAACCTGGGGTCCGTGCGACGGGCCTTTGAGGAGTGCGGTGCGGAGGTCTCGCTCTGCGCCACGCCCAGTGATTGGGATGGGGAATACCGCATCGTGCTGCCGGGCGTGGGAGCCTTTGCAGATGGGATCAAGAACCTCCAGGAGCGGGGCTGGGCGGAGCAGTTACCCGCGCTTTTAAAAGATCCCGAAGTGGCGCTGCTGGGCATTTGTCTGGGCATGCAACTTCTGGCGGATGAAGGCACGGAAGGAGGTGTTCATCCTGGCTTGGGGCTCCTGCGCGGCCGGATTCTGAAGCTGGCCGCCACGGATGCGAGCGAGCGGATTCCGCATGTGGGTTGGAATGAGATTCAGCCCACGCGGCCCTCGCCATTGCTGACAGGCATTGCTAGCGGAACCGATTACTATTTCGTGCATAGCTATCATTTCGCGGAAGCCGGGGATGCTAGTATTGCCACGACGCCTTATGCGGGCGGCTTCACGTCGATGGTGGCGGCGGGCAATGTTTTTGGCGCGCAGTTTCATCCAGAGAAAAGCTCGCGTCCGGGCTTTGCGTTGATTCGGAATTTTCTCTGCCCCTCGTTGTGTCATGCTTAAAGTGAGAGTCATCCCCACGCTGCTGTGGAAGAACCATGGGCTAGTCAAAGGCATTGGCTTTGATAGCTGGCGACGCGTGGGCACGGTGATGCCAGCAGTGAAAGTATATAATACGCGAGAGGTGGACGAGTTGATCTTGGTGGACATCACCGCCACGGCGGAAGATCGCGAGCCGGACTACGAATCTGTGGATGATCTGGCGGCAGATTGCTTCGTGCCGTTGACCGTGGGTGGCGGGATCAAGAACATTGACCATATTCAAAAGCTGCTTTCCGCCGGGGCGGATAAAGTCAGCGTGAACACGGCGGCCTACGTGGACCCTAGCCTGATCACGGTGGCGTCCAATCGCTTTGGCTCGCAGTGCATCATTGCCAGCATTGATGGCACGCGCCTAGCCGATGGCTC
>JAYVOP010000135.1:0-6707 GCA_043757865.1 Verrucomicrobiales bacterium | reverse complement strand
GGGGATGGCTTAAAATGGAGCGCGGAGTGGCACTCCGCCCCACAAGCCAAAGGCACAGAGCCAAAGCCCGCAGCCCCACACCGCTCCTGCCAACGGTGGGGTTACACCCCATAGCAGAGCCATTCCACTCGGCGGATGATTTCCCACATTCCAAATCGCCTAATGCGCGAAAGTAACCCCAAACCCAAACTCACCTCTTATGTCTAATCCTACCCAATACATCTCCGATCATCTCAGCAGCCTAGCAGATGAAGCCCGCTCCCTCATGTCCGCCACCGCAGATGTGGCCGGAGATAAAGTGGCCGAAGCCCGGAAACGCTTAGCCGCAGCCTTGGATAGCGGCCACGACGTGGTCCAACAATGCAAATCCAAAGCTGTAGAATACGGTAAAGTAGCCGAAAAATCAGTGCGCTCCCATCCTGCCCAAAGCGTCGGAATCGCGCTCGGAGTCGGGGCGGTCTTCGGCTTTGTGCTGCGCCATTGTTGCAGCCGGAAATAATCCTTACCACCCCAGCCGTGTCCGCTCTCCCCACGATGCTTGATCACATGAGGGCTTCCTCTCCACAGTTAGGGAAGCGCCTCTTTACCATTGGCAAGAATCTGGCGGAGTGGTGGATCGTGGAAATGTCGGAGGTGCGCCCGCGCCTCCGGCAGGATCCAGTGCGGAGAATTGCTGTGGCCATGAGGGCCTTTCTGGCCCTAACCCCGGCGTGACCGCGCTGCTTCCTCCTTTAACCTATCATGAGCCTCCAAGCCCGTAAAAGCTTACTCATTGCCGAGAGCGAATTGAATCGCGCGCATCTGCGGCAACACCATCAAAGCCTCCGGAGTGGCCTCCAGAGCATTACTGAGCGCAGCGTCATCTTTCACAATCTGGTCTCCGCCGGCCTAACCGTAGCCGCCTCGTTGGCGGCCTACAAGACGGCTTCAAAACTGGTAGAGCCGCCGAGTAAATGGCAAAAGTTCCTCAACGTGGCGAAGATCACGGCCACGCTGTGGATGCTTTACCAGGAGCGCGGAGTGGCCCTCCGCGCCACCGCGCGGGAGGCCAACCGCTAAGCAAAAGCGCCCAGCCAAAGTGGCGGAGACATAGTGGCGGAGTGCCACTCCGCGCTCCATTTTCACCCAAAACAAACAAACAAACAAACAAACCCATGAAACCCTATCTCAAAACTCTCCTCCTTATGGGCACCCTTGGGTGCTCAGCGTTGATGACCTCCTGTCAAACCACCGCCGCCGCTGCGCCTACCCATGCAGTGACCTGCGATAAATGCAAAACTGTCTGGGTGCAACACGCCGAGCCATCAGGGGGTGGCGGCAAAGGCTTTCTCACCATGAAAAGTGACAAAGCAATGACCTGCCCAGATTGCGAATCCGCAGTGGTGACGTTCTTCAAAACCGGAGAACTCAAGCATAGCTGTAAACATTGCGGCGGCACGATGAACCATTGTTCGACGCATTAACAATCCACCACAAACCACCCGTCTCCCAGGAGGCGGGTGGTTTTTTAATGGAGCGCGGAGTGGCACTCCGCTTCATCGCGCCACGCGGCCGCTGCACTAAAGCCAGCCTGCCCTTGGCCAGTGAAGCGGAGTGCCACTCCGCGCTCCATTTATGCCTGGAGGAGCACTTTGAGGGCTTTCTCCGCAGCGGCATTGCTGAAGGTGTTGTAGGCGTTCATGATTTCCGGGAGCGGGAAACGGTGCGTGACCATGGGCGCGGCAGCGAGTTTCCCTGCTTGGAGCAATTTGAGCAACATGGGGGTGCTCACGGTATCAACTAGGCGTGTGGTTAAGGTGATGTTGCGATCCCAAAGTTTCTCTAAATGCAATGCCACTGGCTTGCCATGCACGCCGATGTTAGCGATATGGCCGCCCGGGGCAATGATGGCTTGGCAGGTCTCGAAGGAGGCGGGCACACCGACGGATTCGATGGCGACGTCCACGCCTTCCTCATGGGTTAATTTCATCACGGCTTCTACCACCGATGCTGTTTCATAGTTCACGGCGGCGGTAGCTCCGAGCTGCTTCGCGATTTCCAGACGATTAACGTCACGGTCCACGACGATGATTTGGGCAGGGGCATAGAACTGTGCAGTGAGTAAGGCCGCGAGCCCGATCGGCCCTGCGCCAATGATGGCGACGGTATCCCCTGGCTTCACTTGACCATTTAACACCCCGCACTCGAAGCCGGTGGGAAAGATGTCCGAGAGCATGAGGAGGGCGGATTCGTCCACGTCCAGCGGAGCAGCATAAAGACTGTTATCCGCGTGAGGAATGCGCACAAACTCTGCCTGCGTACCGTCAATTTTATTTCCTAAAATCCAGCCCCCATCACGACAATGAGAATACATGCTGCGTTTGCAGTAATCACATTTCCCACAGGAGGTGATGCAACTGATGAGGACGCGGTCTCCCACCTTAAAATTAGCCACGCTCAGGCCGACGGAGTCGATGATACCCACGCCTTCATGGCCCAGGATGCGGCCTTCCTTCACAGTGGGCACATCGCCCTTCATAATGTGCAGATCCGTGCCGCAGATAGTGGTGCTAGTGATGCGCACGATGGCATCCGTGGGCTGGTGGATGATGGGCCGCGCATGTTCCTCCCAAGCGCGGAGCTGGGGGCCTTGGTAAATGAGGGCTTTCATGAGTTAATCCGTGTCTTGGGGATGTTCATGGATAGATGCGGGCTCGGTCTCGCTGAGAATGGCGCGGGCGTGGAGGGTTTCATCAATGGAGCCATGGGCAATGATGACAAATTTCCCGGCTTTCAATTCGCTCTCATACTGCAGGACACTATCATGGGGAATCCCTAAGCTGAAGAGGCCCGCACCTAGCGCGCTGAAGGCTCCCACGACCGCTGCACCTTCTAAGATGCCGACGATCCAGGAAACGAGTGGCCCGGCCATGGCTAAGGGGCCGATGCCGGGAATCGCAAAGACCGCAGAGCCGAAGAGCATACTCCAGACACCGCCCCAGAAGAGGCCATTGGTCCCCCAGGCTTTCATGCGATCACCCGCATTGTAATAGCCGATGACATGTTCATCAGTGTGATAGTCTCGGCCGACAATAGAGAGTTTGGTGAGATCATAGTCCGCGTCTTTGAGACGCTTCACGGCGGCCTCCGCTTCTTGGTGGGTATGATAGATGGCGACGACGGTGTTGTGGTTCATAGGAGCCGTGGAGGATGGTGCTGGGGGCATTAGATGGGATGATTAATTTCCTGATGCTGGAAATAGGCCCGCACTTTAGCGGCCACGAGCGAATCCGTGAGCTTATCGGTCGTCTCCACGTGGATGGGGCTGCCCTTGGGTAAGGCTGCTTCTAAGTGCTTGCGGAGTTCCCCCTTGGCCTCGCCTGGGCCGAAGATAAATACAGCGCGCGCGCCTTTCACGCTCGCCTCAATTTCCTGATAGTAGCGGTGCAGGTGCTGGGCGAATTTACGGTCCGTGACATCGTCCGGCTGCACCATATTAGAATCATAAGGGGCGGTAGAACGCTGGCCGTCGAAGCGTCCCGGCTGCTTGTCCGCGTGTGAGAGAATGGTGGTGGTTTCTTCGCCTTGGCTAGTGATCTTTACGATTACTGCTTTCCGATGGTCGATCCAGAGTCCAATGTTAGTTGTCATAGGCGCACTGTTAGGGTTGAAAAGCCCATGCGGAAATGGGGTGTTCCCCTACCTCAACTTCGGCTCCATGGGGTAGGGTAACACCCCATCGCACAGGTTTTCGGGATGAATCAGGCTGAGTTCTAACCACGCTCCATCAAACCCTTCGCCACTCTAATCTCATGTCCCACAAAGCCGTCTTCTGCATCGCTAACTCCCGCGCGCAAGCGGAGCGCATCGTCGCGAAACTCAAAATCGCGAATTTCTCTAACAACGACATTTCCGTGCTCTTTCCCGACACCGATACCACGCGAGATTTCGCTCACGAGATCCACACCAAAGCCCCCGAAGGTGCCCTCGCAGGCGCCAGTGCAGGGGGAGTTGTCGGAGGTCTGATTGGGTGGGGTGCTAGCATCGGAGCGTTGGTGATCCCCGGGATTGGGCCGTTTCTAGCGGCGGGGCCGATCCTGTTGGTGTTAAGTGGCGCAGCGGTCGGCGGCATGGTTGGGGGACTTGCGGGAGGCCTCGTCGGACTGGGCATCCCAGAATTTGAAGCCAAACGATTTGAAGGGAAACTGATGGAAGGCAACGTCCTGCTCTCCGTGCATACGCAGAATAGCGAAGAGCAGGCGATTGTGGAGGATGTATTTATCGAAGGCGGGGGCACGGATATTTGCAGTAGCAGGGAGACCCCTTCCCCCACTGGTGGCATTGCTTCGGAGCGGGCGCCCTATGTGGAGGACGTGGCCGTGGCCATTCCCGTTTCCTCCCATCAAGGGTCATGATCCAGAGGTGGACCCCTCATCCTTCAGGCAGTAGGAAGCTAAGATACGTTTGGCTTTCCTATTTGGGGTGATTTGAGGGAGCACTCCACTCGCTTCAATTCTTACTTGCTCGCAGAGGTGGTAGCTCTAGCATCGCGCATGATTTTTGATCGCACTCTCATCGCAGAAGGGCTGGGCTCCTTTTTCCTCTGTTTAGCTTGGTCGTTGGGACGCCCAGAGGCAGGGGCGGCGGTGTATGTTTTACTAGCGACCTCGCTGGGCGCTGCGGGGCATCCTGCGCTGACCGTGGCGGCTTATTTAGGAAATCAAATTACCCAGCGCCAAGGCCTGCGGAATCTAGCCGCCCAGGGCGTGGGAGCGGTGGCGGCCGTGGTGATGGGGTTTATCTGGCATGAAAGCGCAGCCCCGCTGGCCAGCTACACGGTCATAGATTTCTGCCGCTGTTTGGCAGGGGAAATGTTGGCGGCATTGCTCATTGGTCTCGTATTCCTGCGCAGCAGCGGACCGCAGCACGTGTGGCTGGTGGGTTTGGCGCTCCTGGCCAGCGCTCTGGTCTTTGCAGGAGCCACAGGGAATCCGGCCACTCTGCTGACCGCAGCCTTGCTAGGGAAAGGATCCTTTTTCCACCTGCTGGCTAGCCTGCTAGGCGCGACGGCGGGCATGCTGGGCGCGGCTTTCCTGGCCCAGTGGTGGAGTAAGGCGACCCGCGATCCCGCCAACGATGTAACTTCCAACTAACTGCAATCTATTTATGAAAAACTACCTCTGGAGCGAAACTTTCCTCACCCTACACCGCCGCTGCGTGGCCCTCTACGAGTCCGGCCAGCACGATTACCGCACTTACTACAGCGCTGAGGATCTGGCCTTCCTGGCCAGCATTGGCTACCAGCCACGGGAGTTCTTTGATTTCATCGAAGATTACAGCGCAGAACTGCCCGCGTCCACCGCACTGCTCATCGCAGCGCAGCGGCGGGCCTACTTCTTAGTAGTGCAGCACGGCGTGCCTAGCCAAAACGTGATCTTGCCTGCGGACCTCCCTGCCAAGCCAGCGGCCCTGGCGGGGATCCCGTGGCTGCCGCGATTACTGGCCAAAGCCAAGGCCAAACTGCGGGGGGAGTTACACCCGGATAGCATGTTCGGCTGTGGTGGGGATCGGGCATTTTTTGAAAAACACGAGATGGCTCCGGCTGATTTCCTAGCCGCCGTGTGGCACGCTCAAGGCGATGACCAAGCGGTGCTAGCATTGGTGCAGGCGCATTGGGCTGGAAAGCGCTAACGAAGACCGCCTAAGCACCGCTGGACTGCAACCTCCATCCCAGATTTCTGAGGAGCGGGGCCTTTGCGTCCTGGAGTTCTGACTGGATTCACTGATTCGATTCTTGAATTTGCAAAAATGGCAATTATTTCCAGAAACTGTGCCCATAATTAGAAATAGTTCTTGCATCTGCTAAAATTCTCAGTATTAATACGCAGCGCTTCGCTATCCAAAATTTCTACCGAATTCTTATGCATCTTACTCCCTGCGGCTCACTCTTCTCGCTCTTGCCCAGCGTCTCCAGCTTCCGGCGGATGCTTTCGGCTGGGGTCTCAGTCGTGCTCGCCCTAACCGGGGCGGCCCAGTCCAGCGTGGACCTCACGGAGACCCAGCTCACGGAGCGGCTGGCCCATGAGGACAGCAATCTTTCCAAGAGCGTGAAAGCCATCGAACTCACGGTCACGGCGGGTAATACGAAGTTGCTGGTCTCCCTGATCGATACTGATGCGGTGTTGGAAACGGCTACCGCCAAAGTCGGCGGCAACGAGACCGCCACGGTGCGTAAAATTTTCTCGGACGGCACGAAGCAAGCCTGGACGAATAACAACCCGGCCAATGATTATGCAGGGAATCTGTTCCGTTTCCTGCGGGTGCGGTCGTTTGAAGGTCGGGCGGGGTTGCTCTTCCGGGCGGAAAACGAGACGGGAAATATTAACTACTACCTCTTCGTCATGGGCGAGCCGAATGCAGGCGAGTATCGCATCCAGGACATCTTCACTTTCGGTCTCAATGAGTTTGCGAGCACCGCGCTGCGTCGCACTTTCCTGCATCTGGTGGCCAGCTTTGCCAGCCCTGCGGAGGCGGCTAAGCTGAGCCCGATTGGCCAAGCCTACGTGGATCATCTGCAAGACATCGCCAACATGAACCGCTGTATCCGCGATGGCAAATATGCCCAAGCCGTGGGCCTATGGCAGGGCCTGCCCCCCGCCGTGCAGAAGGAACGCAGCGTGCTGATGCTGCGCATTGATGCCGCTGAGCGCATCTCTGCCCATGATCGC
>JAYVOP010000134.1:0-6729 GCA_043757865.1 Verrucomicrobiales bacterium | reverse complement strand
CGGCTACGGCTAGGGTGAGATTTTCCCAGGCGTCGGAATCGGGCGCGGGGGTGCATCCATTCATTTGCAGAAACACGAGGCACGCGCCTAGCGCGACCCGCTTGTTGCCATCCACGAAGGGATGGTTCCCGCAGAGGTAGAACAAGTAAGCGCCCGCAATTTCAATCACATCCACATAGGGGGAACTACCGCCGAAGGTCGCCTGGGGTGCGGCAATGGCGGATTCTAGCAAGGCTTGCTCTCGTAATCCTTCTGAGCCGCCAAACTGGCTAATGGCCTCCGCATGGATTTCGAGCACGATCTCCAACGTGAGGTGATAGCAATCATTGGGTGTGGTCATTAAGCGAGGCGTTGCAT
Source organism: Verrucomicrobiales bacterium (assembly GCA_043757865.1). Taxonomy (GTDB): domain Bacteria; phylum Verrucomicrobiota; class Verrucomicrobiia; order Verrucomicrobiales; family V1-33; genus JAGNEJ01. The sequence continues at coordinate 6,372 of JAYVOP010000134.1, read as the reverse complement.
GGTTTTAGCATACCGCTTCATGGTATCTTTGATCAGGCTAGTGACTTCCACCGCAGGCAGCACCGGATGGAGGGGCGAGAGCGTGATGGTGCCCCCAGGATGGATCTCCAGATTCACTTCATCCCCCACCTTGAGGCGGGCGAGTTGGAGGATGGCGGAGTCGAAGATAATGCCTTGGGAATTGCCGATTTTGGTAATGGTCTTAATCATGGCGTTAAACTATGTATTACCTGCGCGATGTCAAACTGGCAGCGTGGTTTTTTCCATGTCGAGCCGGATGGAAGGTCCGGGCGATGCGGGCGTGCTGCCAAATTTCCGGCTCGCGCATATTTTCATGGACAGCCCGGCAGAGATTTGGTTTTACCTTCCACGTCACTTAACTCTAACTACCGATCCTTATGTCTAACGAAAATCCGTATGCTTCACCCGAGTCCGATATTTCCGTGCCTGTCTCCGCAGGTAACGAGCCTTACGCCACGCGCTGGCAACGGTTTGCGGGGGCCTTTATTGATGGCTTGGTCTTGGCCCCGGTGAATTTTCTGGTCATGAAATTCATGATTACGCCGAAGGTGGTCGATCCCGCTTGGACAGAGCAAATCATGAAAGAGAAAGGCCCGCTGGAGGGGATGCAGGCCGTGATGGATGCCTCCAAGCCAGCCATGGGTCAGTCATTGATCGCCACCATCATCGTGTTCGCGGTTTATCTAGCCATCAATTATAATTTCCTCAAGAACGGCCAGACGATCGGTAAAAAGCTGCTCAAGACCCAAATCCAAGCGCGCAACGGAGGACTGCTGCCCGTGCAAACGCTCATCACCAAACGGATTCTGCCGCTGCAATTTGGCATGCAAATCGCGGGCCTCTTTTCCCCTGCGCTCATGGCCATTATCGCGCTAGCCGACTGTCTGGCCATCTTCCGCAAGGACTACAACACCCTGCATGATGACATCGCAGGCTCCAAGGTGGTGCAGATCTAGCCGAGGCTGGTAGCGTTTTGCCTCAGGCCGATCATCGCTCGGAGGGCGTGTAGCGAATTCGTAAATCTGGAGCCACGGAGTGCTCGGCGGCCACCTCGCACTAGCTCACCTGCACTACATGCAGGCGGCCATACTGCGGCCAGACGCCGTCCACGGGCTTGCCTTGGCCGACGGCGGCGGTGAGAAAGAGCGTCTTTCCATCGGGGCTGAACTGCGCCTGGGTCACGCGACTTTTCGTGTCCAGCGAGGTGATTAATTTCCCATCCTCTGCGCCAAAGACGGCCACATTCCACGTCCCCTGCGCCTGCCGTCCAGCCATGACAAAGGCTTGGCCGTCTGGTGTGGGGGTCAGCGCTTCCATGAGCCCGGTGCCATGCTCGCCCTCGCGGATCGCGGCTAGTTTCGTCGGCTGGTCCCGCCAACTCCAGCGCTGCCACGTCTGCTGGCCATTGCCGGCCATGGGGTCAGTCATCGGCCCCATGCCGCAGCAGAGCAGGGATTCCCCGTCCGGGGCAAAGGCTAGGGCATAGATCCCGCCGCAGTAATGCGGGCTCTTGATGATGCCCCAACTGGTAAAATCCGGCGTGGTAAATTTCCCGGCGGCCTGTCCACTCCCCAGATCCCAGACGCACACTTCCCCCATGAGATTCGCGGTGGCAAGATGCTGCCCATCTGGGCTGAAGGCCGCGCTGAGCACGGGCGGCAAGTGCTCGAAGGCGTGGAGCAAATTTCCCGTTAGGGTGTCATAGACCTTCACGGTGGGGCCAGCCGCAGGGGCGGGCTCGTAGCGTTCTCCGCCGGTTAAATATTGCCCACTCACACTCGCCAGGTGGCGGCCATCTGGCGAGAGCGCTAGTTTCCACGACCAGAACTCATGCGCCTGCACTTGCCGGAAGCACGTGCGCTGGGCGGTATCATGCCAGCGCAGCACACCATCATAACCTGCGGAAATCAGCGTCTGTCCGCCCGGCAGGAGCACACAGCCAGAGGCATAGCTGGAGTGAGCCTCGGCAAAGGGCGTGACCTTGCCCTCGTTCGGTTCCATTTCATAAATGTGCCCATCCATGCAGGCCGCATACAGGACTGAGCCCGCAGCATTCATGGCCAAGCCTAACGCGGCGGCGGGCAAGTGGTGATCGTGAGCGAGGGTGAGTTTCATAAGCAAAGGGGGCGGTGAGAGTGGCGCGCAGGCTAGGAGCCGCGCCCCGCCTTGGCAATGCTCCAAGGCCGACCCAATCGCGGGAGGGCGAGCCTCGCACCACCATCCGCACTGGCCGCGCGTAGCAATCCCGCCTGAGGAGAAAATATATGGTGACGCGGCCATGCAGAATTCCCTAAGCTGCGCGCTTCATTTCCCCCCATCCCTTCACCTTATGCAATTCCTCACCCTCTCGGCCCTCACCGGTCTGGCGCTCAGCTTCCTCACATGTGCTTCCGCGCAGGTCGTCATCAGTGAAATCCATTATCATCCTTTAGAGGAAGACGTCTTCAATGCCGATGGCACGCCTGCACTGGACCTCACGGATGATGTGCATGAGTTCGTGGAGCTAGAGAATACGGGAAACGTCGTGGTGAACCTGGGTGGGTGGCAATTTATCAGTGGCGTGAATTACACGTTTCCGGCTAACACCCTGATCCAGCCGCATGGCTTCCGCGTCATTGCCAAAGATCCTGCGCGGCTCACCACGCTCTATGCGTTGACGGCGGGTTCCGTGTTAGGGCCTTACAGCGGGCGGCTGAACAATAACAGCGCCACGCTAGAATTGCATAACCTGGCGGATGCCATCGTGGACTCCGTGGCTTATGAATCCGGCTTCCCGTGGGCCATCGGGGCGGATGCTTTGGGGGCCAACGATAATTTCACCGGGCTGAATCCGCTGCCATATAACTACAAGGGCCGCTCCCTGCAACGCATCAGCAGCACCTGGGCCAGCAATGATCCGGCTAACTGGCTAGCTTCTCCACTCACGCCGGGACCCACGCCGGGCGCAGCGCAAAATTTCACGGCGGCCATCCCCCGGCCCGCGGTACTGAACTACAGCGTCACGCAAGTCTCGGACGAAGCCCAGCTCATCCGTAATAACCAGTCCGTGAAAATCCACTGCGCCTTCACTAGCAGCTACGTGCAGTATCCGCTCACGGGGGTGAGTGTGGAATATTTCGTGGACGACATCAACGTCACCAACGAGCCCCGCGCCACCGTGGCCATGACCGCGCTAGGCGATGGCGAATACACGGCCACCCTGCCGGGGAAAGTGGACCGCAGCGTGGTGCGCTGGCGCATCCGGGGGAACCGTGGCAGTGGGGATGAAGTCATCTCCCCCCGCGCGGATGATCCGCAACTGGTGCCTAACGCCGCCGCGGTGAAGGAAGGCTACCACGCATATTTCGTCATGCCGGTGCGGGCGCTCACCGTCTCGCCTGCGCCATCGTCAGAGGCGTATGACATCTTCGTGGCCACGGCAGACATTGGCACGCCGGGGGTGCGGGATGATACCAAGCCGCTTTCTAAAAACATTAATCAAAACCCGCGTCGCGTGATGCCGGATGCCAATGGCGGTTACCCGCGTGATGAGGCCTATGATTCCCTCATCAGCCCCGTGGGCGCTTGGTGGAATGGGCACGTGCCCGCCATCTTTGTCAGTGGGGATGGCGTGGTGCGGGATGCGCGCATCCGCTATCATGGGAGCCGCTACCGGCGGAGTGAAGGGCGGCAATCTTATAAACTTTATTTCCCCCGGTATCTACCGCTACATGGAGCCACCCAGGCCTTTGAAACAGACAAAGGAGCGCCTGCGAATCAAGGTGCGACCACGCTGCCAGACCATCGTTACGAAGTGCTGGGGGAGATCTACCGGGCGGCGGGGATCCCGTGTTCTTACACGCCCCGCACGGATTGCTATATCAATAACAACGCAGTGCTCCAGCGCATGGAGCAGTCCGTGGTGGATGGGCGATTTCTGGATGATTACTATGGGAAACTAGCCGCGTTAGTCCCTGGCTCCGCTCCTTTAAAAACCGGTGATCCCTACAAGTCCGCCGGCACGGAGGAAGGCCCCTATGGCACGGGCAATGGCAGCGTGCTGCCGACCAAAACCATCGGCACCCCCGCCTTCACTTGGACGCCGCTGCAACGCTACAGCATCACTTACGCCCTGGAATCCAATACCTGGAAAGGCTACGTGCCGTTCAAGGCCGTCGTGGATGGCCTCTCCACGGCTACGGCGGCAGGCACCGCAGCGCAGCGCACCTGGCTAGCTGCCAACTGGGACGTGGATCGCACCCTGACCTACATTGCCATCAAAGATTGGTCCTGCTGTTGGGATGACTCCATTCACAATTACTACATCTACAAACAGTCTGATGGGAAATGGACGCTGCTCCCGTGGGACTTGGATTATGAGATCAACTTCCGGGATCCCACGGACATCACGAACTACTCCATCTTCAAAGGGAACAACAACTGGAAGGCGGCCTTCATTGCCGCGTTCAATACGGAATACCGCCAAAAGGTGTGGCTCCTGACCAACACCCTGCTCAGCGCAGAGAACCTCACCAGCATGACTTACGGCGGCCAGCCGCTCTCGAATCTGTGGGGGAATAATTGGCTCAGTTGGATTCAATCTCGCAATGCCACCGTGCAGACGCAGATCGCCCAAGGCACGTTTTATAAGCCCTTGAAGCCCACCAACGTCGGCCCCACCAACGGCCTCAGCATCTTGCCTCCGGGAAATTTTAGCACCTCCGCCTATCTCCACACCAGCGGCCTCACCACTGGCCTCAATGCCCATAGCAAGACGAAATGGGAGATCCGCACCGCGTCGAACACCTGGGCGAATCCCCTCTACGTCAACGAAAGCACCGCCAACCTAACCGCCCTGCCCGTGCCCTTTGACCAGCTCTCCTGGGGCATCACTTACTACTGGCGCGTGACTTATTTCGATGCCCAAGCGCATCCCTCCACCACCTCTGATGAGACCGCATTTACCTTCGGCTCCGCCCCGCAGACCAGCATCCTCCTGGCCATCGATGACACCACGCCGTGGAAATACGACAACGTGACCCACTACGGCACCAAGGCCTGGACCCTGCCCGCCTTTGTGGATGACACCTGGGGCAGCGGCCCCGGCGTGTTAGGCCATAGCAATACCCCCACCGCGTTAGCGAACCTGAGCCCCGCCCAAGTCCTGCGCACGGACATCCCGCTCACGCAGCCGCCAGACTATACTACAGGCCGCATCACGCAGTATTTCCGCACCCATTTTAATTTCCCCGGCAGCGTGAATGGAGCCGTGCTGCGGCTCCGCCAGATCGTGGATGATGGGGATGTGATCTACCTCAATGGCCACGAGGTCCTGCGCGTGGGCATGAATGCCACGGCCATTATTTCGGATAGCACCATCGCCACCCGCAGCGTCGGCGGCTATGCCTGGGAAGGCCCTTACAACCTCCCCACCACCTATCTGCAACCGGGGGATAACGTGTTGGCAGTGGAAGTGCATCAGATCAATTCCACCAGCAATGACCTCCTGCTAGGCGTGCAACTGGACGCCACCTATCAGATCCAAGGCTATCAAGTAGCGCTCAACGAAGTCTGTGCGGACAACCGGAACCTCCTGACCAATGCGGGGAAACATCCGGACTACATCGAACTTTATAACAACACGGGCAGCCCCATCGACCTCGGCGGCTGGGGCCTCACGGATGATGCGCTGGTGACTAATAAATATGTTTTCCCCGCTGGCACCCTGATTCCCGCCACTGGCTACCTGCTCATCTGGGCGGACAGCGAGAACGCTGCGCCCGGCCTGCACACAGGCTTCGGCCTGGACAATGGCGGGCAAACCGTGGTCCTGACGCAAGGCACCAGCATCAAAGATAACGTCACCTTCGGCCCGCAGGCGGCGGATCTGCCGATTGGCCGCGCCACGGATGGCATCGGTGTGTGGGTCTTAGTCAATGCCTCGCCTCTGGCCGCCAATACCACCCGCGCGTTAGGCTCCAACACCAGCCTGCGCATCAACGAATGGATGGCCGAGCCGCTCAGTGGCGCGGATTGGTTCGAGATGTATAACCCTGACGCCCTGCCCGTTTCCCTCACAGATCTCTGGCTCAGCGATACCCCCGGCACGCCGAAAATCACCAAACTCCCCGCCCTTTCCTTCATCGCGCCTAACGGCTATGTGAAGCTCCTCGCAGATGGCACCAAGCGCGGGTATAACAGCGTCAATTTCAAGCTGGCTACGGGTGGCGAGTCGCTCGTGCTCACGGCCAGCAATGGCACCACCAACCTGGATTCCGTGACCTTCGGCCTGCAAACGCCCGATGTTTCCCAAGGCTTCCTGCCAGACGGCTCCGCGAATTTAGTGTCGTTTCCGAACACCAGTTCGGATGG
>JAYVOP010000133.1:0-1858 GCA_043757865.1 Verrucomicrobiales bacterium | reverse complement strand
TGATTCGTTTTATGGCGCTATTCACCGTGGGCACGGGCATCATCATTCTCATAGCCGTGTTAGTGAGCGGGAAGCGCGACCGCGTGGAAGAGAGTGTGCTGCTGCGCACGCTGGGCGCGGATCGACGCCAAATCTGGCAGATCCTCGTCAGCGAATATGCGCTGTTAGGCTTCCTGGCTAGTGTGACTGGCAGCGCGCTGGCGGTGGGCGCGGCGGGTTGGTTGGCGACGTATCGTTTCCACCTTGCCAATCCGCTCTGGCTCACTCCCTGCGTCTGGGCCATCGTGGCGCTGACGGCGTTTACCACCCTCATTGGCGTGTTCCTCAGCCGAGGCATCACCAGCACTCCGCCGCTGGCCATCCTGCGTGGGGAAACGGATTAAACTCAGCTTCACTTCCGTTCTGGATCCACGCGGATCAGTCCGGTGCCTGCGATCTGCTTTAGCTCCTTGCCATCCATGGTGATCGCTAACTCACAGGCGATGGCGGGATAGGTGCCGACGAGGGCATCCGGGCTAGCAGTTAGTTCTAGGGATATTTCCGTGGCGTCCGCAGGCAGCGGCAGGGCCTCACCACACATTTCCAGGCCCTTGGGCAGGCGGATGAGTTTGACGGTGGCCGTCCCCGGTAAGGCGTGGAGGCGCTCGATGGTGGCTTTCACGTGAGACTTCTTCCCACGCTCAATGGACGCGCGCGCGAGCTTCAAACGCAGGAATGGCTCGGCCACTTCTAACGTGATCGGCAGACTGCTGGCGCGCAGTTTCCCGGCCCGTTCGTCTTGGCTTCCCTTGTTGCGCGCAGTGACCACGATGGGGAATTTCCCATACTGCGCCCCACCTTCCGCAGCGATCCGCAACGTGGCGTGCGTGGACTCTGGCGGGATGACGGTGCCAGTCTGGGGGACGATGCCAGTGGGCACGTTTTCCATATTCAATTCCACGGGCTCTGTGAAGCCCTCCAAGCGCGTGAGTTCCACTTCCAGCAGCAATTCCCCACTGCGGCTAACGGCTAGGGTTGGTTGGGCGACGCTGATTTTAAAAGGCACTTGGTCCGTGACGGCAAAGGCAAGTTTGTCGAAATGCACGGCGGTGGAGATCTCATTATTCGCATACGTCATGCCGATATTATGACTGTAGGCGCTGTGCAGATGCGGGGCGGCGGGATCGGTCGGTTGCACGTCTAGCTCTAGAAATGTGGCCGTGATCGGCGCATCCGCTGCGGCCTCGAACATGATCGGCACGCGTTTTTGGTCGATGGTAAATGGACTGGCGGTCATGGTTACGCCCGCCGGGAGATTGCGCGCGGTGACTTGCAGCTCGCCTGTGATCTTGTCCGTGCCGTGCGTGGGGCGGACGTTCATGAGAAACAACGCCCGATTCCCCCGCGCCACTTGGCTGCTGATGCGGGAGTTCCGTTGGTTATTATCCGGACTGTAGAATCCGGCTAGCACGCCGTTGGTGGCGGGCGTGATTTCAATGCGATACCCGGAAAGCGGGCTGCCGAGGCGACGCGAATCTCGCACGGTTAGGATGAATTCCCCATCTTCTTTAGGGGTGAAAATGAGGCTGGGGTCCAGGGTCTCGCGAGCGAACGTTTGCTCAAAGCTATCGAGGTCCGCAGCGGAGGAATCATCCGCCTTGTCAGGGTTCTGGCCGGGTTTGGCATTGACCGGGAGCACTTCAAATTGCAAGTCCGCAGGCGAGCCGAGGGCCTGCGCATAGCTGGCAATCACGAGGCGTTGGCCTTTGCTGGCAGTGAATTTAAAGCAGTCCACATCCCCATCTTTTTCTAAAATGCCATTCAGCGCGACGGGCACGTTACCCGCCGCCACGGTGGCGGTGTTGGGCGTGTCGTTAGG
>JAYVOP010000132.1:0-6772 GCA_043757865.1 Verrucomicrobiales bacterium | reverse complement strand
TTAGGAAACGGATCCCCTCAATCGTCGCCTCTGCCTGTGAAGTGCCGCCGTGGAAGCCAAAATAAAACTCCGCCTCCTGCCCGGCTAGGCTGGACACGTCCAGGAAACCGCTGGTCTGAATTTCCCCCGGCGTGAGATAGCTGGCCTCTAGGTGGAAAATGTTGGTTCCATTGACTGCTGCTACAATGCAGTCTTGCCCAGGTGCAGCATCAATGCCGAAATCAAATGCCAGCATGGCCGCATCCTCCGGCACCACCAGTGTAATCCACACGCCCGAGCCGCTGAGCCCGGCGGTGGCGGCTTGGCTACTACTACTGCTGCTGGTGCTGGTGCTGCTGCTGGTGCTGCTGGTGCTGGTGCTGCTGCTGGTGCTGCTGGTGCTGCTGCGGGCGGTTCGGAGATTGCCACCCCAAGAAGATTTGAACTTATACTTCGTAGTCTGCCAAAACTGCTGGCTTTCCAGCACCACATCTGCCGTGACATCACGGGTGAAATCCACCGCCTGATCCACCTTGGCGTCGATATAGTTGCCGGTTTTCACGATCTGCTCGGCAGTCCAGTTTCCCGCCGCTTTCACGTCTCGCACGATGGCTTGGCTGGCGTCCACAATGGCGGTTTTCACGACAACACTGGTTTTTACGATGGCTTTGCCCGTGGCGTCTGTGAGATCCTTTGCGGCCCGGATGCCCGTGGTAATTGGCGCCACGGCCACGTTGTTCAGGAGTGTGTAGGCCGAGCAAGCTCCTGGAAATGACTCGGAGACATGGGATAAGGTCATCTCATTGCGGAATGGAAGCGTGGACTGCAGCCAGAGCGAACCCACCGCGTAGTCCGCATTCATCGGTGGCACCGCCGCCCCCGCCGCCAACGCTCTGGAAAAGCCCATCTGGGCAGTGCTGTAGGCTGCGGTGCTTAGCACATACCACTGGTGGGCGTAGCTATGCGCCGTGAGGAGGTTGAACGGAGCTAAGCATACATTGGCCGAGGCCGTGCGATTCCATCCGACCAAAGAAACATAGTTGTCGATGTAAACCGCGTGGCTCGAAATGGGGCTTTTCCAGTCGTCGATCAACGCATTCACCCTCGTTCCCACTGCCTCCAGCGTCACTCTGGCTGCTGGGTCGGAGAAGCCCTTCCAACTGAGTTCCTCACCTATTTCCGTCAGGGCCTGCCGGGCTGCCAAATCGGGTGCCGTCAGCACATTTACCCCTTGGAATTTCGACACCTCCGCCTCATCCAGCAGCGTCAGGTGCGGGCGAGTCTGGTTCTCGTTCCAGAGTCCCTCGGTATGCAGGTAGTCACAAGCATAGCGGTTCACCAGCGTGCCCAGACTGTGGCCTATAAAATGCAAATTTTGCTGATACCCTGCGCCAAGCAGGGCCACCAGCCGCTGCCCTAACTGCGTGCCTTGGCTGGTCGTTTTATCCGATGGTACCACTTGCCCGATCCCCGCCGCCGCCTCGCCTCGCCAGTCCCACGCCACCATATTCCAGCCGCTCATGCCCCTGGCGTTTACCATGTTTTGAAACATTCCTCTAGCCCACTCCTCAGAGTCGCTCAGCCACCCATGCGTTAGAATCATCGTCGGCAAATTCGCATTCAGCGAGCCCGAGGTCTCGAACACCCCCGTCACACGATTGTAAATTTTCAACTCCGAGGCCCCCGCCGTGGTGGCAGGCAGCACCTCACCCGCATTGGCTCCCCGGCCTTTATCCCCAGGAGTCACCAACGCCAGAGCCGCTTTCAATTGAATGTTTTTGTCCACCGTGCCGCCGCGCGAGCCATCCACTTGAGCCTGGGCCGGCACGTAATAGGCCGCCGAGACTTTGATGCGATAGGCAGAAGGCTCCAGGCCGCTCACCTGATAAAACCCATGGTTATCCGTGGCCGCTGTCTCTGGCACTTTGCCGATTTGGAAAATTTCCACCGTGGCTCCCATCACTGGCAGCCCTTCCGTGGTCCGCACATAGCCCCGCACCGTGAACAGCCCCGCCGTGGGAAACCTCCGCGTGTCCACCGTGAAATTCCCCGGCCCGCTCGTGGCGGACATCCGGCTAGAGTCCAGGCCCCGCGTTTCCACCGTGAAAAATCCGCTGCTCGTAGCACTGCCGCCGCTGGTCACCAGCGTGTTCACCGTAAAATTTACCGACTGCGCCAGCACCGCCCCACTCCCATCCCGCGTGTCCACCGTGAAGTCCCCGGACATGCTAGGACTAGCCGTGATGGCCTCCAGCCCGTCTGCGGAAAGGCTGATGTCATCCACCGTGAAAATCCCCTCCGGGTTCGTCGCTAGATTTGTCCCCGGCCCATTGTCATCGATCCATGCCACATAGATCTCCCCGCCCACCGCCAGCGATGGGTTGCAAGTTAGTGTGCGGACCGCCACCGCCCCGGCCGCCGTGTAGGCCGTGGGCTCCACCCGCGTCCACGATCCCACCACGCCCGTGCGGCTCCAATAGACATGCACCCCAGCCAGCGGGTCCGTGCCCACCGCTCCCGTGCCACCGGGAGCCACCGGCACCCCCAGCGTCCACCGCAGTCCCAAAGCCGTGACCGCGAGCCCCGTGTTGTTATAAAATTTACCAATCAGAGCATGAAACGCATTTCCCGTGGGCCCCAGCACCATCTGCTGCCCACCACCGCTGTAGCGCACCTCCGCGTTTTGGCTTCCCGCATTGGTCGTCGGCGTGGTGGCCATGAAATTCGCCCCACTGCTCCACACCGTGCCATTTGCCGGCCATGCCAGCCTAGCAGAGACGCCCGTGCCCGCTGCATCCATCCCTCCCGTGCCCGTCCCCAGGACCGTCATGCTAGTGCCGCTGCCGGATAGGCTCACCGAGGCAAAACTGGCCCCATTGGGTGCTGCCGCGAAATCCACCACCGCTCCCGCGATCGGCGTCCCCGTCTGCCCATGGGCAACTCCGGTCAATGCGATGCCCAAGCAAGCGAGCATCATTTTCAAACCTTGACCACTGGTCACGGTTTCAATTCCCGGATCCTCCCAGCTCCCCAACCCACTATTTAAATGTCCTGGAGGATAGCCCCGAGAGGCATCCGTGCGGATGGCTCCAACAGTTGCCGCCGCTTCTTTAGCAGGGGCTGTCTTCAGGTAGGCTTTCCATCTTTGGAGAAATACGGTCATAGTTTTCGAGACTGGGAGATTGGTTACTGGTCTGGCCGCTCACGAAAGTCCTTGGGCCGACGATACCAATAGTAGGGACGGCGGCTGGCGTGGCCGATGGCGATGATGACGATCAAATCGTTCCAGAGCATGTAAGCGACGTAGTGTCGTTTAAAACGAGCCAGATTTTTCCGCCGAACCCCATATTTCCTGACCCGGCAGGCTTCGGGATTTCGTTCTATTGCAAGGATGGCTTGACGCAGTCGATCCTCAAATTCGTCCGCCACTTTCCGGTCGTCATTCGCCAGATAAAGAAAAGCCGCGCGAGCCTCTTCTCTCGCAGCCTCATGGAAAGCCAGATGCATAGGAGTTTACACCGCCGCACCGGGGTTACGCAGGGCAGCGCGAGCCTCAGCGAAGACGCTGAAGAATTCCTCGCTGGAGAGCAGCTTGGCAGACCCAAACTGAATTTCAGAGACACGCTTGGAGATTTCCTCATCCCAAGCGGCTTCCACCTCCGCTTCCTCGGCCACCATGTCACCATGGAGATCGCAGTCCATGGCTACAAGCAACACCTCCCTCTCCTCGGGTGAGAGGGTCCGTGCTTCACTGCGGATGTGTTCAAGAGTTGCGTTCATAGTCAGCCATTACGCTGTTCACGGCATTTTGTCCAATGCTTTGAGCGGGGGCAAATTCCGCTGTTCGGACGTCAGGCTCTCGCATCTCATCAGCATCCGCCAGGCTGAGCGCTGGGTTCGCTAGGCCTGCGAAGGGCAAGGGTGCGCAGGGCCAACGGCCCGGTCTATGCCAGCCTGGGGCATCGCCCCAGGAAAAGCGGTCCCATAGATTTCGAGGGCAGAAGGCCCGGCCCATAGCGGATGCGGCGGGAAAGGCCGGGCCTTCAGCCCTCGGCATGAAGCGTGGAGCATGACCGCGTTCCTCTGGAATGCTCTCGGCTTCCTGCCGCATCAGCTCCAGGATGCCGCGCAGCAGTTTTTCGTAAGCCAAGGCCCTCTTGGTGGGGAGGCTTCTCAGGGTTTGCTCCAAGTCTGAGGTGAGTGGGCTCATGGTGCGTCAGCATCGGGGGCTTGGGTGAAATTCAGAGGGTGAGGGGGAGGCCCAGAGTTATAGTCCCCGGACACAGCGAAAGCCCCAGCCCACGGCATACAAAAACGAATAATTATAGGTGCGAATGTAGCTACTGGCGTCAGGCCGCGAAACGAAGCGGCTACCGCAGTGCAACTCGTTGGTTGCTGTTTGAAAATCACTGTAAATTCCTAGAGATCCTCCACCACGCAACAAACGACCGCCGGCATTAGCCCCAGGGCCAAGCGGGTCAGTTTGACCAAGAGGGGAACTTCCTATCCAATCCCAACACCATTCCATGATGTTGCCAGCCATATCATAAAGGCCATACCCATTTGCCATGTTCGCCCCAGCAGGCACTTGAGATCCATTGTAGTAGCCCACGGGAGTCAGCTGTGGATTACTGCTCTCAAACGGATCCCCACTTCCCAAATAATTCGCCTGATTCCCCGCAATGGTATCCCCCCACGGGTAAACTTTCCGGTCCAGCCCACCGCGGGCCGCCCGTTCCCACTCGGCCTCGGTAGGGAGCCGATAGCCATTGGCGGTCCATTTCACCATGTCGTTGGTGAGGTCGGTGTCTGTGTTTTTCAAAACAACGGTCTGAGCGGCATCTGTGTAGTAACAAGGCACCAGCCCCTCCATCTGGCTGCGGGCATTGCAGAAGCGGGCGGCGGCATACCAACTCACACTGTGCACGGGCATATTCGCGGCAGCCACGATGCCGCCTAGCGTGTAGCCATTGTTCATCGCCCAGGCATTCACCTGACTGTAGAGCGAGCCGCTGACCTCGAAACGATCCATGAAATACCCTTTGGTGAGCGTGACGGGCCCGCCGATGACGCTTTCACTCTCCCAGCCGAAGGTAAACGTGCCCGGCGGGATGTAGGCCATGGCTACGGGCGGCACGGGGGTGGAGGCATCGTAGGCCCAAATGCGGGCGCGGCATTTATCGGAGAAATTGCCATTCCAGTCATTCCCCGCGTTCCAGATGATGCGGCGGTTAACCCCCACCGGCACACTGGCCCCCACATGGCCGGAAACGCTGCGCACCGGGAGATCAAACGTCTTCCCCCCGTCCGACGATAGCTCCACCTGCACGGTAATGCTGGCCGAGTCTGGGTCCACGGCATCGTAATAAATGTCCACGAACTTTGTCCCCGCTTGCTGCGAGGCGTGGATGTTCGAGATAGTGGGCGGCACCGCCTGCGCGGCGGTGGCGGCTAGGAAGAGGCTGAGCAGAGGAAGGTATTTCATCATAGAACGGACCAAGTAGTAGCAGATAATTAAGGGAGTGTGGCGTCAATTTGTAACTTTTTAGGGAATTTTACCGGATTGGCCACCGGCCCTGGGCGTTGGCTTGCGAGGGCTGCCAAGTCACGGTTCATTTCCTCCAACAGGCGGAGTTTGACGCCCACGGGCAAGGCCACCAGCTCGCGACAACGGGAACGTTTTCGTTCGAGAATAGCTATTAGCGTTTCATTCATGACTGAGAAAGATAGCGTTCGTGGAAGCTTTGCCAAGCATTCATCAGTTGGTGGTTTTCCAAAATGCGCTCGAAGCGGTTGGAATCCAGAATTCCAGCTTCAACGAAACGCAAGATTCGGTCGTGGTCCTTTGGTCGGCCTGCTTGAAGACAGATAACCGCCAAGTGCTCAGCCGTAAAAACGCGGGTTAGGATGCCACTGGTTCCGGGCAAGGAGCGCGGATTTGCAATCCGCTTCATCTCGTAAGCACCGGCTCCTGACGCGCACTGCTGTGCGGCCCCCAGAGCAGCCGCAGGCTGTTCAGGCACACCAGCACGGTGCTGCCTTCATGGGCCAGCACGCCGAGGGTGAGCGGCACTTTGCCAGTGAGCGAGGCCAGCACCATGAGCGCCACGGTGCCTAACGAAAGGGCTAAATTTTGCCGTATGATGCGGCGGGCGCGTTTGCTAAGGGTCAGGGCCTCCAGGAATTTTTCCAGGCGATCATGCATCAGCGCGAGGTCCGCTTGTTGCAGGGCGGCATCGCTCCCACGTCCGCCCATGGCTACGCTAACATAGGCGGCGGCTAGGCTAGGAGCATCGTTCACGCCGTCTCCGATCATGGCCACCTTCCGCCCAGCAGCGGTTAGCTCCGTGATGATGCGCAGTTTATCCGCTGGGCTGAGGCCCGCGTGGACAGTTTGCACGCCTAGCTCTGTGGCCACGTTCTCAGCAGCGGAACGGCGGTCGCCCGTGAGCATGAGCGTGGCTAAATTTTGCCGATGCAGCTCGGCTAGCACAGCGGGGGATTCTGCGCGCACGCTATCCCGCAGCAGCAGGCGGCCCAGCAGCGTGCCTTGGACGATCCAGACTTCCGTGCAAGCCAGCGGAGCATCCGGCACGGTGGCCAGCCAGGTGCGAAACTCTGCCGCATCTAGCAACTCCCGCCGCCCGAGGTAAGTGAGCTGCCCAGCGATCTCTGCGCGCAATCCTAACCCGGTGAGCGATTGAAATTCCGCCATCTCCAATGCGGCTAGGCCCTGCGCGCGACCATACGCGATGATGGCGCGGGCCAGCGGATGATTGGACGCGGCCTCCAG
>JAYVOP010000131.1:0-25444 GCA_043757865.1 Verrucomicrobiales bacterium | reverse complement strand
GCAGTGGCTGGGTGGGCTGCACGCGCACCGCCCAGTTCACGGGCTTATCTTTCGCCACTGGCGGACTACTAGCGGGACGCAGATCTTCGTTAGGATTGATCGGCAAATCTTTCAGTAAGGCGAGGGTGACATTGGCGGGCACGCTCTGTTTCCCAGATTTATCCAAAAACCGCGCCTGCTCCGTCACGCTACCCAGATCAATGGCGGCATTGAACACGAGCGTGATGACTGGCTCCCGTTGCGCACTCGAAAACCAATCTGGTGCCTCCCGCACGATCCGCAGTAGTGGCCCTAACACCGCCACCGGTGCCGGTAAGGTGACTGCTGCGCCTGCCGCATCCTTCAATTCCGCCGCCAGAGTCACGTTAAATTTCGCCCCCATGGCAGGCAATGCCTCAGCGGCAAATGTCCCGCTATACCGACTCCGCCACGTAAATTTCCCGGCTAGTGCAGGCTCCCATGCCAGCACCATGGCTGCGTCCACGGCCTTACCCACGGCGGCATCCGGCACCATGACATTGGGGAAACGCACTTCCACGGCATTCGTTTTATCCAGCCCTTCCGTGGGCACTTTCACCACCACGCCCGTGGTCGGCGGCAGCACCTGTTCCTCCACATCATCCGCACGGACGATGGAGGTATGGGAAAGCAAAACACAGAGCGCCCAAGCGCACAGAGAGGAGGAGGTTTTCATAGTGGTCGGAAACTACGACCACTTCGTAAAATTGCTTACGAAAAGTTCTGGAGAAATGCAGGAAAGGTTGTGCGCATCGCTGGTTCGCACGTTGGCAACGCACCGCCTCACACAAAGGCTTAGAAAATCCTGCCCTGCCAGGTAATGGCCGGAGGCGTAGCCGCCAACTCTTCAGACAAGATTCCTTGCCGGGTAGGGCCTCCATAGTTAGCGCTTACGAGGAATTGGATGCGGCTAATCCTGAATGCCTCGCCACGCCTCGCGCGTAAGAATTACTTCCGGTAGTGGAAGAAGCGGCGGCGCTCGCGTCCGACGGCTAGGCCGAGCAGGGCCAGGGCGGCGGCTATGCCCGACGCCTCAGGGACGGGGACTAGCTCGTTGCCATTAACGATCCCGCCACCCATGCCGATCTGGGAACCCGTATCGCCAATGTTGCCGCTGAAGAAGGTAACCTTGTTGAGATCAATGTTGGCGATGCTGGTAAAGAGCAGTTTATCCGTACCGGGGGTCCAGATGGCCCCCGTATAGTTCCAGACGCTGAGCATGTCCGTCCAGGCCGTCACCCCCGCAAAGGTGATGGTGCCAGTGCCGCTGCCAGTGTCGATACTAGAAGCTCCGTTGATGCTGAGCAGGCCCGTGCTGTCGCTGTAGCCGCCCGTGGCTAGAGTGGCTCCGGTGCTCAGGTTCAGCGCAGCAGTGTCCGGGAGGACGTTGCTCGCACCCAGCAGCAGGGTGCCGTTGGTGATGTTGGTGGAGAGGGTGTAAGTGTTGTTCGATCCACTGAGGGTCTGCACGCCCGTGCCTACTTTGGTGATGCTGCCCGCACCTTGGATGTTACCAGAAAAAGCGGCATTGGAGTTGTCACTGCCGAAGGTTAGGCCCCCTACATTCACGGTGCCGTCCGTGCGCACACTGCTCAACTGGACGGTGCCGCTGCCGCTGAGGGAACCAACGTTGAGCGCATTGCTGCCGAAGCTAAACAGGCTGTTGCTGGCGTTCAGCTCGCTGCCGTTTAGGTAGCTCTGGCCTTGGCCGGGGAGGGTGACTCCGATGCTGAATCCGTTGCCGCCAGAGTTGTTGTAGTAGGCGATGACGACATCGTGTGAGCCAGCCGATAGGCTAATGGTGCCAGTGCGGGTAGTTTGGGCCTGCTGGCGGTTGTTGTCGAGCACTGGGGCTCCGTCGATCCAGACGATAGCCGCATCGTCTGCGCGGGTTTGGAAGGTGTAGTCGCCCGCAGTGGTGGCATTGAATTTCCCACGCAAGTCGGCGGTGTAGCCGGGGTTGCCACTCGTGAGGGCCACCAAGGCCGGAGGTAGGGCGGTGTTGCCGTTGCTCCCGCCGGATTCCAGATAGTCGAGGGTGGTTTTACCGCGGGCGGTGGTGGCTTCCAAGGCGATCACGGGTTTACCGGCAAGGAAAGTGTTTAGCGCATCCAGGCTGGCCAGTTCCGGTTCCATGGCGGTGTTCCCGTTGGTGACGCCGGGCGTGACGCTAGTCATGAGGCCCATGGTGAATTTCGCTTGGAGGCCTTGTTGCACGCCTGCGAGCTGCAGGGTGGTGCCCGCTCCGAGGTTTACATTGCCACTTCCTAGGCTGGTATCGCTAGCGACGATGCTGCCAGTGCCCAGAGTGATACCACCTGTGTTGGTGCTGGCTCCTTGAGTGGTCAGAGTGCCGCCGCCCGTTTTAATGAGGCCACCGACTCCAGTGAAGCCACCGACTGAAGCCATATCGTTGCCGTTGGTGTTGATCGTGCCGCTGCCGCCAGTGCCAGTCAGGTTGACGGGCAGGCTGAGGTTGAGTAGAGGCTGGCTGACGGTGACGACCGTGGCTGGGGAGATCAGGGTGCCGCCACCGAGGTTAAAGGTAGCCGTGCCGTTGCCGCGAGCGAGGAAGGGTGTCGTCAGGCTGCCGCCGTTCAAGTTATACGTTCCCGTGCCGTCCACGCCGATGATGACGCCGCCGTAGGAATTGCTTTGAAAGGCTCCGTTATTCGTATCCACCACCACGGTGCCGCCCGTTTGGTTGATGGTGCCGACGCCGGTGTTGATGCCCACATTTGGCACCAAGCCACTGCCAGCAGTGGTGGCGAGGAAGTTCCCGGCATTGATCTGGCCGGCTCCCAGTTGGATTTGCGCGCCTAGTTTGACGTTCACGGCGGCGGTGCCACTGATGTTCAGCACGCCAGTGCCAGCGCGACCGACGGTGAGTAACGGACCGTTGCTGTTATTGTTCTTCACGTTCAACGTGCCAGCACTGATATTGTAAGTTCCGAGGGAACCCATGTTATCACCGAGGATCACGGACTGGTTGGCATTTACGGTGCCAGCGGTTTGGTTCAACGTGCCGTTGCCTGCTTCACCGATGGTTAGACGATCACCACTGGTGCTCAAACCCGCGGCGATGGATGCAGTAGCGCTGTCGAGATTAACGACCGCAGTGCTGCCGGCCGCATTGGCAATACGGATGCTGCTGCCAGCGGCAGGATTGCCACCGAGGATGCCATTGCCGGTCACTTGCACGGTGCCGGAGTTGATGAGGGTCGAGCCAGTGTAAGTGTTCACGGCGCTTAAGATAAGGGTGCCGCTGCCACTCTTGGTGACGACTCCGCCGCCTGCGATAGGCATGTCGATTTGCAAGAAGTCATTCACCGTATCGGTGCGGAGAATCAGTTCCGTGCCGTTGGTGCTCAGGGATGCGGCAGTGGTCACTTGAGGGTTAATGGTCAGGGCCATGGTGCCGCCGTTGATGACGCTGACGCCAGCCAGACCGCCGCCGCCGCTCTTAAGAATGGCACCCGGAGTAAATGGCGAAGCGGTGTTCCCGCTGCTGGCAAACATCAGGTTCACGTTGGCTCCCACCAGTTCGATGCCCGCAGGCTGCACTGGGCCTTGGTTGATGAGGGAGGTGGTCAGCTTGGAATACTTGCCGGTTAGCAGGGTATTCAACGGAGCAGTATTGGCATCGGCACCAAAATTAGCCGCGCGGACGAAGCCATTGATGTCGAGGGCTGCAAAGTCGGCTCCATTGTAGAAATAGGCGGCACCGATGATGTTATTCACAGCTGGGCCAGCGGAGAAGAGAATGCTATTCGTCACGCCATTGCTGCCGCCATTGGTGACGAAGTTAGTCGTCACCCCGGCCGTGCCACGCGCGTTGCCACCGAAAATCAGGCTTTGGGTGCCGGACCCGCCATAGGTGGATTGGATAGTGCTGTCGCCAATGAAGCCGCCGCTCCAAATTCCTGTGCTGCCTGGAGTGGTGACCGCGGTCGCAGTCAGGGTGCCAAGGCGCAGCGTATTAGTTCCAGCCGGGGCCAAATATTCAAAGGTGCCCGCGCTCACTTGTAGGCCCGTGCCTGTGCTGATTGGGGTATTGCCGCCACTGAAATCTGCACGGAGTTTCCCACCGCCGACCATGTTGGTAGCTTGTGTGAAATTATTGCCAGTCAGTGTCGTGGTGCCGGAGCCGATCTGGAGGATCTGGCCATTGCCGTTGAAGTTGTTCGGAATCGTCGTGTTGCTGGATTTGAATACATAGAAGCGGCCTCCTGTGGTGTTAAAGAGGACATCCCCAGCAGGCAGATTGCCATTGGCCCCACCCGTGCCGAGAGCAATTGAACCCCGCGTATTGACGGAGCTAATGGTCGTGCCGCCACTGTAGCTATTGGTATCGCTGCCAAGGTAAACGGTGCCGGTTTCATCCCCAATGGTTAACATACCGGAACCCGCGATGGGGCTGTTGACGATAAGAGCGCTGTTGTTCGGTGAAGCCAGGGTGCCGCCGGAGGCTCCGAGGGTGATCCCGTGGTTGGCCCCGATGGTGATGGGGATAAACGTCGTGATGGACTGGAGGAACGCTCCGTTGTTCAACGTAATTTTATCCGCTGCAAAGGCTTCGGTGGTCGCACCCAGCGTGCCGTCTGCGCGAATCCGCAAGCCACCGGAGTTGGCCACGAGTTTACCAGTGAAGCCGCTGTTGTAAGCATTCCAGAGGTCTAGGCCAGTGGAGTTGCCAGAGCCGCCCACGGTTTGCGTGGCATTGCCACCGACCGTGAGGGTGAAATTGCCCACCAGCGGACCGCCGATAACGGAGTTTTCGAGATTCGTATAGACCGTGAGGTTGGCACTGGAGGCCCCGGTATTGACGATGCCACCCATGCCGAGAACCCGGCGGATGCTGTCGCTAAAGCCATTGAGGTCGATCTTGGAGCCGCTGTAGATTTCAAACAATGGACCTGCCGTGGCCACAGTGTTGGTGCCGAAGACATTGTTCGCCCCGAGTTTCAGGGTGCCCACGCCGCCGTTGTTGCTGCCGATCTGGAGTGTGCCAGCCCAAACAGTGGGGTTGGTGACGAGGGACAGGGTGCCGCGTTCGATGATGACGTTGCCGTTGTTGGTTTGGTTACCGCCGTTGGTGAAGGCGAGATTCAAGCCGCCGCTGAGGGTCAAGGTGCCTGCACCGTATTTGACTAAGTTCATGGTGGCTAAGCCCGTGTTGGTGCCGAAGGTCGGCTGGTTGCCGAAGGCTTTGCTGAGGTTCAGATTCACGCCGTTGACCACTTCAATGTGAGCCGTTCCTGCATTGAGCGACGTATCCAGTCCGATGCGGATGTCGCGAGCCGTGCCATCCGAAGCGAGGGAAATATCGGTCGTATCAATCGCCCGGTAGGTGCCTCCTTGGAACTTCAGCGGACCCGTGCCCAGCGCCGCGACATTCGTGGCACTGACGATACCACCAGCCAGCAGGACCGTGCCGCCCGTGTAATCACTGCTAGAACCAAGGACGACTGCGCCATTCAGATTCTGATTTTGGCTGTAAAGATAAACGCCATTGCTCAGACCAGTCGGAGCACCGGGACCACCGCCGCCGATCTGCACCACGCGGGGACCAGTGAGGCCACCATTGGGCAGGCTCAGCACGCCGCCGCCACCACCGAGGCGGTATTGGGTGGCGTAAGGCGTCAGGGTGCCCGTGTAGGTCACATTGCCATAAGCGCCTAGGTAGGCCAGTGGCAAGCCTGCGCCTGCGGAACCGCCGTCGAAGTTGATGGCTTCCGCTGTATTTGCCGTCAGCGCTACGGTCCCGGCGGAGAGCGGGGAAACGCGGTTGAGCGTGGTCTGGATGCCGCTGGTGAGGGAGCCTCCGAGAGCCACCGCACCGCCGCTGTTGGCAAGCACGTTGGCTGGGCCAGTGGTCATGTCCGCCCCGAAAGCGGCTGCGTTGTTGAATTGCAGCACCCCGGCGTTCACCACTGAACCACCGGAGAAAGTATTGGCTCCACTGAGCACCCAAGTGCCATTGCCGTTCTTCACCACGTTGGTGATGCCGCTGTTGAGGGCTCCGCTGGCTCCCGTAACCAGCACGCTGTCAGACAGCGCCCCAGCAATGGTGTTGGTGCTAGTGTTATTGCCTTGCAAGGTCAACTGGCGGTTACCGCTGTTGAGGAAGCCGATGGCCGCAGTATTGGTGAAATTGACCGGTCCCGAGCCGGAGGAATCCAGAGTGGTAGGTGCGGCTGCTAGGGTGAAGCCACGATCTGTGCTAGAGCCAGTGCCCACGTAAGCGAGCGTGCCGCCGTTCAAGACTAGATTGGATGCGGCATTGCTGGCCGCACCAAGATTCCCAGCCACTCCGCCGTTGGTCAGGTTATGCACATAGGTGGTGCCGCCGTTGACGGTGGTGGCCCCTGTGAATCCATAGTTTCCGGTCAGGAAAACTTGCCCGCCCGTGTTGCCTGCTCCGAAGAGCACTAGGCTGTTCGCCCCGGCCAAGGTGGCGGCATTTGGCAAGATCAGACGACCACTGCCACCACCGAGACGGAAGACGTTGAGATTCGGCGTGATGACCCCGGTGTATTGCACGGGAGTATTTCCGTTGCCGAGCTGACCTGTGAGGATGGATCCCAAGGAGAGATTCGATCCTGGGGCGCTGAAATCCAGATTTTCAGAAATCGGAGCCTGCAACGTGGCATCCGCCTGGAGACCAAGCACACCCGTGGAACCTTGGTCCACGCGGCTCAGCAGCGTCGTGAAGGCATCGGTCGGCCAAGTGCCGTAGCCAGCGGAAACGGTATTCGAGGAGAAGGAGCCCGCCGTGACTGTGCCACCGGGAGCCACGATGATATTCCGGCCCGTAGCGCCATAGACGGAAAGCAGATTGGTAATCTGGGCGGTGCCTCCGCTGTTAGCGACGATGCCGCCACTGGCCGCAGAATTATCACCAGAGAGAATCAACGTTCCACCATTGACGACTACGCCACCGCTGTTAGTGTTGTTTCCCGTGAGGAACTGGAATCCTGAGCCAGTTTTAATTAGCGTGCCCGAGCCAGTCAGCGCACCAGTGTAGGTAGCGCCAGCATTGTTGTTACCGACGGTCAACTGCACTGGCAGAGTGCCAGTTACCGTCGTGAGAGCGAAGTTGGAGTTACCGCCGAGGCCGGAAATGACGGGCACTGTGGTTTCGAACTGCAAGCCACTTGCAACGTTGACATTCACCTGCGTGTTGTTACTCAGGATGCCTGGTGTCACGAGTTTAATAGCACCGCCATTGATGTTCGTAACACCCGTATAGGTATTGGTGCCGAAGCCATTTAAGGTCAGCGTGCCCGCTCCGGTCTTGGTGAGGATCGTGCCCGTGCCCGTGCCGTTAAGGATCACACCGCTAAAGGTAGTATTTCCTGCTTGGGAAACGGTCAGGGTCGGCGTGCCAGCGACCGCAGTGGTCACTGTGCCGTAACCTGCCAGGCCACCGATGGTCTCACTGAAGTTATTCAAGTCCAGCGTTGCCCCGGCACCGATGGTGACAACGGAGGTGTCAGGAATCGCGAAGTTCCCCGTGACACCAACCCGCAGGGTGCCAGCCCCGATAGTAGTGGCACCAGTGTAAAGATTAGCGGTGGGGTTGCTCAGGACAATCAGACCCGGACCCGCCTTGACCAGCCCGCCAGTGCCCGCGCCGATCACGGAAACCATGTTGAAAGCAGTGGCGGCGGTGCCGTAGTCATGAATAACCAAATCGGTGGTCGTGCCGCCAGAGTTGATGGTGCCGCCAGAGAAAAGATTGGCTGTCGTGGTGGCAGTCGGCGTGATCAAGATACCGCCTGATACAATCGTGGAAGTGGTTCCCGCCGCCTGCACGACGGTCAATGGCGTGGCAGTGTTGAACCGCACACTATTGGTGGTCGAGCCGCCCACGAGGCCGGTTGTTGCAATGGTCTGGTCGGTGTTAGCCGCCGCAGTCCAAGTGGTCGCGGTGTTGGCAGCGTAAGTGCTCATGGCCGTGATGTTGCCACCACCAGTAGCCCAGTTGACCCCTCCGCCAAAGGTCGCCCATCCGCCGAGAATGGTGCCGGTTCCGGTGTTTGCCGTGGTGGTGTTGATCACCCCTGTGCCGGAGAAATCAATCGCAGCTCCCGTCACGTTGGTTGCGGTAATGGCGGTTCCGCCAGCATTTTTGAACGCACCTAGGCTTGTTACCATCGTGCCGCCCGTGCCGATATTGGAAACCACCGTGCCCACGCCACTGATAAAGGTGCCGTTCGTAACGAAGCTCTGCGTGTTCGTGCCTGCGGCAAAACCGGTGAGCGTCAAGCTACCGCCACTCAGCACGAGGCCCGTGTTTGGCAGCAAATTCGTGGAACCCACGCCAGTGGTCGTCGAGAAGGCCTCGATGATACTGCCGCCGTTGATGGTCGTATTCCCGCCATAGGTGCTGGTGCCCGAGACCGTCAGCGCTCCGACATTCGTCTTGGTGAAACCGCCCGTTGCAGCATTTGCCCCTACCGTTGCAGTCCCAGGCACCGCCGCCGTTGTTGCGCCACCGCCTACCAAGGTTACGCTCGGCGCGCTGGCGTAGTTGATCCCGGCACCCGTGATTTGAATGGCAGTCACCACGCCACCCGTAACCACGGCCTTGGCCGTGGCTCCAGTGCCGACGCCCGTAATGTTGACGACCGGCTCGCTCAGATAGCCCGAGCCACCGCTGGTGACTGGGATTGTCAGCACGCCATTGCCTGCGGGAGCCAACAAGGCTTGCGCCATGGTGACAGACAGGCCGCCCGTGTCCACCGTGGCCCCGCCCGCATAAACATTGGCATTGGTCAGGCCCGTGAGAAACGCCGTCAGCGCCCCGGTATTCGCCCGCAGTGTGCCACCATTGAAGTTCAGGATACCGACGCCAGCGCCACGAGTGACGCCCGTGGTGTTGAGGAAACCGCCATTCAAGTTGGCAATGCCCGTGCCCGTCGCATTATGGCCCAAGCGAAGTCCAGTCACGCCGCCACCCGATGTGGTCACACCATTAACAATTCCGTTACCACTTAGCGTAAACACGCCCTTGCCATCTTCACCAATGATGAGGGAAGAGCTCGTTTGGTTATTGGTAAACGTTCCGTTGCTCACGCTCATCAAGCCATTACCTGTGCTGAAACGTCCCACATCTGGGAAACCACCCGCAGCCAAGGCCACCCCGCCCGTTTGATTCCACACGCCAATCCCATAGGAACCGATTTGGAAATTCACGGTGGTGGTAAAGTTACCTGCCGACAAATTGTAAGCCCCATAGGCTGCGGTATCCGCCACGCCAGCCCCGCCAATCCGCCAATCCTGCGAGCCACCCGAGCGAGTCAGTGTGCCAAACGTTTGATTCACCACCCCAACCGCAGTGCCGCTTTTACCCACGTAGAGATTACCCACATTCACCACCCCTTGGCCCTGGATGTTCAGGGTGCCTACCGTGCCGGTAACATCGCCCACGTTGAAATCCGCCTGATCGGTGATTTTGCCAATGCCCTTCACCGTCAGCACCGCAACATCACCAGTAAGCTGGCCTACGGAATTGTAGCTAGTGGCAATCACGTTCGCGCCCGAATCCAATACCGTGGTGCCCGCGCGTTGATGGAATTGAGTCGTCAGAATGGTATTAGTCAGGGTCAGCGTGCCAAGCCCGGTTTTGGTGTAAATACCCGTATTAAAAGAAGTGGGGTTGCTCGTGGCATTGTTCAGGAAATTGACGCTGTTGCTGGCATTGAACGGCGTGTTGATCGTCTGGGCCGTGCCATTGCCAATGACCACGGTGCCGTTGTTGATTAGATTCGTTGGCAGCACGCCATTGGTGGTATTATCGCCAATTTGCAACGTGCCCGTCGGAGCCACACTCACCAGTGCCGCACCCGTGGTAGCAGTTCCAGAGAGCACCAAGGTGCCAGCGGCTACGTAGGTTTGGCCAGTGTAGGAGTTGGCTCCGCTGAGCGTCACCACGCCCGCGCCTGCTTTGGTTAAGCCGGTGGCTCCACCGTTGTCGATAATGGCGGAACTGATGTTCAGCGTGTTGGCCGTGTTATTCTGAATCAATGTCAAACCCGCCGTGCTGGAACCCGCCAGAGTGCTGCCAGAAATGGTGCTGGTGAAGTTAGCCACGTTGCTGGTGACTAAGATACCGCCGCTGTCGATGACCGTCGGGACGCTCAAGGTTACGGTGGTGTTCGCTGCCGTGTTGAAACGCAGGCTGTTCGTGCTGCCTCCGGCTCCGCCAGCGACCACATCGGTGTCAATGCCCGCTCCATAAGTGTCCGCACCATAAGTGGTCAGCGGAGTGAGCACCCCGCCAGATTGGGCCAGCCAAGTGGTGCCGGTGTTCGTGGTGGTGAAGCCATTGGCAATGCTGCCGACCGCCGCGCCCGTCGTGCTCACCGTGCCGAACACAGGGAGAATGACGTTCAGGGTTCCGCCCGTAGCATGGGAAATGGTTCCTAGCGTGACATTCAAGCCGCCCGCGCCAGAGGTGAGATTCAGATTGCTAGCACTATTACCTGGCAATGTGGGGGTGAAGCCCGTGTAGCCGCCTGCTTGCACCGTGCCCAGCATCAGATTACCCAGCGTTTGGGTGTTAGCCGCCGCACTGCCGCTAAGGGCCAGCGTGCCGCCATTCAAGTTCACGGGTGTGGTGGCTGCTAGGATGCCACCTGCGTTGGAGCCAGCCAGATTGAAGTCCAGCGTCAGATTCCCACCCATGTGCACCGTAGCTCCGCCTGCGGAGGCTCCGCTGCCGCCCAGCACCAGCGTAGTGTTCGGCATGACGGTCGTGGTGCCAGAATAGGTGTTGGCCCCGCTGAGAATGGATGTATTTCCGACGGTGCCCGCGCGATTTTCCACATTGCCTGCACCGGAAATGATCCCGCTGTAGGTAGATGCCACATTGTGGGAGAACGCGACCACACCGCCAGCGTTGACCGTGATGTTATTGTTAGCTGTCAGAATGCCGCCGGTGGTGCCATTGCCGATGGTGAGCACGCCGGGGCTATTGACGATGTAATTTCCCGTTTGCCCCGCCGTCGTAGTTCCGGTGATGGTCAGGAAGCCATTGTTGACGGTAGTGGTCCCGCTATAGGCATTGGCCACGCTGAGAATCATGGTGCCGGCACCATTCTTGAAGACGTTGCCGGTTCCAGAAATGACCTGCCCATTCGTTAGAGATTGATTCAAGTTGGTGTTGAAGCCCACATTGCTCGTAACTCCGTTCACCGCGATTGGAGAATTGTAGGCGCTTAGGTTGCTGAAGACCAGTGAGCCACCGTTGATGATGGTATTTCCAGAATAACCGATGCTGCCATTTCCTGACTGCTGGCCTGCAGAGAGAGTCAGCGTGCCCGCGCCCGATTTCGTCAGGCTGAATGCCCCCGTGGAGGTCAGGTTATTCACGGCGGTGTTATTATTCCGCATGAAACCGTTGTAGAAGGAATCTTGACTGCCCGAGACGGTCAGGGTGCTGGCCGCCGTAGTGCTGATGGCCACGCCTTTGTAGCCAGGATCTGTCGCTTCTCCGACTTCGATCACGCCGCCGCCGCTGCGGTCGGTGATGGCAGCCACCGTCTCATTGAAACCAAACAAGCGGAAGTCACCATTCTGGCCGCTTTGACCTAAGAGATTGACCGTAGCCGTATCCGCAATCTGATCACTCGCACCCAAGTAAACGATCCGCCGGGAACCGCCCTGCAAGTTACTGATGGAAATATCGCCCGCAATAGCCGTGGCCCCGCCCGTCTTTTCCAGACCCAAGGCCCCGCCGATGACATCCGTGACTCCGGTGTAGGTATTGCTAGTGGCTCCGTTGAACACTAAAAAGCCGCCCACGTTGGCCGCAGCAGCGGAGTTCCCGCCGTCTTTGATTAAGCCGCCAGGACCGGAAATAGCCCCGGAGAAAGCCGCCCAATCTGCGTTGGTGACGTTATTGTTCACCACATATACCCGGCGCATCCCGCCCGTGCTCAGCACGAGATCATTGGCCACAGTCACGACGTTATCCGCATTGAACGGACCAGCAGTCACGGTCGAAGAATTACTGCCGTTGAACCACAGAGCGGCATTGGCACTCAGGCCCGCCGCGCCCCAATCCACCGAGCCGCCACCACCGAAGTTCACGGTCTGGGCACTGCCAACCGCAGAGAAACCGCCGCCTTCTCCCGTAATGTTAATTTGCCCAGCACCCGTGCCCAGCGCCCGCGTGAAGCCGCTGAGACCACCTGCCCCGAGCGCAATGTTAGGACCGTTTAGCGTCGTTTGGGAGGAAGCCGCTTGATAGCCGCCAAGGGTCAAATTCCCCGTGCTAGGAAGTGATGCCGCAGTGGAGAAATAAACGGTACCCCCGTTGATGGTGGTGCCTCCAGAGTAATCGTTCGCACTATTGTTGATGACGATTACTGGGGGCTGTTGACTGTAGTTTTGTTTCTCAATCTGTAGGCCACCCGCTCCGGTAATTTTTCCAGTAATGGTGCCCAAGTGATCAGCCCAACCTGTGACCACATTGCTGAACAAACCCGCGCCAGCCAAGGTCAGTTGCCCAGAAAGAATGGTGCTGCTTTGACCGTTGATCCCGCCAACTACTAAGGCCCCACCAGGCGTTAGTCCATTCAGGGTCACGCTGGGATTGTAGGTGGTAGGCGAAGCAAACGCACCCGCCCCCCACAGATCAAGTTGGGCCCCAGCGGCCACGTTAATTACGGCATTGCCGATCAGGGTGTTCACACCCGTGAGCCCTTGCACGACCAGCGCGCCCCCCGTGACTTGAATCGGATCCGTGCCCGCAAACTGTGGCGCGGTGCCATTGAGGATCAGCGTGCCGGGACCAGACTTGGTAAAGCCTGCCGTGCCCGTGATGGCCTTCGTGTATGTCAGCACCCGTGCGTAGTTGAGAGCAAACTCTAATCCTGCAGAACCCGCCACGTTGTTGGCAATCGCGGAATTAAAGCCTGTGGTGTCTTGGAGCACCAATTTCCCGCCATTGATCGTCGTTTGGCCCGTGTAGAGAATGATGTTATTGCCCGATTGGGAGTTGATGCCAGAGAGCGTAAAGGTTCCCGCGCCCGCCTTGGTAATACCGATCGTGCCTGATTGGTCGCGAATCCGGCCATTGAATGCGGTATCCGTTCCCGCCGTATCGACGGTCAGAATGCTCGCTCCCGCACCGCCTGTTTCAAAGTTCTGAATGATGGTGCTGATGCCCGCATCGCCCGTGAAGCCCTTGATGGTTTGGTTAAATCCATTGAGCTGGAACTTGTTGTTCAAGCCCTTGCCGTTGAGGTTAATTACCACGTTGGACGGCAGCACATTGCTGGCTCCCAGCGTCAGCGTCGTGCCGCTGGTGGAGGCCGTGACTAAGCCGGCGTTCGGCACGCCTTGCGCACCATTCGCACCCAG
The DNA here is from genome assembly GCA_043757865.1 of Verrucomicrobiales bacterium. Taxonomy (GTDB): domain Bacteria; phylum Verrucomicrobiota; class Verrucomicrobiia; order Verrucomicrobiales; family V1-33; genus JAGNEJ01. The sequence goes on along the minus strand of JAYVOP010000131.1, from coordinate 12,052 downwards.
GTTCAGCACCGTGCTGAGGATCGGAGTATTGATGCGGAGTTCCCCGGCCTCGATCGTGGTCGGGCCAGTGTAATTATTCGAGCCCGCCAGCACCAGCGTGCCGCCAGCGCCAATCGTAGCCGGAGCCCCGCCCGTGGCATTGCTTCCTTGGGTTTTGGTCAAGCCAAATGCCCCATTAATGGCTCCGCTCAGCGTCAAGGCGGAACCTACAGGCACCCCAATCACCGCATCCGTGCCCAGCGTGATCGTGGAGGTGACCACCCCGGCAATGCCGCCGCTGGCTTGCAAGGAGCCCGTGTAAAGCGGACCGCCGTTCGGACCTACGGTGACAAATAATGGCTGCCCGCGACCATTCAAGGTCAGCGGCTCCGCGATGGAAACGTTGACAATATCCAAGATGCCGCCGGAATTGACGACCGTGCCAGTTGCTGTGTTGCCAAGGCTGGCCGCATTGCCAACGGAGAGCTTACCGGCATTGATGGTGGTCAGTCCGGTATAGGTACTCGGGCCGCTGAATATTTCAGTGCCAAGGCCGGTCTTAATGACATTAACCGTAAAGCCACCCGTGCCGTTCTGAATGATGCCATTGAAAGTGTTGGAATTCGCAAATGTCGCCCCGGCACCGATGGTCAGAGTCGAGTCCTGCGTAGCACTGTTGTTCGTAATCGTCGGGGAAAGAGCACCGACCCCGGTCAGACCGTTGACGGTCTGGTTGAAGCCAGCTAAATCCAGGATACCCTTGTTCAAACCCGATGCGCCGCTGCCAATCACCAAGTCACCCTTATTGTAGCCAAAGGGTAGTGCATTATTGGATGAAAGAACGAGCGTCATCACGTTTCCGGTGGTGGCAACGGCATTTTGGTCGCCAATGATCGTGTTGCCGTTGTAAGTCAGTGCCGAGAACTGGCTCGTGGGAACGGTGATGGGTGCGGTGGCGGTGCGTCCGCTCATCCCGAAAGTCACCTGCCCCGTAAATGCGCCCGTGTATGAAAAATCGTTGGCTGCGGAGAAATCGAAGCGGAGGTTGGCCGGGAGCGAGGAAGTGATGGTGCCCGAACCGTTCAGGTTGCCGGTGGTCTCCCCGAAACCGTTCAAGTTCCATGTGCCATTGATGGTCAGCACTGGAGAGGCGTCCGGGAGATTATTGGCTCCACCATAGAGAAGAGTGGCACCGGAATCTACCTGAACGTTTCCAAGGATGGCTCCGCTGGCGGCACCAGCGAAAGCGACCCCGCCACCGCCCAAAAATAAGGTTCCCTGCTGCACACGGGTCAGTCCCGTGTAAGTGTTGGCTTGGCCGGCCACGTTTGCCTGAATGGCAAGTGTTCCTGCACCCGTTTTGGTCAATCCACCGCCTCCTGTGCCCGCAATGACTGAATTGATGACCATGTCAATCGCTGCATTGGAGCTATCACCGACATTGATCGTCCGCTGTCCCGCAGTATTCAGGTCAAGGATGCCACTCGCGGCCCCATTACCCTTGATCGTCGCGACGCCGCCGTTGTTCGTAGCGTCATAGACGAGGTCATTGTTCAACGTGAAGACACCCGTGCCGATGTTGATGTTGGAAGTCGTCGTGGCAGGTCCGCCGCCAAGGGTGATGACGTTGGCGGCGTTCTGAGCATAGGCGACGTTGTTGGTGGCGAAATCCAGGATGCCGGATTTAACGTTGATGACTGTGGTGGCCGTGCTGGGTAGAGCGCCCGCAGCTCCAATGCGCAGCGTCGGCCCATTGACCGGAACGGAAGTATTCCCCACGAACGTGGTACCGTTGAGAGTGACTGAACCAGAGAAGGAATTTCCAGCATTGCTCAGGAGGACAGTGCCAGGGAAGACGATGTTACCGAGAGAAGTCGAGGTGGCCGCTAGATTTCCCGCACCAGAAATCACGCCACTAGCCGTAATCTGCGCGCCGATGTCGGCAGTGTTGCCCGTGGGATTGTTATTGGTGTTGTTGCCGCCATTGATCGGATCGAAAGTTAGTGTCGCCCCACTATTAATCGCGATGGTCCCGCTGAGGGTCTGGATTGGCTGGGTGGTCGCCAATGCGCCTGCCACGATACTTTGAATCGTGCCGTTCTGGGCCACCGTGATCGCATTGGCAAACGTCTGCGGACCACCCTTCGAGTCCAGCACCACATTACCGCCATTGAGCCGGATGCCAGCGGCTCCCAAAGGATTGTTCGTGCCGCCTACCAGCACCGCCGTGCCACCCTGAATGTCCAGCAGCGAGGCCGCATCCAGCGTGTTGGCTGAGGTAGTTTGACTGAAAATAACGCGTCCTGGTCCTTGCTTCACCAGCGTGGCTCCGGTGCCCGCCAGAATGCCGTCGAACGCCACATCCGGCGTGCTGCTCAGCGTCAGCGTGCCCGTGATGGTAGAATTCCCTGCCAACCGCAGCGTCTTACCAGCCAGACCATTGACCGTCAGGGTATTGCCCGTGGTATTCGTCAGGCCACCCAATTGAGCTTGGGTGAAAGCCGTGCCATTCAGATTGATGGTGGAATTGGCAGTGACATTGACGGCATCGCCCGTGCCCGCCCCGACGATTACAGCATTGCTAGAGCCAGCGGTGGAATTAGACTCTGCGGTAAAGAGGGTGGTCGTAGGAATGGGAGACGCGATCAACGCGGCATCCAAACCCGTCGTAGCCCCAGCCCAAGAAAGAATGGCCGCGCCACCGCCGCCGCCTTGGGTATAATCAACGCGAACGTCGTGCAACCCAGCCGAGAGGCTGATTGCGGCTCCGCCCAGATCCGTCGTGCCTTTAGAACCGTCATTATTTACTGCTAACACCCCATCCACAAACACTCGAATCCCATCATCCGCCGCCACAAAGAAACGGTAGCTGCCAGGAGCAGTGACCTTAAGTTTCCCCGTCCATTGAACAGCCACCTGGGTGGTTGTTGCAAGCGCGGTGCCGCCGCCGCTGGCCGTTGTGAGATCGTAGCGATTCAGGTTGGCGTCATAACGGGTGTCAGTAGCCGCCGCTGTGAAATTGACATTGGAATTGTCATTGTTGAGCGGGAGCACACCTCCTAGATTGAACAAGCGGCCCGAGAGACCATTCTGATTCACCGTCGCCAGAGGATTTAGTTCCAAAGTGCCTCCAGACAGAGCGATCGTGCCCGTGCCTAGAGGATTATTGACGGCTGGGGTAGTCACGCCCGTGCCTGTCACCGTCACGGCGGCTCCAGTGTTCGTCACCTTCAAGGTGCCGCCACTAATCGTGGTGCCGCCCGAGTAGGTATTCGCGTTAGTCAGATTTAAAATGCCACCACCCATCTTGGTGAGGAGAGCGCCATTACTAATCACACCCGTGGAGGCCAGCGTGCCGCCCGTGCCTACTTGCACCGTTAGCGGAGCGTCCAGGAAAATGCTGCCGCTCAGGGTGTTCGTGCCGCTGGTGTTCTGGGAATTTACGAGTAATGCGCCCGAGGTGTTACCAGCAACCGGATTAATAATTCCCGCAAAAGTCTGGCCGCCCGTGGCATTCGTCAGGTTGAACGTCGCGCCCTTGGTGAGATCCTGCGTGCCCGTGTTGCCCGAGTCCCCGCCCAGCCGCAAGCCCGTGGTGGTGAACGTGCCGCCCGTGTTCAGATTCAGCACTCCGTTATTCATCAGGTAGAAATCCCCAGAGGTAAAGGCCCCGCCGATGTTCACCGTCGTCCCCACGGCGGAGGTGGCGAAATATTTCCCCGTGGCCGCCACCGTGCTATTGAAATTCGTCGTCTGCCCCGCGCCAAACATGCGGATGCCATTCACCCCAGCGCCACTGACCGTCAGCGTGCCACTGGCGAAAGTCAGCGAACCATTCACCGCATTGATTTCTCCCCAAGCATTGCCCGCCGTAGCCGCAAAGGTAATAGGCGCATTGATCGTGACCCCGCCCGTGCTGTAGTTTTCAATCTTCGCCTGCGTGCCGCCATTATCAAAGAGCGAGAGCACTGCGCCCCCACTATTGTTCAGCGTCCAGTTGCTGCTCCCGTTCCACTGGATCTGATTTTGGCTCATGCTCGCGTCCATCACATTGGTAGTCCCCGTGGCTCCAGCAAATGTCAGCGTGCCATAGGTCGGGGCGCTGCCTCCCCAGTTGTTATTGTCCGACCAGTTAAATGGCGAACCTCCACCGCCATCCCAAATATTGGAGGCGTGGAGGATGCTGGTAGCCGCAGTGAGCAGCGCCAGAGTAGCGCGGAAAAGGCGAGGCCGAAAGGAGAGGTCGAGGGAGGATTTCATAGGAGCGAGCGGGTGGAGAAAATGAGTTAGTCGACTAGGCACATACCGCGTGGCAGGTGGACTTCAGGGGATAAAGGGAGGTTACCTGAGTTATCAAAGGAAGGAAAAACAAGGAGGGGCTGAGGGAGCGAAGGGGCAGAAAGTGAAATGAATTGTCCACGAAAATACGGTTTTAGCGATATCAAAGCAATTCTGCAAGCTATTTGTCGCTAAACTTAGCACGCGTCAGAATTGAGGGGTAAATCAGCAAGGAGCCAACCAGCCGCCTAGCGGGTCTATTCCGCAGTCGGCTCCATGGGCTCGGCGGGGCTAGGCACGGGTGGGGCTTGCAGGGAGGCGTGGACCTTGGGCTCGCGCTTGGCGCGTTTCTGCACGGTGCCATAAGGCACGCCGAGCCGATTTCCATTAATGGTGACTACCGCGCCCGAGGGCACATGATCGTAGAACCATTCCGCCATGCTATCTGGCAGGCGCAGACAGCCATGACTAGCCGGATTGCCCGGGAGGATGCCCGTGTGGAAGCCCATGGAGGTCATCTGACCGGAGGGGGTGTGAAGGCGTTGAAAATTCTTCATCAACGCGCCTTGGAACTTCCCACCCACGGGCTGCGGATCGAATCCCTGCATCACATCTTTCATCATGATGCTCCCTGTCTGGCGGTCCACAAAGTCCCCGTAAACGGTGGAGCGGTGATTCCGATCCTTTTGCCCGAGCACGAAAGTTCCGGTCTCCGTGCGGTAGTTTGGGCGGCCACTGCTGAGTTTGGAAAAGGCCACTAACTCCGCCCCTTGGTAAAGGTAAACGCGCTGCTGGTCCAGTTCCACCACGAGCGCTGATTGTGCAGCGCTGAGTGTGGGGAGATGCGCGTTCTCTGGGGCCATGCCGCGTCCGGGATGGCTGGCAAAAAAAGCATCCGCGGTGGCCACATCGGCTGGGCGGGCGGCCGTGGGCAGCAGGGCGCTGGAGCGGCCTCGGAGGCCAGAACAAGCGGGGAGGAAGGCGATGGTAAGCGAGAGCAAGAGCGCGGTGCGGAGAGTCATGGCCCGCACCCTGGCCATCACATTACAGAAATGCAACACCCGATCATGCGAAAGCTCACGCTTGCTGACGCTAGCCTACACCCGGTCCTTGGCTTTCAATAAATACATGAAAGCCAGTAGGCCGAGCGTCATCCAAAAGAGTCCAAAGAAAATTCCCCAAGTCATAGTGGCGCGGACGTTGGCGAGGATTCGCGGACGTGCCAGTGAAAAGTTTCGCTTTTCTCTGCGCTTGGTTGTTGAAACTGCAAGGAATCCGCACTCTAGAGAGGATCACGTTACTCTCTCCCCCGCCCTCCTCACAATTCATGGACTTCCACCGTAATCCCCAAGCCGCCACTCCCGCCCTCATCCTGCGGGATCTCTGCTTGCTCGTGCTGCGGCTGGGGGTGGCCACTTTGCTCGGTTATTTTCATGCTTGGCAGCAATGTCTGGCTGGGTGGGGGTTCTTCTGGAAACAACAGCCCTGGGAGTTGCCCAGCCTTTTAGAAGGCTATCATTTGCCTTTTCCGCAGGTTTTGGCGGTGGTCCTGGTGGTAGTGGTGGTGCTGGGTTCGCTGGGGTTACTGGTGGGCGTGCTGGCGCGGCTGAGTGCGGGCTTGCTGCTGGCTTGCACGGTGGGGGTCATTGCTTTTAATTTCTTTAATCCCGCTGTAGAGCTGGCTTGGCTCTATGCTCTCGTTTACTTTGGGTTGGTCTTGACTGGACCGGGATGTTTCTCGTTAGCCTATCTATTGAATCGTCGCTAAAATTTATGAAAAATTGCTGCGCCCTATTGATCTTTTTCCACCTCAGCGGCTCCAGCCTTTCCTGGGGAGAATCTGCGGCCCCGAAGCCCCGCGTCATTGCCGAGGAGGAGGCCTCTACCGCCGCGCCTCGTCCCCGGATCGTGCCGGAGGATGAGCCCACGCCCGTGACGGCGGATGATGACGCGGCCCCTAAGGCCCGCATCGTCCCCATGGAGCCAGATCTGATACCAGATCCTCTGCCGATCCCGCCAGAGCCCACTCCGCCTCCCCATCCCAAGCCCGCTGAGGAAAAGAAGCCCGAACCAGAGCCCAAAGAAGATCCCGTGCGCAAAGGCAAGGCGGTGCCCATGGTAGAGCTGACCCTGCCGCCCGTGACCCCGCTGCTCAAGGAGCAGAAGTCCGCCATCCCTGTTTCTGATCGGAACGACAAGAATGCCCGCACCCTATTCCTCACCATTCCCGCTCCGCGCGGGCAGATCGTGGATCGCTACGGGGCGGCCTTGGCGCGGAATAAAATGGCCTATTTCCTAGGCTTGCAGTTTATGCTGAAAAACAATTCTCCTAACTACGAGGTTTTGAAATATGCCCACGAACGCATTTCCTATATACAAAAACATACCCCGGATGGTTGGGACATCGCTGATGATAAAATCTTAGAGCACTATAAGAATCGTCGTTGGCTGCCGCTGCTGGCGAATCGCCCCGTGCCGGATGAAGCCCAGGGCAATGCCACTAAGGAACTGCCCGCTGGCGTGGTCATCGTGCCGTGTTACTATCGTTCCTATCCGAATGGGCGTTGTGCTAGTCACGTCCTCGGGCAAATGGGGAAGATCGGCGGGATGCCCACCACGCCGATTCAAAACGGGGACGCCATCTGGCCCGCCTGTGAAGGCCGGGCGGGCTTAGAGCAACGCTTCGAGGCCGCCTTGGCGGGCACGCCCGGGAAGATGAATCTCGTCTTTAGCGCCACGGGGGAGAAGCTCTCAGAGGAGATCGTGGATCACCCGAAACCAGGGAATACGCTGGTAACTTCCATTGATCTAGAGATGCAGAAAATCACCGAACGCGTGCTGCGGGCGAAGACGAAGCGTGGGGCGATGGTGATCATGGAAGTGGCCACGGGGGATGTGCTGGCCATTGCCTCGAACCCTGACTATGACCCTAATTTATTTGCCTATTCCCCCCGTGGGGTCGATTACACCCGACTCACTGAAGACCCGGAGATCCCCATGTTCTCCCGCGCGACCAATGGGCAATATCCGCCCGCTTCGACTTTTAAAGTGATGACCGCCCTAGCCGCGCTGGAGTCTGGCAAAATCTCGGGAGATACGGAATACGAATGCTCCCCCGCCCTAACCGTGGGGGACCGCACCTTCCACAACTGGAATCGCGGCCACAACGAGGGCAGTATGAACGTGATTGCGGCCATCAAGCGGTCCTGCAACACGTGGTTTTATAAGGCCGCATTGGAAACGGGAGCGTCCCCTGTGACCTCTATGGCCACGCGCTTCGGTCTAGGGGAGAAGGCCGGGCTCTGCATTGCCGAGAAGGCTGGGCGAGTGCCCACGCCCGAGTGGTGGCGGCAGGAGCATAAGTCTAACATGACTTCCGGGGATCTGATGAACATCTGTATCGGCCAAGGAGATAACCTCGTCACGCCGTTGCAAGACTGCGCCATGATGGCTGGGATAGCCCGCGGCCATAGCGTGCCCCGTGCGCGGCTGGCTCAGCAGATTCAGAGCTTGGATGGGAGCATCATCGACTTCTTTCCAGCAGAGAAAAAATGTGAGTTAGACCTCCATCCCGAAAGCCTGCGCCTCGTGCGGGCAGGGATGAAGGCCGTGGTGAACTCCAGTGATGGGACGGGCACGCGCGCGGAGAACGGTTATGTGAAAGTGGCCGGCAAGACTGGCACGGCTCAGTGGTATGTCGATAAGCGCACAAAGGACATGGTGTTTATGACTTGGTTTGCCGGATTTATGCCTGCGGATAACCCGGAGTATGCCTTTGCCGCGATCTATGAGGGAAATCCTGGGGACTCCATCTCTGGTGGAAAACAAGTGGCCCCGATTATTGGGGAAGTTTTTACCGCCGTTTACAAAAGGAAGAAAGAAAACGGAGATTCCATGGAAGGCCCAGAGATGATGGATGATTCTGGCAATAAAGTCCGCAAAGCGCGGGTGGCCGAAGATGATGATAACAAATCGCAAAAATCCCGCCGCTCCCCAGTGGTGGCCGATCCTGAGCCTCCGCCGCCGGAGGTGGAACCCGCCAAGCAAGGCGGCCTACGAGGACTCTTTCGCAAGGTTTTCGGCAAGCCTTAGGCTTACCGTTTTTCAGGGGCTTTCCGCTCCCCAGCACCTGGGGCGGGGCGCACTTGCGCACGGCTGGCCCAGGCTTCCCAGGCGGCGGTCAGGCGCTGCAAATCGTCCGGCTGGCTAGCAGCTAGGTTATGTTGCTCTGTGCGATCTTTCACCACATCATAGAGTTCCCATTCGTCTGCGAGCGCGCTGCCGTTGGCTCCGCCTTTGGTGGCAGAGACGGCCTTCAGGTCGCCCTGACGCACCGCTTTGTTGCCGTATTGTTCCCAGCAGAAAAGGCGCGGTGCGGGCATGCTAGGCGCCGTGGCCGTGAGGATGGGCAGGAGGCTTTGCCCTTCCAGTGGCAGGAGTTTATGACTCTGGAGTTCCGCTGGATAAGGCACTTCACTAGCTGCTAATACGGTGGGCACGATGTCGTAGAGATAGCCCGGCGTCTGCGCCAATGCGCCCGCCTTGGTCTTGAGTCCGGCGGGCCAATGCACGATGAGCGGAGTGGCGAGGCCCCCTTCCCGCAGGGTGCATTTAAACTTGCGGAAGGGCGTGTTAGAAACATTGGCCCAGCCCGTGCCATAGGACACGCTGCCCATGATCTGAGGGTTATTGATGTCCTCTTGCTGGCCACCGCCCAGATCCGTAAAGGGCTCGGAACAGGCTCCATTGTCGGAGAGAAATAAGAGCAGTGTGTTGTCCAGTTGGCCGTGTTGCCGCAGCGTGCTGACTAGCCTCCCGATGTTCCAATCCATGCGGTGTACCTGCGCTGCATAGACCGCCATGCGGTAGTCCAGATCCTTTTGTTGCTGTGGGGAAAGGGCGTCCCAGGCGCGGGCTCCATCATCCCGCGCGGACAATGGCCAAGCGGCATTGACGATGCCTAACGCGAGTTGCTGGGCATGGCGACTCGCCCGCAAGGCATCCCACCCAGCAGCATATTTTCCCACAAACTGAGCCACATCTTCTGCCCGCGCGTGCAGCGGCCAATGCGGGGCATTGAAGGCGAGGTAAAGGAAGAACGGCTGCGGCCCGGGGTGCTCCGCCACGGTCCGCATGGCAAAGTCTGTGAAGGCATCCGTGGTGTAATAGTCGGCGTTAGTCGGCGGCGGCAGGGGCTCATTGTCTTGCGTGAGGCCGCGCAGACCGTGCGGCTTGAAATAGCTCGTGGCTCCCGCCAGAATCCCATAGAAACGATCGAACCCCCGCTGCCGTGGCCAGTTCGCTTGCTCATGCATGCCCAGATGCCATTTCCCGGCCATGTAAGTGCGATAGCCTGCTGGCCGTAACATTTCCGCTAAGGTGGCGCAGTGATCATTTAAATATCCCAGATACCCAGGCGCGCGCTCCGTCGGTGGCAGGCTAGATTCCTCGGCTAGCCGCCCCACCCCTGCTTGATGTGGATTCAGCCCCGTGAGCAAGGCCGCCCGCGTGGGGGAGCAACGCGCTGTGTTATAGAACTGCGTGAAACGCAAGCCGCCCGCCGCCAGCGCATCCAAATGCGGCGTGGGAATCTCTGATCCATAGCACCCCAGATCCGCATAACCCATATCGTCCGCGACGATGAGGACCACGTTCGGTGGAGCTGCGCGCAAGGATGCTAGGGCGAGCAGCAGGAAGGGGAGGACGGGAAGGTGCATGGCGGCTTGCATTCAGTGCGTGAGGGCATAGATGGCGGGGCGGAAACGGGGCCGTGGAATGGGCTTCTTGTGCTTTTTGGCCGCAGCCAACCAAGCGCGCTTGGCCTCTAGCAACTCTTGGAGTGCCGCCTCGGGAGTGAGGCCAAAGGCACTACATGATTTTAAGTCAGGCACATCTGCGATGTAGCCGCCGTCTTCGGCACTGTAGAAAAGATTGATGTGGTAGTCGCTTTTGGTTTTCATTCGCTGAGGATAAGATGGAATTCTTCGATGTCGCGCAGAAATTGTTTCACTTGATAAGGTTTGGCTTTCCCACCGAAGTTTTGCACATTGAGCGGGCGATCCGCCCCAGCGTGGACCAAGATGTGGTGGCTGCCGTGGCTGCGGTCTCACTTGTAACCGAAAGCACTCGCTAACGTGAGAAGTTCTGCAAAGCGCAGATTTTGCGGAGCGTTAATGGCCCGCAGGAGTAACTTGCGAAGTTTCATCTAGACTCCAAAGAAGCTGCGCAGATTTTCCCGACTCTCCCGCGCGATGGTGTCTGGATCCGGCGTATAATCGAAGACCTCCACGGAGACCCAGCCCGCGTAGTTCGTCTCTCGCAGGGCCTCCACGATGGGGGGATAGGGCACGGCTCCCATGCCAGGGCCACGGAGGTTAGGATCATTGGCGTGGAAATGCACGGTGAGGTCGCGCTGCTGGCGAATGAGGTCTGCGATGGCCGTGGGCTCGCTGCTCATGGCCTTCACGTCCAGATGGAGGCGGCACGCCGGATGGTCCACGAGGCGGATTAGATCGGCGGTTTCGGCGGCGGTGGTCATGAAATTTGTCTCCGCTGGTCCCAGTGGTTCTAGGGCTAGGGTGACGCCCAGGGGACCAGCCACGGTGCTCACTTGCTGGAAGACATCTGCTGCGCGTCGGGTGCATTCCGCATGGTCCCAGCCGAGTTCTAGGCTACGTTGTTTCGGGCTGCCCCAGACCATGATTTGCCCGCCCATGGCGGCACAGAGCCGTGCGAGGTGTTGCGCAAATTCCGTCGTCCGCTGGCGCACTGCCGCATCCGGCCCGGTGAGATGGAATCCGCTGGGGGCCACTAGCAACCAGTGTAATCCCACGACCTCCAGCCCCGCCGCACGCACGATTTCGCCTGTGCGCACGGCCTCCGCCTCCGTCATTTCCCAAGGGTTAGGCTTCAAGGTAAATGGCGCGATCTCCACGCCCGTATAGCCAGCGGCGGCAATGTGCGCACAGACTCGTTCCAATGGCCAGTCCGGCCCCTGCCAGGTTTCGTTACAGATAGAAAATTTCATAATGCCGCCAGCGAAACACACGGTGTGCGCGATGGCAAGGCGGGGCTGTGGACAATGGGGGATCGTATCGCAGCGCCTTGCCAAGGCGCGCACCATCGTTTAACGGCCTGTTATGACCACTGACTCTTTCACCTTTACTGTGACCTGGGAGGCTGCGGAGAAGCCGCGGCTAGATGTCTATCTGGTCAGTGCTCTGCCGCAGCTTTCGCGGGCGCGCGTGCAGGCTTTAATCAAAGAAGGTGCGGTGTTAGTCAATGGGCGTGCGGTTAAACCTAGCGTGTCGTTAAATGTGGGGGATCACATCACGGGGGCCATTCCTGAGGACCGTCCGGCGGAGGCGCAGCCAGAGGATCTGCCGCTGACCGTGCTCTATGAAGACGCGCATCTGGCCGTGCTAAATAAAGCTAGCGGCATGGTGTGCCATCCGGCTGAGGGGAATGAAACGGGCACGTTAGTCAATGCGTTGCTGCATCGCTTCGGGCCACTCAGCAGCATCGGTGGCGTGGCGCGGCCGGGCATTGTGCATCGGCTGGATAAAGAAACCAGCGGCTGCATCGTGGTGGCGCGGGATGATGAAACCCATCGTTCCCTAACGGAACAATTTGCCGCCCGCAGCACGGATAAATTTTACCTAGCCGTGGTCCAAGGCACGCCGCAGCCCGCCAGTGGTAGCATCCAAACGCATCTGGGACGGAATCCTCACGACCGGCAAAAGATGGCCGTGCTGCCAGCGCCCGCAGGGAAATTTGCCCACACCGACTACCGCAC
>JAYVOP010000130.1:0-6825 GCA_043757865.1 Verrucomicrobiales bacterium | reverse complement strand
TATCTGGCAGAGTTAGGGGAAACGGAATTTCTGGCCCTGGCCACCGCATGGACGCAGGCTCACGCGGCGGAGTTAGGCGCGCAGGCCGGGGCGCTGCTCCCGGCCGCACTACTGCTCTGCAAACCAAAGCTGAAGGCCCTCCCGGAGTTAGCCGAACACCTGCGCATGATCTTCGATGCGCAAGCTCCGCTAGAATCCGCTGGCCAAGCTAAGGTAGCCGCGCAAGCCAATGCCCAGGCCAACTTAGCCGTGCTCACGCGCCATTTCCAACAGGACTCCACGTGGACTGGCGAGAGCATCCAAGCCGCCCTGACCGCCGCCGCCGCAGAGCTGTCCGTGAAGCCAGGCGCGCTGATGTTTCCGCTGCGGCTGCTGGTCACCGGGGCCGGCCATGGCGTGGATCTCCTGCCTGCGCTGGTGCTGTTAGGCCCAGCCGAGGTGCAGGCGCGCATGGCGCAACGCTTGCAGCTTATTTTCCCATCCTAACCCACAGCGTATGCATGATTCCCTCTCCTCCCCCACCCCTGATTCCGCCTTTCCGCCGGATCTCCCACCACCGTTGCTCAGCACTTGGCCCAAGGTTTTGGGGATCATCAGTATCGCGCTAGGCGCAGTCAGCTTGTTTACCGGCCTCATTTCCGTCATGGGGCAGGAGACCATCAAGGCCGCCTATGAAGGAATGCATCTACCGGACGGCTTCTTCGCTCGGCATGAGATCGCGCTGCGAGTGCTGCCGGGCGTGGCGGCGGGGCTGGGATTACTGCTCTTGCTAGGAGGGATCTTGCTTCTACTGCGGCGGAGTCCGAGCCGGGGGCTGCTCTTGCTCTGGGCACTGTTGAAAATCGGTTTTGCAGGCGTCCAGGCACACTATAATTTAGCCCTGCAAAAGGATTTGCTGCCCGTGATGCTAGCGAATCAACCCAAGACTCAAGGCGTGGACACGGAAACCATCATTTCCATCGTCTCCACCGTGGGGGTCGTCGTCGGCGTGTTGTGGTTAGCCGCCTTGCCGATCTTTTTTATCGTCTGGTTCTTCCGAGGCAAGATCCGGGCGGAAATGGCCATGTGGCAGCGCTAGACGCTCCGCCCAGCGGGTGGAACTCTTTTGGCGACCCCCTTGCCGCTATTAGATTAGGCGAGAATTTCGGAGACCACTTTCCCATCATCCACGATCTCGATGGGGCGGCCACCGGGGGCCATCAGTTCTTTTTCAGAATTGATCCCGAGTTGATTATAGACGGTGCAGGCGAGGTCCGAGACCGTCAGTGGATCGTTCTCTGGCTCCGCGCCCAGAGCATCGGAGGAGCCATGGACATAGCCGCGTTTGATGCCACCACCAGCGAGCAGGACGCTGAACACTTTGGGCCAATGGTCACGCCCGCCCGTGGCGTTGATCTTCGGCGTGCGGCCAAACTCGGAGCTGACCATCACCAACGTGCTGTCCAGCAGGCCGCGTTCTTCCAGATCAATGATGAGGCGGGCTAGCGCTTGGTCGATGGCAGGGGCGTTGTTCGCCATTTGATCCTTGATGTTATCATGGTGGTCCCAGCCGCCGTAAGTCACGGAGACGAACCGCACGCCACTCTCCACGAGCCGCCGCGCCATCAGCAGCCGCTGGCCAGCGGGATTGCGGCCATAGGCATCGCGCACCTCGGGTTTCTCAGCGTTGATGTCGAAGGAGGCCCGGGCCTCGGGGCTGGAGATCAGCTTGTAAGCATCTTGATAGAAGGTGTCCATGGCGCTGATCTTGTCGCTCTTTTCCGTAGTCTTGAAATGATCGTCCACGCTCTGGAGAATGCTCCGGCGGCGGTTAAAGCGGCCATCCGTAATGCCGCCGGGCAGGCTGAGATCTTGCACTTTAAAGCCACCGTCCGCAGGATCGCTGCCCAGGCTGAAGGGGCCATAGGCCGTGCTCAGATAGCCACTACCCGCAAATTCATTGGGCACGGAAGGCACGCAGACATACGGCGGCAGGCTCTTGCGCGTACCGAACTCGTGGCTGACCACCGCTCCCATGCTCGGGTATTGCAATGCGGGGCTGGGGCGATAGCCCGTGAACATGTTATGCGTGCCCCGTTCATGCGCGGCTTCCCCATGCGTCATGCTATGGCAGACGGTAATCTTGTCCGCAATGCCTGCGCAGTTTTTCCAGAGTTCGCCAAACTGAAGGCCATCCACCTTCGTGTTGATCGGATTATACGGGCCACGGTATTCGCTGGGGGCCAGGGGCTTGGGATCGAAGGATTCCTGATGCGCCATGCCGCCGGGTAGGAAAATGTGGATCACGCTTTTCGCTTTGCCTTCCTTGGACTCAAACGTCTTTTGATCTGCCCGCGCCTTGAGCGTGAAGTAATCCCCTAACGTGAGCCCCAGGCCGCTAATGAGCCCGGCTTGGAGGAATCCCCGGCGGCTGTGACTGCCGAGGCTGAATGGAGAAACGGAGGGCTGGAACATAAAAAGGTGGTGGTCTGAGGATGAAGGAGGAAAGGAGTGTGCCCTAAAGTTCCTCGGCACCAATGAAAGTCAAGCCACGCGCCTCCCGTGCTCATGGAGCGCGGACTAAAGTCTCCGCTCCGCCACCACCCCACCCTTGCCAAGTGCGCTGGGCTGCATTTAAAAGAGCCGCATAATGACCCCGCTCTTGGCCACCACACTGTCGCTTGCCCGACGCCTTTGCTTCCACCCGTTCATCCCATTTTTCGGGATCGTGGGCCTTTGCCTAACGGCGGAGGAGAATTATCCGCTCTCCCATTTCCCCATGTATGGAAAGCACCTCTCAGAGATCTCTTTCTATTATCTAGCAAGGGATGGCCAACCGCTGGGCACGAGTCTGGTGTCCCGTTTCTCCACCACCAAGATCAAGAAAATGATGACCAAAGCCATGAGTGATGCCAAAGCGGAGCGCCAAGCGCGAGGCGAGCCCAAGGACTGGGATCTGACCCAAGCCGAAGGGGCCCGCAAGGTGCTAGAGCGCATGAAAGCGGACGGCCTCCACGAGGTAAATGCGCCCAACACGCCACTGCGTCGCCCCATTGCTCTGATGACCGTGAAAGTAATCTATGACGACCAGCAGCAGCAGATCACCCGAGAGGAGCGGGAACTAGTGCGCGATGAATAACCTCCTCCCACGCATTCTCCATTGGTGGCAAGGGGCCTTCCGCCCGTGGCAACACACGTGGCTAGAGGGCATCCTCATGCGCCTTGCGGTGGCCGCAGGCATGTTTTCCTGGTGGCAAACGCGGTATCATCCAGGATTTAAACAACTGGATGAACCCACTGGCCTAGCGCATTTCTTCGATCTCGGTTGGCTTAATGATCCCACCGCTTACGGCATCGTGCATGGCTGCGTGCTCGGCGGACTCATCGGCTATCTGCTCGGGGGTTTCTGGCCCCTGCTGCGCTGGCGGGGGAGGGATTGGCTCACGCCCATTGCTCTGCTCATCGTGGCCCTCAGCCACATTTTGATTCAGACCAATTTAAACTCGAACGGAGCCACCTTCCACGGTTCCCTCGCGCTCGCCCTGGTCATCTGCGCGCAAACCATCGTGCATTGGCTGGCGCTGTTCCGGCATCAGCCTAGCCAGCCCCGCCTGCGTTGGGAGAACTGGGCCATCTACTACAGCATCCTGACTCTGGCCGCTAGCTACACCACCTCCGCCATCACGAAAATGAACCTTTCCGGCCTCGGCTGGATGACCCGCTCCCACTATGTGGTGGTGCAGATGGTGCGCACTGGGGAAGAGGACTTCTTAAATAAGCTGGAAGACGAAAAGCACGGGAAACTAGACTACTGGATCGAGCAATTTACCGCCCACCCGAACCTCGTGCGCGCGGGCCTCACCGGGGCGTGGTTCGTGGAGTTCCTCGCCTTCCTGGCCTTGCTGGGGCGGCGTTCCGCCTTGCTGGCGGGCCTTGCCATTATCGGCCTGCACCGGGGCATCGCCATCACCATGGCGTTGTATTTCCCGCTCAATGAATTGCTGGTCCTCGCGTTCTTGGTAAATCTCCCCTACTGGCTCTGCGTGCGGTGGAGACGCCCAGTGATGGAATGAGTTGGGTGCCCACTTTTCACATGACAGGCTACGCGCTTGCGCCAGTCTGGCCGCTATGATGAATCCCCCTTCTGCTGCGCCTCGGACTACGCGCGCCCGCCTGTTTGCTAGCCCGATCAGCCGTGGGGCGTGCTTGGTGGGTGGCTTTGCGCTGGTGGTGTTCCTGCTCACGCGGGTGGTCTTGCTCAGCACCTTGGCGCGTCATGCGGTGGCGTGGGATGGCTCATTGGCAGAGGCCATGGTGGTGGGATTAGGCTATGATCTGCTGGCCGCATTTTATGTGAGTGCGGTGTGGGTGGTGCTCTGCTCCCTGGTGGCCAGCGGGCCGTTAGGGAAATGGCGTTTGGTGCTCCTCCTGGCGCTCTTGGCGCTGGTGGGCAAAGGATTGGCGGGGCAGGGGTGGATTGCCTTTAGCCTCGTGGGAGCCGTCTTAGCGGCTCCGGTGCTCTGCACCTTCGGGCAACGCAGTGGGCGCATTTTCACGCATGTCGTGGTCAGCCTGTTCGTGCTCGCGTTGTTGTTTGGTGCCGTGGCGGAGTGGTTTTTCTGGCAAGAGTTTGGGGTGCGCTTTAACTTCATTGCCGTGGACTACTTGGTTTACACCCAAGAAGTGGTGGGGAATATCAACGAGAGCTACCCCATGCCGCTGATCCTGAGCGGGCTCGCCCTCGCCACCGCTGCCACCGTGTGGTGGTTCAAGAGCAGAGGCTGGCTGGAGGATATTTCCAGCGCCCCATTTCGTTGGCAAGGACGCCTGGCTCCCTTAGCCGCCGCCGGGATGCTGGGACTGGTGACGGCATGGTTATTCAGCCAATCCCAGGTGCCTAAGTTCGACAATAACTACAATGCGGAGTTGGCTAAAAATGGGCTCTATTCCTTTGGTTCCGCGTTCTGGTCTAACGAGTTAGACTACGCCACCTTCTACCGCACGCATCCCGTGGCGCAATCCCTAGCCGGAGCACGCCAGCACCTCGCCACCGCCCAGAGCCAGCCCGCCAGCCAGGATCCCGGAGATCTGCGGCGGGTCATGCAGCACCCTGGTGAGGAGCGGAAATGGAATGTGATCCTCGTCTGTGTGGAGAGTCTGAGCGGAGATTATGTGGGCGCGTTAGGCAACAAACGGGGGCTCACGCCGCATCTGGATCGACTGGCCAAGGAAGGGCTGTTTTTCAGTAATCTCTATGCCACCGGCACCCGCACCGTGCGCGGCATGGAGGCGCTCTCCCTCTGCGTCCCCCCGCTGCCGGGGCAGAGCCTGCTG
Source organism: Verrucomicrobiales bacterium (assembly GCA_043757865.1). Classification (GTDB taxonomy): domain Bacteria; phylum Verrucomicrobiota; class Verrucomicrobiia; order Verrucomicrobiales; family V1-33; genus JAGNEJ01. Next base: position 1,512 of record JAYVOP010000130.1, on the reverse strand, counting down.
CGCCGGGACGAATGCACAGACATGTTTAGCCTAGGCTCCCTGTTTAGCAGTCGCGGCTATGACAATGCCTTTCTCTACGGCGGCAATGGGCTCTTTGATAACATGAACTACTTCTTCCGGCATAACGGCTATCGCATCGTGGATCGCCCGCAGAAAGAGCGCGCGGACGTGACCTTTGAAAACGCCTGGGGCGCGTGTGACCAAGACATGTTCCGCTGGACCATCCAGGAAGCGGACCGCGATTATGCCGCCGGGAAGCCGTTCCATTTCTACTGCATGACGACCTCCAACCATCGCCCCTTCACCTTCCCGGAGGCTGGCGTGGACTTGAAAGATAGCGCAGGCAAACAGCTCGATGATGGCCCCAAGCGCACCGTGAAATACACGGACTACGCCATCAACGAGCTGATCCAGACCGCCCAAACCAAGCCGTGGTTCAAGAACACCGTCTTCGTGATCGTGGCCGACCACTGCGCCTTTAGCGCGGGCAAGTCAGAGCTGGATGTCACCAAATATCACATCCCCGCGCTGATCTGGAATCCCACGTTAGTGCAGCCGCGTCGCTTCGCCACGTTGGCCAGTCAGATCGATGTGATGCCCACGCTCTTCGGGTTGATGAATTGGAACTACACGTCCCGCTTCTTCGGCCTGGATGTGCTGGACCCAGAGTATCCTCGCCAAGCGCGAGCCTACATTTCTAACTACCAAAAGGTGGCCTACCTCCGTGGGGAACAACTCGTGATTCTGAAGCCCAAGCAAGAGTTCAGCCTCTACCAAGTGAACTTGAAAAATGGGGAACTCACGCCTGACCCCACGCTAACGCCCTTGCTGGATGAAGCCGTGGATCTCTATCAATCCGCCGGCTTTCTCTACAAAGCCGGGCGGCTGAAGGCGGACGTCACCCAACCGTAACCCCAAGGAGCGCGGACTTGCAGTCCGCGGCATCACGCCACGTGGCAAAGCGCGGTGCGAACGGCAGCGGTGCGAACGGCAGCGGTGCGAACGGCAGCGGTGCGAACGGCAGCGGAGTGCCACTCCGCGCTCCTCCCCCTACCGCCACAGCGCCAGGATCAGTTCATTCAGCTTCCCCCGCGTCGGGTGACGGAAGCCGCGCGTCAGGTGACAAAAGCCGCGCGTCAGGTGACAAAAGTCTTTTGTTTGGTCACAATTCCCTTTTGTGACCCCACGGAAGGCTTCCGTAGCCAGACGTAAGCGCTTCAATATCACTGAGTTGCACCGGAAATCGGCCAAAAACAACGGAGCCGGGGAGGAATTTCTCAATTCCGACAGGATTTCCGGGCTCCAGTCAGCCAGCGTATATTAAGGCTGGCCCGTTTTGGGAAGTAGAGGAACTTGATTAGGCCAAAAAGGGACGCTAGGGGATGACGGCGGATGACGTGCTGCAAGAAGTCCTGCGCGCATTAGAGGCTAGTGGACGCGCGTTGGCAAATGCGGAAAATGAGGCGCAGCCTCCCTGGACTGCTCCACCTTGGTGGAGCAGTCCCTCGCTGG
>JAYVOP010000129.1:0-6826 GCA_043757865.1 Verrucomicrobiales bacterium | reverse complement strand
CCTCATACCCGCACTGCATTTCGCGGCGGGGCGCAGAGAATACCCACCTCCTCTCCACGCGCAAGTTTATTTCTCGCCTTTTTGTAAAATTTATTTTCTGTGCGGTGGCAGGGAGTAGCAGAGCAACAATGGGGGCGCAACAATGCTTGCCTGCACTACATTCTGCGAACGATCCCATCAGAGTTTTAAGCTCCTTCCGCGATTACGCCCAGGTGCCCTTACGCGTCCCATGCTTTCTCCGTTGCTCTTAGCGCAGCAGCAGGTGATGAGTCTGCGGACTCACTAGGAGTTTGATACGATGACTCAGTTACATGCCCACCCTATACTGATGAAATTTACCCATCGGCATTTCCGTTACCTCGTCGCGCTGGGATGCGTGTTAGGTGGCGGTGGCATGGACCGCTCCCTGGCAGAAACGGTGTCGTTCAGTCGAGAAATCAGGCCCATCATCTCTAACATTTGCCTGCAATGCCACGGGCCTGACGACAAGGGGCGGAAGGGCGGCTTGCAATTAGATGAGCGGGAGACGGCCTTGCGTGGTGGAAAATCTGGGCGGCCCGCCTTTATCGAAGGCCAGCCCGCAGCGAGTGAGATCATCCGCCGCCTGCGCTCCACGGATCCAGATGAAATGATGCCACCACCTGCGGTGAAAAAAAGCGTCAGTGCAGCACAAATCACCTTGGTGGAGCAATGGATAGCCGAGGGGGCTAAATATGAAAAGCACTGGGCCTTCCAAGCCCCTACTTTGCCTAACGTGCCAGGAAATGATGCGGCGGGCGCGAATCCCATCGATCATTTCGTGCAAGCGAAGTTAGCGGAAATGCAGCTAGGACCAACCCACGCCGCGGACCGGACCAGCTTGCTCCGCCGCGTGAGCATTGATCTCACTGGCCTCCAGCCGACGCCGCAGGAGTTAGCCTCGTTCTCTACCGATCCCTCACCGAAGGCTTACGAGCGGGTGGTGGATCGTTTGCTAGCCGCTCCGCAATATGGCGAGCGGTGGGCGCGGAAATGGCTCGACCTAGCACGTTATGCGGATACCAATGGCTATGAAAAGGACCGTCCGCGCAGCATTTGGCCGTATCGGGATTGGGTCATCAGGGCGCTCAATGCCGACCTGCCATTTGATCAATTTACCATCGCGCAAATCGCAGGTGACCTGCTGCCGCAGCCGACTACCGATCAGTTGGTAGCCACCGGTTTTCATCGCAATACCATGCTCAATGAAGAGGGCGGCATTGATCCGCTGGAGTTTCGCTTTAATGCCATGACGGATCGGGTTGGCACCACGGGAGCCACGTGGTTAGGGCTAACCTTGCAATGTTGTCAATGTCATACCCATAAGTATGACCCTATTTTACAACGAGATTATTATGGCATCATGGCGTTTCTCAATAACGCCGATGAACCCGATCTAGAAATCCCCGATGCCGAACGCACGCGCCAGAACACGGAACGAGCCACCCAGGCGGATCGGCTGCTGACGGACTTATCCAATCAATGGCCTGTGCCAGAGGTCGGCATCACCTGGATCACTCCACCGCCCGTGGTCAGCACGCAGCCTACAGAGCTGAATAGCGTGCTACCGGATGGCTCCGTCCTGTCTCTGACCGCCGGGCTGGAGCGCGTGACCACCGAGCTTATTTTTGGCCCCCAGCAGGGGAAATTTTCCCAACTGCGGTTGGAAGCCTTGATGGATCCGGCCTTGTCTAAGGGTGGTCCGGGGCGAGCGGAGAATGGAAATTTCGTGGTTAGTGAAATCGAACTTTCCGTGGATGGTCAGCCAGTTAAACTGAGTGCGGCCCACGCCACGGAAGCGCAGCCGGGATTTCCTGGGGCTGCAGCCATTGATGGAAATCCTGCTACGGGCTGGGCGGTGGATGTGCCAGGGAAGGAGATTCGGCAAAATCATGCGGCCACGTTTACCTTGCAACATCCGGTGGAGAATCCCCGCGCCATCCAGGTGGCGGTGAAGCAGTTGCACGGTGCGCACCACACCATCGGCAGACTGCGGATCAGCCTGGGAAGTCCCATGGAGGCGGAGCAAAACCTCACCCAGAACCGCGCTACCGCCCTCCAGGCCGCCTTTACTAAATGGCTAGACGAAGCCCGCTCCACCACTCCGAACTGGATCATCCTCCAGCCTGCCGACGCCAGTTCTAACTCTCCTTATTTAACCATTGAGCCGAACGGTATCGTCTTTGCGAATGGTGATATTACGAAAACAGACACTTATAAACTCCATTACACTAACGTGCCGCCGCAGATCACCTCCGTGCGACTAGAGGCGTTGCCAGATACGCGTTTACCTGCGCACGGGCCGGGCATGGGCTACTATGAGGGGCCAAAAGGGGATTTTTTCCTGGGTGAATTCCAGTTAGCCACGCATGGGGATAGGGTGCCCCTGGCCAGTGGGGTGGAGAGCTATGCGAAGAATAATTTTGGCCAACCCGTCAGTGCGCAACTGGCCATCGATGGGAATCCTGAGACGGGCTGGAGTTGTGCGGAAGGCCAGGGCCGCGCGCATGAGGCGATCTTCCGGCTCGCCACACCGCTGACTACAGACACGTTAGAACTAACAATGCTATTTGGGCGGCATTATGCGTGCTCGTTGGGGAAATTCCGCATCTCCATCACCACGCAGCAGGAGCCTGCGGCGGCCTCCACCCTGACCGAGGAACTGCAAGCCATGGTGCGCAAGACTTCCCCCACGGCGGATGAACGGCAGCAACTGCACGCCTATTTCTTGATGACCGCACCAGAGCTAGCGACGGAGCGCAAGGCCATCACAGACTTGCGCAAACCCTTGCTAGCCACCACCTCGCTAGTCATGCAGGAGCGACCCGCAGCCTTTCCCCGGAAAACATTTTTACATAACCGTGGGGAGTTCACGCAGCCTACGATGGAGGTCACTCCGAGCGTCATGAAATTCCTTCATCCGCTGCCGCCAGAGGCTCCGCAGAATCGCCTGACATTTGCGCGGTGGCTCGTTAGTAAAGAGAATCCCTTGACCGCTCGCGTGGTGGTGAATCGCGCGTGGGCAGCCTTCTTTGGGCGCGGGATCGTGAAGACCCAAGAGGATTTTGGCTATCAAAGCGATCCCCCCTCGCATCCTGAATTGCTGGACTGGCTCGCGGTTAATTTTATGGAGACCGGATGGTCGTTTAAAAAGCTGCACCGCCTCATTGTGACGAGCCAGACTTACCGCCAAGCCAGCACCGCGCGCGCGGAGGCGGCAGAGTTTGATAGTGAGAACAAATGGCTCTGGCGCGGCCCTCGGCTGCGTTTGGAGTCCGAGGCCGTGCGGGATACCGCCTTGGCAGCGGCGGGCCTACTCTCTGGGAAAATGTATGGCCCTAGCGTCTATCCGCCGCAGCCTGCCAGCGTGACGGAAGGCACGTATGGCGGCTTCACCTGGGAAGCTAGCCAGGGTGAAGATCGCTACCGCCGGACGATCTACACCTTCGCTAAACGCACCACGCCGTATGCTTTTAGTAACACCTTCGATGCACCTTCTGGGGCCGCCTGCCAAGTGCGGCGGGACATGTCGAATACACCGCTGCAAGCCCTCACGCTTTTGAATGATGTGACGATGGCCGAGGCTGCGCAGGCGCTGGGAGGCAGGCTGGCCACATTTAACGGAAACAATGCTGAGCGAATCACGGAGGCGTATCTACGCTGCCTCGCGCGCCACCCTAGCACGGAGGAATTAGCCACCTTGGAGACCTTTTACCTCAAGCAGGAAGCTCACTTTACCATTACCCTAGAGGCCGCCCAACAGATGGCCGGCAAGGGCAATGCCGCCACCGCTCCCGCACGCGCCGCCTGGACCGCCGTCGCCCGCGCCCTGATGAACCTCGATGAATTCGTTACCAAAAATTAGCACCTCCATCCGCCTAACTCAGGTATGAAACATCATCCACTAGACATCACCCGCCGCCATTTCCTGCAAGATTGTGGCCTCGGGGTCGGGAAACTCGCTCTGGTGGGGTTGCTAGGGAATCGTGCAGTAGCCGCTCCTAGCATCAATCCACTAGCCTCACGCCCCGGCCATTTTCCAGGCAAGGCCAAGGCCGTGGTGCATCTCTTCATGGCGGGTGCGCCTAGCCATTTAGATCTCTTTGATCCTAAGCCAGCGCTGACGAAAATGGACGGCCACCCGCTGCCGCCGTCCGTCACCGAGGGCCAGCGGCTCGCCTTCATTCGACCAGATGCCGCCGTGATGGGGCCGCAATTCAAGTTCGCCAAACGTGGGCAATGTGGCATGGAAATCTCTGATGCGCTGCCGCATCTAGCTAAAATCGTGGATGACATTTGTCTGGTGAGGTCGGTTTACACGGATCAATTTAACCATGCTCCTGCGCAGGTCTTTTTCCAGACCGGCTTCCAAATTCCGGGCCGCCCGAGCATCGGATCGTGGATCAGCTACGGCCTGGGCTGCGAGACTCAAGACCTACCTGCCTTCATGGTCCTGAGCACGGGAAGCGGTCTCAGTGGCGGCTCCGCGCTGTGGTCTAGCGGATTTCTACCCACTACTTACACTGGCGTGCGGCTGCGGAATCAAGGGGACGCCATTTTAAATGTGAGCAATCTGCCTGGGGTGGATCCTCGCGTGCAGCGGGATACCTTGGACCTCGTGAGCCAACTCAATCGTCAGCGCTATGAGCGCTCGGGGGATGAGGAAGTCCTCACTCGCATTGCCAACTATGAAATGGCCTTCCGAATGCAGACGTCCGCGCCTGAGCTGCTAGACCTGCGCAGTGAATCTGCGGAAACGCTGGCGCTCTATGGCTGTGATCCAGCCAAGCCATCCTTCGCCCGCGCCTGCTTGCTGGCGCGTCGCATGATCGAACGTGGTGTGCGCTGCATCAATATTTTCCACGAGGGCTGGGACGCGCACAGTGATCTGGTGGGGAATCACAAGTCCATGTGCCACGCCACGGATCAAGCTTCCGCAGCATTAGTCACGGACTTGAAACGCCGCGGCCTACTAGAAGAAACGCTGGTGGTTTGGGGCGGAGAATTCGGCCGTACGCCCATGGTGGAAAGTAATCCCTCGTTAGGCCGCGCGCGGGGTCGAGATCACCATCCGAAGGCCTTCAGTATGTGGATGGCGGGCGGCGGCATTCGGCCTGGCATGGTCCACGGAGCCACGGACGAACTGGGCTATAACATTGCCAGCGATCCCGTCCACGTCCACGACCTCCAGGCCACGCTGTTGCATTGCCTAGGCTTCGATCACGAGCGCCTCACCTACCGCACTCAAGGCCGGGACTTCCGCCTCACTGATGTGCATGGCCAAGTGGTGCAGCCCATCCTGGCCTAGCGTGGGGCCTCAGGTTCCTCTGCTTGCTATGAGATGGAAATGAGTTCCCGCCTTGCAAAGGCCCGACCACTGAGCCAAGCTCTCGGTTATCCGCCGTTCCTGCACATGACCGTTGTCACCGACCAACATTTCTTTAATCAACTGATCCAGAGTCACTACCAAGACCTGTACCGATTCGCCTTTTCGCTAGTGAAAAATGCCGACGATGCCGCAGATCTGGTACAGACGACGTTTACCATCTGGGCCCAGAAAGGGCATCAACTCCAAGACATGAGCAAGGCTAAGAGCTGGCTCTTCACCACGCTACATCGGGAATTCATTGATCTCTACCGCAAGCTCCAACGCGCTCCACAGGCCCTGGAGGCCACGGAGGTAGAGCAACTGCCCAGTGCTGACCAGTTGCCAGAAATTGCGCATGATGCGCGGATCGCCTTACAAGCGCTGGATGCACTGGACCCGCTGTATGCCGATCCCCTGCGCCTATTTTATCTCTCAGATTTAAACTATCGGGAAATAGCCGAGGCCCTGCACGTCCCCATCGGCACCATCATGTCCCGCCTCTCCCGCGGCAAAGCCCACATCCGGGAACTCCTCATCGCCACCCCCGTGCCCGTCCTATGAATGCTGAACCCGCCCCTAACGCCCTGGAGGTGAGCCGCCCGGGAGATGAACTCACCGAGCCCGAGGTCATGTTTGCCTGGCAGGCGATCCAGCATAACCCCTCTGCCAAGGCGGCTGCGCAGGCAGAGATCGCCCATGATGAGAAGCTGCGCGCGCTGCTGCGGGAGAGCATCCCGGTGCCTGCGTCTCTAGCCGCTAGGCTGGCAACCCTGCCCCCGCAACCCTTGACCTCAGCCGCGCCCCAGATCGTAGAATTACCCCGCCGCTCATTCCTCACCTGGGCAGGCGCGGCGGCGGCACTAGGGGTGGGCGCGTTGGTCTGGGATCGTCACACGACCGCTGGCACGGTGGCCTTTGAAGATTGGAAACGGGAGGCCACCCACTGGGCACAGGCTCCGCGCCTAGCCTTACTGAGTGATCAGTTAGGCCTGCTCACAGAACACCTCAGCGCCATGGGAGCCTTGGTTCCTCAGGATATTCCCCGGCTCCTGGAGGACGCACCCACCATCGGCTGCCAAGAGCTACAAGTCACGGAGGGGAAGGTATCCGTCGTCTGCTTCAGTCAGAAGGGATTCGCCTATCATCTCTTTGCTACGTCCATGAGCGCAGTGCACGCGCCTGCCGGATTTTTCCTCCCCGCCCATCCCAAACTCTGGACGGAACAAGGCTGGAACTTCGCCTCCTGGCAGACCGCACCGCAAGCCCTCATGCTCATCACCCAAGCGCCCGAACTGGAGCTACGGAGCCTCTTCGTCTAGCATAGACCGCGGACTTTAGTCCGCTACGATGTGCGTGGGCCGATGCGGGCGTGAGATTTATCGTAACGCCTTGCCAAGGCGCACCCTGGCGCCCCGGCCTATTCCACCACCTCGCCCGGAT
>JAYVOP010000128.1:0-6837 GCA_043757865.1 Verrucomicrobiales bacterium | reverse complement strand
GTTGTTTGGCGAAGTCGATGCCAGGGTCCAGGATGAGTTGGGCACGGCTCAAGCCAGCGGACTGGGCGAGGGAAATTTTCTCTGTGAAAAATTTCTCTAACGTTTCCCAGATGTTTGCATACCCCACCTGAGTGTGCGCCACTTTCGGCTGCCCGATGCTGTGCATGATGAGCAGCGCGGTGCCAGCGGCGGCACACAGCCGAGCATGCGCGTCCGTGGGCAGCGCGCTGAGGTCATTGAGCACGTCCACGCCTACCGGCAGCATTTCCGTAACCACCTCCGTGCGCCACGTATTTAAAGAGAGCAGCGGTGGATACACTTGCGCGGCATCTCGTGGCGCGGGCCAGGAGTGGTTGTGAAAGCATTGGAGCCACGGGCGCAGCCGGGCGCACTCCTCCGCCACGGAAATGGGGGGGCGATTCGTGCGCGCGCTCTCGGCTCCCACGTCGATCAGGTCAGCCCCCGCAGAGACCATTTGTTCTGCCTGGGATAAGGCTTCCACCACGTCCAGCGTGCCGTCCCCACAGAAGGAATCATCATTTAAATTCACGATCCCCATCACCAGTGGGCGACGGGGAAAGGTGATCCCGCGTTGACGACACTGCAATTCCATGGCCTCGCCTTAGCCTGGTGGCAGGCGCAGCGCAAGGCTAGGAGCAGGGGAAAACAAGCCGTTTGCAAAATGCTCCGTCCCCAGAGAATAACAGCGTTGCGGGCGCAGTCTCGCTCCCCATTCATAACCCTAACTAACTTATTCCCATGGCCCATACCCTCCCTGCTCTGCCTTACGCCGAAGCCGCCCTCGAGCCCCACATCGACGCGCAGACGATGAACATCCACCACACCAAACATCACCAAGCCTACGTCACGAATCTCAATAACGCCCTCGCAGGTCATGCCGATCTGGAAGCCCTGAGCCTGGATGATCTGTGCAAGAACATCAACACCGTGCCCGAGGCGATTCGTGGTCCCGTGCGCAACAATGGCGGTGGCCATTGGAACCACACGTTCTTCTGGAACAGCATGGCCGCAGGCAAAGGGGGCGCACCCACGGGTGCGCTAGCCGCCGCCATTGATGCCGCCTTTGGCAGCTTCGACGCCTTTAAAGATGCCTTTAAAAAAGGCGGCATTGGTCGTTTTGGCAGTGGTTGGGTCTGGCTCGTAGCCCAGGATGGGAAGGTGGCCATCACCTCCACACCGAACCAAGATAATCCCCTCATGGATGGCAGCGGCACCCCGCTGCTAGGACTAGATGTGTGGGAGCACGCCTACTATCTCCACTATCAAAACCGCCGTCCAGACTACATCGATGCCTTCTGGAACGTCGTAAATTGGGACGCGGTGGCCGCTCGACTTTAGGCATCGAATTCCGATCCCTCGCTCCTGGGCGAGACGGGCTCACGCTCGTCTCGCCTTTTTGTTTTTTGCCGTCGCACTTTTTTCTTGCGTGATTTCAATTCCCTACTAATCCTATCGGAAATACGGATTTCAACCGTTTCACCCCCACTTTATGCCCAGCTACAACATCAGCCACCTCCAACAGCTAGAGTCCGAAGCCATCTTCGTACTCCGGGAAGCCGCCGCGCAATTTCAAAACACCGCCCTGCTTTTCAGCGGCGGGAAGGATTCCATCGTCATGGCGTGGCTTGCCCGCAAAGCGTTCCATCCTGCCAAAATGCCCTTTCCGTTAGTCCATGTGGACACCGGGCATAATTTCCCAGAAACGTTAGTGTATCGGGATCAATTCGTGGCAGACCTCGGTCTCACCCTGAAAGTGGCTAGCGTGCAAGCCTGCCTAGACCAAGGCCTCTGCGTGGAGGAGAAAGGCCACAATGCGAGCCGCAACGGCATCCAAACCGTGGCCCTGCTGAAGGAGATTGAAGACGGGAAATATGATTGCTGCCTCGGTGGCGGGCGACGGGATGAGGAGAAAGCCCGCGCTAAGGAACGATTCTTCAGCCACCGCAACGACTTCGGTCAATGGGACCCCAAGAACCAACGCCCCGAACTCTGGAACCTCTTCAATGGACGCAAACATCATGGCGAACACTTCCGCGTCTTCCCGCTCAGCAACTGGACGGAAATGGACATCTGGATGTATATCAAAGCGCAAGCGATTCCCCTCCCCAGCCTCTACTTCGCCCACGAGCGCCCGGTCTTTGCGCGCAATGGCACTTGGCTAGCGGAGAGTGAATTCATCACTCGCCTGCCTTCCGAAGAGCTAGAAACCAAGCTCATCCGCTTCCGCACCATTGGCGATGCCACTTGCACTGGTGCCATCGAATCCAGCGCAGTCACGTTAGACGAAATCATCGACGAAGTAGCCACCGCCCGCCAAACCGAACGCGGCACCCGTGCTGACGACAAACGCAGCGATAGCGCCATGGAAGATCGCAAAAAAGAAGGCTACTTTTAACCTCATTCCTAATTTCTAATTCTTAATTTATAATTTCATGGATCTACTCCGCTTTACTACTGCTGGCTCCGTTGACGACGGCAAATCAACCCTCATTGGCCGCTTGCTTTATGATTCTAAAAACACCTTCGAGGACCAGATCGAAGCCGTGGAAAGCTTCTCCAAACGCCGGGGCGATGAACATATCGATCTGGCCCTCCTGACCGATGGCCTGCGGGCGGAACGGGAGCAAGGCATCACCATTGATGTCGCCTATCGCTACTTCGCGACGCCCCAGCGGAAGTTCATCATTGCCGATACCCCAGGCCACATCCAATACACGCGGAACATGGTCACAGGAGCCTCCACAGCTAATCTGGCGATCATTCTGATCGATGCGCGCAAGGGCGTCATTGAGCAAACGTGCCGCCATAGTTTCATCGCCAATCTGCTGCGCATTCAGCATGTAGTAGTGGCCATCAACAAAATGGATATGGTGGAATATGCGGAAACTCGTTATCAAGAGATCGTGGCCCAGTTCAAAGAATTTGCCAGCCGCTTGGACAATTTTGTGGACGTAACTTTTATTCCCATCAGCGCATTGCATGGAGATAATGTCGTCGATAAATCTAACAATATGTCCTGGTATGGCGGCCCCACGCTATTGTATCATTTGGAAAATGTCTATGTCGGCACGACAGAGAACCACGTGGAAGCCCGCTTTCCCGTGCAAACGGTGATCCGCCCCCAGAGCGATGCCTTCCATGATTTCCGTGGCTATGCAGGCCGCGTGGCGGGCGGCGTATTCAAGCCTGGAGATAACATCATCGTGCTGCCCAGCGGCTTCCAGAGCAGGATCAAGGCCATCCACACGGCGGATGGTGAGCTGAAGGAAGCCTTCAGCCCACTCAGCGTTTCCTTACTGCTGGAGGACGAGATCGACATCAGCCGGGGTGATACCATCGTGAAAACGAACAACCCGCCAACGACTGGCCAGGACATCCAGGCGATGATCTGCTGGTTCAGTGAAAAGCCCATGGTCGCCCGGGGGAAATACCTCATCCGCCACGCCACGCGCGAGGCCAAGGCCATCGTTGCGGATACCTGCTATAAAGTGAATATAAATACGCTACATAAGATCCAGGACGATCTCACCTTTAACATGAACGACATTGGCCGCATCACCCTGCGCACAAGCACCCCGCTGATCTACGATAGCTACAGTAAGAACCGCACCACCGGCAGCTTCATCCTCGTAGACGAAGGCACGAACGAAACCGTGGCCGCAGGGATGATTGTCTAAGCAGTCATTCGATATTTACTTCACTTATGTCTTTTCAACTTGCCACCCACCCCCATTTAGATGTGTCCGCCATTGCCGAAGCCATGCCCTCCTGGAGCCTGGATGAGGTCCTGACGTGGGGTTATGAAACCTTTGGCCAGCAAGCGGCTATCGGCACCAGCTATCAAGGCAGCGGGCTGGTGATTATCCATCATGCGCGGCGGTTAGGATTAGAATTTCCCGTCTTCACCATTGATACCGGGCTGCTCTTCCCAGAGACCAATGAACTGAAACTACGGCTGCAAGATTTCTTCGGCATCCAGATCGAGGGCCTGCATCCTGAGGAAACGGTGGCGGAGCAAACCGCTAACTATGGCGCAGAGCTGTGGAAAACGAACCCCGACACCTGCTGCACGAACCGCAAGGTGCTCCCGCTCCAAAGGAAACTAGCCAAGCTGGATACCTGGGTCACGGGCGTGCGCAGCAATCAAAGCGAGACCCGCGCGCACATGAAAATGCTCGAACTGTATGAGTTCGATAAACTCCGGGAGCACTTCATCCTCAAGCTCAACCCCATGCTGAACTGGTCACGCCAAGAGGTCTGGGATTACATCAAGCTCCATAACATCCCCTACAATCCGCTACACGATCAAGGCTACCGCAGCATCGGTTGCTGGCCTTGCACTAAGGCCAGCAGTGGGGACAACGAACGAGCCGGTCGCTGGGAAGGATTCGATAAAACGGAGTGTGGCATCCACACCTTCCTGGGCCAGAACATTTAAGAACCAAGGAGTCGAGGCGCCCCCCCCAAAAGTGTTCTGAGAGATTACGCTCCAGCCGCGCCTTACCAAGGCGCGCACCCTCACGCCAGGATGTCCAGGATCGGCTCTCCACTGGAGATCATCAGCGGGCGACTCTGCGTGTCCACCACCTCGGATTTTGGATCAATGCCTAGCAGATAGTGGATCGTGGCTGCTAGATCGTCAGGAGTTACGGGATTCTCTGCGGGTGCGCTGCCAGTGGCATCGCTGGAGCCATAGACGAAGCCGCGTTTCACGCCGCCGCCAGCCAGCACCACGCTATAGCAGGCGGGCCAGTGATCCCGGCTGGCATTGTCATTGATCTTCGGCGTGCGGCCAAACTCGCCCATCCAGACGACGAGCGTTTCATCCAGCAGGCCCCGTTGCTCCAGATCATGGATCAGCGTGGGTAACGTCTGTTCTGTGATGGGTAAATGATACTGCTCAATGATCGGATACATCCGTGTGTTATCAAAACCATGCGTGTCCCAGCCGCCTTCTGTAGTGGTGCGACCGCCGATGCTGTCGCTAAAATAACATGTCGTAAATTTCACCCCCGCCTCTGCCAGCCGACGTGCCAGCAGGCATCCTTGGCCATACGTCGTGCGACCATAAGTATCGCGCATCCGTTGGCTTTCCTGGCTCAGATCAAAGGCCTGGCGCACCCGGCTAGAGTTCAACATCCCCAGCGCGCGTTGGTAATATTCATCAAGTCCACGCGCTTCTCCAGAGACCTCCATGAGCTGGGATTGCGCGTCCAAAAACTGCTGTAAGCCCCGCCGATGCTGGAGCCGATCCATCGTCAGCCCCGTCGGCAGACTGAACTCTGGCAGCGCAAAGTGCGCCTCATTCGGATCCCGGGGGACGAAGAGCGGATCATATTTCTTGCCCAGGAAGCTGGCATGTTGCCCCGGCGTTACACTGCCATCTGCGATCACATGCGGGTAGGAAACATAGGTGGGCATCTGCGGATCTTGATCCGCTAGCAACTTAGCCACCACTGAACCATAGCCGGGAAATAAGTCTAACGAGTCCCGCAACCGTTGATCGTCCGTGGGCGGAGCCTTGCCAGTGAGCGCATAGTAGGCGGCAGAATTATGGTTCGTCATCTTGTGATGCACGCTGCGGATCACCGTCACTTTATCCATGATCGCTGCCGTTAGGGGCAGCCGAGAATTGATGAGCAGATCCATCTGTCCAGCCCGCATGGCCGCGTGCGGCCCACGATACTCCGCCTTAGCTCCCGGCTTCATATCAAAGGTCTCCAAATGGCTCGGCCCGCCAAACTGGAAAAGAAAGATCACCTGTTTCGCCTTGGCAGCCACGCGCGTGGCCGCACCCTGGTCGCTAGCCCGCAGGAGATTAGGCAGACTCAGGCCTAACATACCCAGCCCGCCCGCCCGCAGCAACGAGCGACGAGTGAAACGCGGCAGCCGGGCGAAATCAGAGCAGGCAAAATTCATACCCGCACCGTGCGGAGCACGCTCCCTGGGGGCAACTTCGCAAACGCGGCACTCTCCCCACGCCATAACTCCAAGTTGCGCCCCTGGAAAACTGCGCCCATGTAGCGCTCTCACCGTTCCTTGTTTATCACTCCATCCCCACTTTCTAACATCATGGCAGGTCTCGTTATCAAACCCCGCTCCCGCATCCTCCACGGTCACGATTGGGTCTATTCCATGGAAGTCCTCAAGTCCTTTGGCGACCCTAAACCGGGGGATGTGGTAGCGCTCAAAGACTACAAAGATCGCTCGTTAGGCACCGCCATTTATAATCCACATTCTCAGATCGTGGCGCGGCGGATCTCTCGGCGGAAAGAGGAACTGAACACCGACTTTTTCGTGCGGCGGCTGCGTCGCGCCCTGGCCTTGCGCGAGCGCGTGCCGGGCTTGGATGTGAAATTATGCCGCCTCGTCTGGAGCGAGGCGGACGGCCTGCCGGGCGTGGTGGTGGACCGCTATGGCGATCACCTCGTGGTGCAAACACTCACGTTAGGCATGGACCAGCGGAAGGATCTGCTCGTCGAAGCGCTCCTCGAAGTCTTCGCCCCCACGTCCATCGTGGAGCGCAATGATGGCTCCATGCGCGTGGCCGAAGGCCTCCCCGTCGTCACGGGGATGCTCCATGGAGCTACCCCCGCCCCATTCCAGGTGGTGACTTGCGGCGTGACCTTTGAGGTCGATCTCCTAGGTGGGCAGAAGACCGGACTCTATCTGGATCAACTGGACGCCTATCAGAAATTCGCCCCACTCGCCAAGGATCGCCGCGTGCTCGATTGCTTCTGTAATCAAGGCGGATTCGCTCTCACCGCAGCCGTGGCCGGGGCGGTGGAAGTCACCGCCATCGACATCAGCGAGGAC
>JAYVOP010000127.1:0-6845 GCA_043757865.1 Verrucomicrobiales bacterium | reverse complement strand
CATTCAGTCAGTGCAAGCCTACGGCCCAGGCTCTGCCCTCGCCAGTTGGCGCGCCCAACGTTTTGGTATTTCCGCCGCCTCTGCAGCAGCCCTGGATATGGCAGACGCGGACAAAGATGGCATGCCCAATTTCATGGAATTCGCCTTGGGCACGGACCCTACTGTAAATGATCGCATGCTCCAGGGCATCTCCGTTCAGTCCACTGGATTAAAGTATGAGTATCTGCGGAATCCCGCCGCAGTTCCAGATGGAATGACGTTCATCGTGGAATGGTCTGATGCGTTAACTTCAAACACCTGGAGCAGCGCTGGCGTAACTATGGCTACTGTGCTTGATTCAAATTTAGAACGCGTTACGGCCTCCATTCCTAAAAGCGTCACAGGCCATCGGTTTGCAAGGTTACGCATCCTTAAATGAATCCCACTCCTTGTATGATACCAAAAATTGCTATTTTATTACTGCTATTCTGCACGGCTCCATTACCAGCCCAGACACCCGTGGCTTGGGCACGGCTCCAGACGGCCTTGGCGGGCTTCCGGGCCGCTCCGGTGGCGGATGCTCGGAACATGTCAGCGTTTTTAGCCGGGCATCAGGAAAAAGCAGATGGTGCGGGGCAGACCTTTAATCGGCTGGAGAAGCTGGCGCTAGGTCCGGCTAGTCCAGGCATGATTCTGAGTGCCCGGACTGAAGCCGCTAGCCTCCGGCATTTTGTAATGGACATCTTGTCAGCAGGGAAAAACTCGACATGGGCCTGGGCGAAGCACGTGAAGGCAATGCGCGAACAGCATTTGTTTGAATCGATCATTGAGGGCGTGGAAGCCACCGCCTTGGCTAAGGCTGAGGAATTGTCTGCGGCCGCAGTGAGCCAAGCCGGGGCGGCTCTAGTGAAGCCCGCAGGCGTCTCCCCCAAGGCGCTCTTTTTTGGGGGTAAATGGTATCAACCAGTGACTCAATCCGTTTCATGGCAGGAGGCGCAGGGGAAGTGTCTGGCTACCAAAGGCCAGTTGGCAACGGTGCCGAATGAAGCAACGTGGAATTTCCTGACGCTGCTAGGTGGCAGTGGCTGGTTCTGGCTGGGGGCCACGGATGAAGTGAAGTCAGGCGAATGGCGATGGGTGGACGGAAGCGCGCTGAGTTTCAAAGCTTGGGCGGATCGGCAGCCGGACAATTTTTCTGGCAAAGAACACTATCTACTCGGCGGCTGGAATGGGCGCTGGAACGATGGCCCGTTGGATGGGATGATTGATGGGAAAAAGGTGTCTGGCTTTATCTGCGAATGGGGCGGTGGCACTGGCAACAACGAGGCACCCGCGCCCCAAACCCCTACACTACCGCCCGTTAGAACAGATTTTGCAGGCATGACACTGAGCCCCACCTGGGTCCCGAAAACCATCAATCTCAATAAACTCTTCATGGAGAACCTCGAATTCCTCTGTAAGTCCGTGGTGGGTAAAATGGAGCGGGGTAAGGAGAAAGTCCCCCCGGCCATTTGGGGGCCTTACAAATGGTTGATGCCAGTAGTAGACGCCATAAAAACCCTGCCACAGGGCCTGGGGCAAGGAGCCGAACAACACATAACTAATCCCTGCTTCCCAAATAATTCATTAACCATAATGAAATTTAACGGGAGTTTTATGGACGGGACGTATCAATTTGATCAATTCTGGCTGGTGTTGGACGCGAAGCGTAAATTGGTGTCTGTCGAATTCGTGGCCACCAACCCAAAGGGTTCGCGCTGGCCGCTCGAGCCGGATGGAATTCGTGAGCCCTATTTTGATTTTTTAGTAGAAAAGGTGAATGCACGACAAAGCAGCCAGCATACCTACTACAAGGTATTACAAAATAAGGCGACTCCTGATGCCCCTTTGATAAAGATATGCTTGATGAAGGGATTACTACCCCTAGCTGTGCCCATGGAGGACGTGCATTGGTATCTGCCAGCCCCATTAGCAGGACGAATTTTAGACATGGGGGATTACCACCGGAAAAATGGCAGCATTAAATAACATCCTATTTTCAATCCTATCATGAGAACATTTTCTTCACACTTTCCAATGAACCCGGCTGCCACCATGCTGGGATAGCTCTGGCCATACTGCTGGGTTGCTCGACTGGCTCAGGCCAATCCATTGATTTTGAGACGTTGCCCGATGGCTCCGCCATGACGGTCGGCACGGTTATTAAGAATCAGTATCTTGCAGCACCATTCGGAGTTAGTTTCCAATTCGAGGATGGAACGTTCCCGGTCATCAGGAAAGTGGGAGGGGTTAATCCCGCCACTGGGAATCCTTCTGCTTTTTACGGCTGGCCAAATGGCACAGGAAACAATACGCCAGCGCCAGGCCAAAATGTGGGGAAGTTCTTTTTAACGGATGACATTTCCGTGGCTGCTCCGCCGGGGCCCCTGATTGTAACCTATGCGCAGCCGGTGGCCGCCGCCAGCGCCTTCATCCTAGATATAGATCACCAAGAGGCGTGGGACATTTATGCGCGAAATGCAGCTGGGCAGGTGATAGGGCAGGTGCATTTGGAACATGACACTTCATTGACCGGGGATGGCATTGCCACCCCTTGGTCGTTTACCCGTCCGGTGGCAGACATCAAGTCGATCCGGGTGGTGTTTTCCGGAAATCCAGACGCTAATGTTGGTCTAGCATTCGACAATTTTTCACCCTCCACTGCGCTTACGCCTCCCGCCTTGGCAAAAACAGTACTCAGCGTGACCCGCGGATCTGTCACGCTGGGAATCACCGGAACCCCCACTGCGGTTTATCGCATTGAAGCCGCCGATAGTCCCGCCGGACTATGGCAATCCTTGACCAGCATTGTCATTCCTGCAAACTCAATGGAGGTTGTGTTGAGTGATCTTGAACCTCTGTCGGTCCGACGCTTTTACAGGGTGCGGGGAGTTCCGTGAGGGGAGTTCGTGATGGCAAGTAAGACCCGGCACGCTTTCAAGAGTCCTGCCAAAGGAGTCTGGCGTCATGTTGCCTGCGAGGATGGTGGCCCCCAAGGCAGGGCTTACGTATGAGCAAGGCAAATAATCGTGATCAAAATATCCCAAACCTAACACTTATACTATTTTTCATAATGAGGATAAGCCAGGATGGCTCATTCCACCTTACTTGCTAACACCACTGCTGCACCGGATCTCTCTACACCGCTCTCATCCCCCCTCGCCCCGGCTGCCTCCACCTGGGGCGGTGGTCATCGCGGGTTTACTGGAGCAATTCAAATCCATCCCAGCCGCGCGTGGACCATGCGTTGCTTGATGTCCTGCTGTGCACGCTCTTCGCCATGATGTCGGACGCGCGGATTACACGGATATGGGGATCTTCGCCCAGACGCAGCTCGCGTGGTTGCGCGGCTATGTGCCTTTGCTCAAGGAGGCTCCTTCTCATGATACCGCAGGACGATGCGGCCAGGGCACGCTCAGGATGGCCCGAAATTTGCAGGGCATTACTACCTCAGTAGCTACCCGCCAGTGGCGGCGTTGGTGGGGCCGCCGATCCGTGCGCATTGGAGCGTGGAGAACGAGTGCCACCGCACGCTGGATGTGAGTTTTGGGGAGGACCACTGCCAAGTGCGGGATGTGAGCGCTGCACCTAATCTAACAAATCTGCACGAACTGGCGCGCAAATTTCTGAAGGACCATCCGAGTCAAGGCCGCGTGAAGGCGAAGCGCAAGCACGCGGCCCTCTCACCCGAGTCCACAGTCAGCTCGGAGCCTCGCTGGTCACTCGCTCTTATGCGTAAGCCCTCTCTGGCAAGGCCCAGGCTGTTAATTCAGGTTGCAAAGGCCAAGGCCGTCGTGTCGGTATCCTCCCTTCCCCCTGCTCTCTGCACTATGTTTATCCAACACCCGAAAGCCCTGCTCCCCAAATATCCCGGCACCAACTGCGATGCTGAGACCGCCCGTGCCTTAACGGCGGCGGGCTTCCATACGGAGATCGTGCCCATCAGCGAGCTGACTCCAGGGCATTTCTTGGACGTGGCGTTGGTGGTGTTTTCCGGTGGCTTTAGTTATGGAGACTACGTGATGGCCGGGCGCGTGGCGCAGTTAATCACGCAGCAGAAGCTGGATGGTGCGCTGGAATATTTCGTGGCCAATGGCGGCCACGTGTTAGGCATCTGCAACGGCTTTCAAATATTGACCAAGTTAGGGCTCCTGCCAGCGGGCAGCCTGATTGATAATACCAGCGGGCGTTTCCAATGCCGTTGGGTGAAAATGCACCTCCACACGCCGGATAATCCGTTCCTGCGGGAACTGCCGGAAGGCATCGAAATCGAAATGCCCATCGCCCATGCGG
Organism: Verrucomicrobiales bacterium; assembly: GCA_043757865.1. Taxonomy (GTDB): domain Bacteria; phylum Verrucomicrobiota; class Verrucomicrobiia; order Verrucomicrobiales; family V1-33; genus JAGNEJ01. The sequence continues at coordinate 2,534 of JAYVOP010000127.1, read as the reverse complement.
AAGGCCGTTTCGTGGCTCCTGATGGGCGCGCAGAACAATATTTAGCCGAGGGCCTCGTCACCCTCACCTACACGGAGGACGTCAACGGCTCCACGGGTAACATCGCTGGCCTGCAAGATAAAACGGGCCGCGTCTTCGGCCTCATGCCACATCCTGAGCGCTTCACGGATAAACAACATCACTACGATCCTGACTGGAATGGTGACCCCTACCACGGCTGGGGCCACTATCTCTTTAAATCCATCTGGCTAGAATGCAGTGGCAGCCGACAGTTGCTAGCCTAGTCCAATTTTATACCCATCATTTACCACCACCAAACTTATGGCCGCTAAAAAGAAATCCGTCTCCAAAAAATCCACTTCCACAGAACCTGTCGTGCGCAGGAAATACACCCGCCGTGCCATCGCAGTGGCTACGCCCGACGAAGCCGTGGGTGCGTCCGAAGCTGCCGCCTCTGGCGAAGCCCCTGCCCCAGCGAAAAAGCGCGGTGGGCGCCCACGGAAGATTGTGGAAGCCGTCGTGCGCAGGAAATACACGCGTCGTGCCGTTGTCGTGGCCACGCCTGAAGAAGCCGCAGGTGCCGAAGCCCCAGCGAAAAAACGCCGCGGGCGGCCCCGGAAGATTGTGAAAGCTGTGGTGCGCAGGAAATACACGCGTCGTGCTGTTGCCGTGGCTACGCCTGACGAAGCCACTGGTGCCGAAGCCCCAGCGAAAAAGCGCGGTGGCCGCCCGCGGAAGATTGTAGCCGCCGTTGCCGAAGCCCCTGCGAAACGTCGCGGACGCCCACCACGGGCTGCCACCGCCGCCTCTGCTTATGCCGCTGCGGGCGTGGACATCGCGTTAGGTGATAGTGTGAAACAGGGACTCAAGAAATCATTGCAAACGGCTAGCCGCCCAGAAGTCCTGGCCTCAGTCGGTGGCTTTGGGGGCTTGTTCGACCTTTCTAATTTGAAATACAAATCTCCCGTGCTCGTGAGTTCCGTGGATGGCGTGGGCACCAAATTGAAGCTGGCCTTCGAGACTGGGAATCACGAGTGCGTGGGCCAAGACATCGTGAATCATTGTGTGAACGACATCGCAGTGCTGGGCGCAGAACCGTTGTTTTTCTTAGATTACATCGGCCTGGGCAAGCTGGACCCGATGGTCTTCGACAAACTGATCGCTGGCATGAAGACCGCCTGCCAAGCTGCCGATGTGGCCCTCATCGGTGGCGAGACCGCGCAGATGCCGGGCTTCTACCAGCCGGGCGAATACGATCTGGTTGGCTGCATTGTCGGCATCGTGGAAAAGAAGAAAATCCTCAGTGGAGCCGCGATCCGACCTGGGGACTTGATTCTGGGTATGGCCAGCAACGGCCTCCACACCAACGGTTACTCCCTAGCACGTAAAATCATCTTTGAAAAACTCGGGCACAAAACCACGGATAAACTCCCCGGCACCAAGCTCACCTTTGGCGAAGCCCTGCTCCAGCCGCATGTAAACTACAGCCCGCTGACCCGCAAGCTAACTAAAAAATTCAACCACGGTCCCAGTCATAAGCGCAAACGCAATGCGATCCACGGCCTCTGCCACATCACAGGCGGCGGCTTCACGGGGAACCTCCCGCGGATCCTCCCGGCGGGCTGTGGCGCAGACCTCCATCATGGCACGTGGCCTAGCTTGCCCATCTTTGACTACCTCGTAGCGCATGGAGATGTGTCATTTGAAGAACTCCACGAGGTCTTCAACATGGGCATCGGCATGTGCCTCGTCGTCTCCGCCGAGCATGCCTTTGCAGTGCAAAAAGCAGCCGAGAAAGCCGGCCAGCCGACGTTCATCATCGGAGAAGTCACCACCACCGCTAAAGTCCGCGTGGTGCGTTAGGCGAGGCGTGGCCACTATATTCGAAAACTGCCATTAAGGCCCAAGCCGCCCCGAAACAGGCGCACCGGAATCGGACTGCGCCGAGGAAAGAAGCGGAGCGTTTGGCGTAGCGTGTCGCAATGCAGCGCCAACCCTGGAGGTGCAGAAAGGCGTTCTCGACCAGATGCCGCAACTTGTAGAGGACTCGTCGTAGCTACAAGGCTGTTTGCGGTTGGCTTTCGGCGGGATGACTACCTCCATTCCTGCAGCCTGAGCTTGGCTCACAATGGCATTTGTATCGCAGGCCTTTTCGGCGAGGAGGGCGGCGGCCTCAATGCAGTGCGCGCCCGGCACTGGTGCTTCACCTTCACCCAAGATCGTTGCGGACGTCAATGGCCGCGCTTCGGCACAGGCCGCTTGGGGGTTGGTGAAATCCCCTCACTGGTTCAAGGGATGGCCAGAGAAAGGTGCGTGGTTGGCCATTTGTTCAACGCAGCCTAAAGAACCTCCAAAGCTACCTCTAAAACCTCTTTGACTTGGCGGGCCATATTGCGACTGGTGTTGATATCTAACATATTCGAAACGCTGGGAGCTTTATAGATTAAGGGCGCGGACAGAGAGGATTCGAACCCTCGTTACCATTTAAGGGAGTTTATCGAAACCGAAACTCTTGATAAATCAAGGGTTGCAGC
>JAYVOP010000126.1:0-6863 GCA_043757865.1 Verrucomicrobiales bacterium | reverse complement strand
TGAGTCCGCCGCGGTCGCTTCAGGACTCCCCCGCTTTTTTTAACCAATAACGCACCTCCCTCTGTGAGTTGAACGCCGTGGCGCTGCGCCAGCCATGCTCCAGCTTCTTTGGCGCGTTTCCAACGCCCGCGGCGCAAGCCCTGCCTGAGCTGTGCGAGCACCTTGGCGAGCACCGCGGGGAGGAGGTCTGGGAGATGAAGATGAAAGGTTTTGGGCATGGCGCACCACAACACGGATAGTCCCGTATTCAAGTAATTTTAGTATTAGCTAGGTGCCGCGATGGCTGCTCGGGAATTCACCGCCGCATCGCCCACGCACGCCGCAGCGCCCACGCACGTCGCAGCGGCTTACCAAGCCGCGCACCATCCAGACACAAAGATGGCCGTGGACATCCCGCCCACGGCCATCGGTTTTTTAAAAGGTAAAAGCTTAGCCTTGCGGCATGTAGAGCACGCGCACGGGGATGGAGACTAACGAGTCATCATCCACGGAGATTTCCAAACTGAAGCTGCCCGCTTTGTTAAACTGGAGCGCTTGGAAATGGATAATCATGTTCCGCGTCACGAAGTCCACGTCATTAGGAATTTTGATTTCAAATTTCACGGGTGGCAGTGGGTTTGGCATCACGTCTTGGCCATCGGCATCAATGATGCGGATGCCTAGATCATGTTCGCCTTCATCGACTGCGCGGAAGCAGATGCGCAGGGCGAGCACACAGTTTTGATGCACCACAGGCAGGCTGCGCGAGCCGATGGTGTCGAACGTGCCGAGAACGCACAACTTACCGTTGTAGTCGTTAGCGGCATCACAGAGAGTAGCAACTTGGATATCCATAAGGGGGGCGAAGATAGAGGGGGTGATTGATTTGCAAGCGATCAGGTCTGCGGAAAAGCAGAAACCTCTCACAGGTCCACCAGAGGCGCGCTAACGGCAGCAGCTTGCTTAACAAAATGACCAAAGACCAAAGTGGAACCTCGCGAGGCCTCCACTAGTCCAGCACCTCTGCTAGCTCTGCTGCGGTTAGCCCATCCATCATGGGCTGTTCACTGTCCAGGGTGGCGGCCATTAGGGAGCGCTTCTTGGCCTGGAGTAGCAGGATTTTTTCCTCCACGGTATTGCGCGAAATCAGCTTATAACTCGTCACCACCTTCGACTGCCCGATGCGGTGCGCGCGGTCCGTGGCTTGCGCTTCCACGGCGGGATTCCACCATGGATCAAAATGGATCACCGTATCTGCTGCCGTGAGGGTGAGGCCCGTCCCGCCTGCTTTTAAGCTGATGAGAAACACACTAACGCTGCCCGTCTGGAACCGCTGTACCTGCTCTGCGCGATCTTTGCTCTGGCCATCCAGATAGCAGAAACTCACGCCTTCCGCTTCCAGCCTAGCACGGATGTGGCCTAGCATTTGCACAAATTGACTGAACACCAGCACCCGATGCCCGCCCTCCGTGGCTTCGGCTAGCAACTCCATGAGCAATTCTACCTTAGCAGACCCCTGCCCGTCATCCGCCTTCTGGCCTAGTAATCGCACATCGCACGCGGCTTGGCGCAGCCGCAGCAGAGCCGTTAGCATCACCATGCGGGATTGCTTTTGATCCGCCGCTCCGGCTAGGGCAGAGAGCTGTTCGCGCGTGGCCTTGGCTAGGGCGGCGTAGGTTTCGCGCTGGCTGCCGCTCAGCTCGCACCACACCACCTGCTCCAGTTTTGCAGGCAGTTCCTTGGCCACCACGGCCTTGGTGCGGCGGAGGAGAAATGGACGCAGACGTTGCGTTAGGCGTTGTTGCTCTGGGCCGCCGGGCGCAGCACTGATGGGGCCCTCGTAGCGGTCTTTGAACTCTTTCCGCGTCCCCAGATACCCTGGCATCAAGAAATGCATCAACGACCACAAGTCCCGCACGGAGTTCTCCACCGGCGTGCCAGTCATCACGAACCGATGCCGCGCGCGCAGCGCCACTGCGGCCTGGGCATTCTGACTATCCGGATTTTTGATCTGCTGGGCTTCATCCAATATCACCGCCGCATACTGCACACTTCTGTGCGATTCCACGTCCACGCGCAGCAGTGGATAGCTGGTAATCACTAACTGCGCGCCCGCCACGAGCATGAACTGTTCTGCCCGCCGCGCACCGGCTAGCACCACCACCTGTAGCTCTGGCGTCCAACGCGCTGCCTCGGCCTCCCAGTTAAAGATGAGCGATGACGGACAGACGATCAACGTAGGCCCCAGGCCGCGCAGCGTGCGGATGAAAGCCAGTGCCTGGAGGGTTTTTCCCAGCCCCATTTCATCTGCCAAGATGCCGCCGAACCCCTGCTGCGCCAGGAAATGCAGCCACGCCACGCCCTGTTTTTGGTAATCCCGCAGCGTCTTTTCTAAATCTCCTAACGGCACTGGCGGCAGCTCGCTCACAGGCCGTGTGGCCCCGCGCCAAGCCGCTTCCGCAGCACCCTCCACCGCCCAGCCTGCCTCCGTGCAGAAGGCTTGCAGGCCGCCGACGGCCCGTTTCGCTAGCCGATAGGTGCCGCCCTGCTGCTGCTGGGGTTGGCTATCCCGCAGCAATTCCGTGAACTCATCCAACAGCTCGCCATCAAAGATCACGATCTTTCCACCCGCCCGTTTCAGGAAATTTTGCCCACCTTGGAGCAGCCGCGTCAGCTCCGCCTTGTCTAGCCTGTCCCCGCTCACGGTCTCAAACTCGTATGCTAGATCAAACCACTGCTCACCGCTTCCCCGGGCTTCCAGCCTAGGTTCCACGCGCTCCACCGTGCGCGTCACATGGGCAAAGCGCTCGCCCACCGTTACCTGCCAATCGCGTTTTAACCTCGGCAACTCCACCGCTAGGAACGTCAAAATGGACCGCTCGCCCTTGAGCATCATTTCCCCTTTTCCATCCGGCAATCCAAACCCCAGCCGCTCCAGCCGCGCATAGTCGGGCATCTGTGGCTTCGTCAAAAATCGTGCGGCTAGGAAATTCAGCGATCCCTCGATCAGCAGCCGCACCTCCCGCCGCGCCACTGGTACAGGCTCCAGCGTGGCCATGATTTCCTCCGCCCCCACACACGCAAAGAAGCCCTCCAGCAGCGGCACCTCCCGCTGAAAAAACCCCGGCACCGCCGCCGCCGGAATGGTGATAGGCGCAGAGAACACCGCAAAGTAAGCCGCAGGCAAGCCCGGACAGACCGCCTGCAAACAGCCATCCACCAGCCGCCAAGCCGCCGTCTGTGCCACTAGCAGTGGACCGCTGACATCCGAGCGCAGCGTCACCTCACCGTTAGGCGCAGCTGAGAAATGCAGCGTGGGACACAGCGCCTCCTCACTGATCAGCGCAGTTTCCGCTTTCCCAAACGTCACCCTAGGATGCCCCGGCATAGCTGCTAGCACCGCTGCCATTTGCTCTCGATTCAGCACCGCCATGCTGTTCGGTTTCCCGCCCCACAGCGGCCACAGCACACGCAGCAGCCGCAGATCCGCCGCATCACAGCACGCCTCACGCCGGGCATCATGCGTGGCAAATGGCCGCCGCTGAGAACCCAGCGTGAACTCAATCGTCAGCGTGAAATTTTTCTTTGCCCACGCCTCCGCAAACTTCGGTGGCAAGATCACATGCAGCGCTATGGCGGGCCCCGTGCCCTCTACGTAAAATGGCAACGCGGGTGTGCTAGGCACCGCCGCCACCACGCGTGGCGGAGCCACCACCGCAGCGGCCAACGTAGGCTTCATCACCTCCAGTCCCACGGCTAGTGCATGCGCACACACCACCCCCCGCCGTTGCGCTTCCATACACGTGCAGAGCGTCTCCATGTCCGTGCCACTGCGAATGCGCAGCCCACTGCGAAATTCCTTTTCCCCACTCCTCACCATACCAATCAACAGCCCATCCACATAGGATGCCTCCCGCACACGCCCCGCCAGATGCAGCGCCCGCGCCTCCTTCAAGGCCGCCCAGCCGCCTGCATCCACTAATAAATCTTGCGTCAATGGTATCATTTCCACCCACCTATCCGCAGCGCCCGTGGCCAGAGCAATCAGCAATTAGATGGAACGAGAGCAGGAGCAGCGTGCTTCTAGCCGCAAACTTCTGCACCTCAGGTAGCGAACGCGGCGGGTCAATGAGGTGTCGACTGCAGCGCAGCAATGAGGCCCATGCCCATCTGGTAAATGCTGCGGTAGTCGCTGCGCTGGAGTCCCTCTCCGCCCGCCTCACCGTCTGGCTCCCAACGTCGGCGGCCCATCCTATCAATGGGACCACCGCCCGCCTTCCGTGGCCGGATTGATGATCCGGGAAGCACTCACTTATGTTTCCCCACCGCAGAAAAAACCTTGCCCCTCATTCGTTTTCACCGCAGTATCCGTCGCTTTTGCCTCCCGTCACCCTCTGAGTAAATGGTCCGTCTTATCACCCGCAAACATTACTTCCTCGCACCGCACGATCCGCCATGAATCACCCCGCCAACGGAGAAAATCCGAAATCCTCCACGCCCAGCGACGTTGCACCTGCAATAGCACCTGTGATAATACGAACCCAAGCCACGACCTCCTACCGCTAAGTAGGATGTTAGGCAAAGAAACCGAGTCCTCCGCCAATGACAGGAAGTCGCATCATCAGTCTAGTCTGCTTCCTAGCTTCGCTCGCAGCCACAGCAGCAGAGCAGACACCAAGTCAGTCGCAACCTGCCATCGAGCCGAAATGGTTTGAGGGGGGTAACGGTGTTTTCTCGCAGACAGAGACCATCGAACTAAAAAACAAGACCGCCGACACTCTGCTGATACGATACTGTCCGATTGCAGATAGCGGCGTGGAGCTAGAGTTGCTTCGTAAGGGGATTGTGGTCTGGAGGGTTCATGTCCAGCCACTTGGAGTAGAACACTCCAAATACCGTCATACAGTGTTGGTATCGATTGATGAGATTGATGCCTCCAAGTTACTCGTGGTCAGTGTCGGGGCGAAGACCATTCATGAAATACGTAGCCTCCAAGATGGCCGGGAGATTGGACGAATTGTCACCAAGACTAAGAAGTGAAGAGCTCCCATAACGAACCATTGAGGGCGAACAAAGCGGATGCAGGCAACGGCTCATATGGCATCTGTCGTGTCATCGACGCTTCCCGCTCGTCGTCGCCTGTTCCGGGACGTTGATACTGAATGAAGGTGTGTCGTTTCATGGAGATAGGAGTGAATTTATTTGGCGACAGGCTTGGCTGGATCCTTCTTGGGCCAGGGCTGGGGCTCCAGGTTCGTCGGGGCAAAGGTCATGAGGTCTGGCAACGTGGTCTGCACACCTTCGGCGGGCACGTCGAGTTTAGCTGACCACACGATGCCGTTGAGAATGTAGCGTCGCAGGTCGTCCTGATTCCAGTTGCGGAAGAAGTGCGGCATCACCACGGCAAAGCCGCGTCCGCCATCGGCCCGCTCAATGCACCAGGAGACGGTTTCCTTCTTCGGTGCTTCCGGCGGCAGCATTGCGGTTGCGAGCACGGTCACGTTGGCAGCGGCTTGGTTGCCATTCGGGCCGAAGTAGTTGTTCGTGTATGGCTCGTCATGGACGGTGAACTCATGGACACCACGCCATGCCGGATGCTGGGGCGCGGCGGGCGTGATGGTGGCGGCTTGGAAAATCTTCGCGAATGACTCGTGATGCGCGCAGGAACGGTTCGCAAAGTAGCCGCCCATCCAGCGCAGCAACGGATGATCGCCATCGGGCTTCACGTCCTTGCCGAGCAATCCCGTGGCATAATGCACGCAAACGATGCCGCAGCCGCGCTTCATCATTGTTTCGAGATCAACGAGGTTTTGCTCCGCGTTCGGCAGGCGGTTCGCAGGAAAGGTATCGCCAATAAAGACCACGCTCGTCGCAGCATCGCGCAACGCTTGGTTCGGCCAGCCTTCGGCAAGGTCCACCTTCACACCGAGAAAGTTGTTCATGTTTTCGAGGCCGTGTTTCATCACACGGCCTCCGGCAGCGACTTCATGCGTGCCCGGCGGATGATCCGTGGGGCCGACAACGATGAGGATGCGCGTGGGCTCGGCGGCGTTGGTTTGCAACAGAAGTCCGCAGAGAAAGCAGAGGAGAGTGGTGAACTTAGTCATGGATTGGCTTGGGGGTGGGGGAGGAGATGACGACAGATGGCGGGCAGATACTTCATGGTGCAGCCGTGTGTGATGAGACGGAGCTAAGGCGCTCCAGAGGGCGCACCTCTTTGTCAGCAACGTCTTTGAGCCTGAAAACGATGTCGGCATACGCTTCGCCTGTGGGCTCCAGACTCTCGATGCTGCGTGCCGCCAGTGGGACCCAGAGCACATCTCCCTTCTGCACAGGCGCGCTGGTCTTTGTAGCGGTGCCGATCTGCCAGGCCTCAGGGCTCGGCTGCGTGACCGTGAGTCGCAGCGCACTGGTGAACGGCGCGCCTGTGACCGCGATCTTTTCAATGCTGGCGGTCTTCTTGTCCTCCTCCCAAATGGCGGACGCATAGAGTGCCGCATCGGCTGGGACCACGACCGTGCCCTCCGGCTTACCTGCGATGGATGGCGCGGCGCAAGCACATGCGGCACTGAGAACAAGGATGAGGGCGGAAATGGAGATTTTCATATTTGGCTGTGACGGGGTGTCGGAACGTTATTTCACAAAGGGACGGTGCCCTGCGCTCTTCTGCAATGTCAACGGGAGAGCGATGAGGCAGTTGGAGATGATCACGTCCCGTGCGTCCTTGTTCAGCCCGAGTTGAAAACTCCTTCGCGTCACCACCGTCAGCCTAGAGACGATGAAGATCGTGCCTGGGCTGCCGAAGCTGGAACTCTGAAAATTCAGGACATCCAGGGAGCGCGGAGTGGCACTCCGCTTCAGTGGCTGGGCGTCATGCTACGCAC
>JAYVOP010000125.1:0-1886 GCA_043757865.1 Verrucomicrobiales bacterium | reverse complement strand
GCTCTAAGACGGTGGAGATCCTGGTGGCCTCGAGCGTGGGTGGAGCCTATACCAGCGTGGGCACTTATACGTTTGCCCAGGCGAGTGGGCTGACGACTTATGCCGGGGAGGAGATCTCCTTTGTGCGCAGCGGCGTGCGGCAGATCCAGTTCAATATCACGGCTAACTGGGGGAACACCAACAGCTATGCGGGCCTCAGTGAGGTGAAATTTTACAATGACCAACCGCCCGTGGCGGACCCACCGCCCGTGCATCGGGAAAAGATGACCGTTGGGTTACCGAACACAGGCATCAACACCGATGGCAGCGTGGTCATCTCCGGCCAACGGGATCCCCACTATATTAATACCGCCACGAATCTCGGCCCGTATGTGGAGATCGGCCACCCGGCGTGGCTAGCGGCGGACAATGTTTCCCAATGGGTCGGCCCCACCGCCAATGGGCAGGACAACACCCCGGCAATTGCTTATACTTATCGTTTAAATGCCGATCTCTCCGTTTGGAAGATCGCCACGGCCACCGTGAACCTGTATGTATCCGTGGATAACACCTTTGATCGGATGCGGGTGAATGGCACGGTGATCACGCCGGGGGCCACCGCCTTCGATCGTTTCTACGGGCCGTATTCCGTCGCCAGTTCCTTACTACTGGCGGGGGCGAACGTGTTGGAGTTCGATTGGACAAATAGCGGTAGCAGCGATAATCCCGCTGGCTTCCGCACGAAATGGGATGCCACTGCCGTGCCGATCATCGCGCGCACGGCCTTGGCCAGCAATCCGGTTACGACCTATTTCCGGCAGAAATTCACTTGGAATGGCAATCCGTTAGCTTCGTATAACCTCAGCCTGGAGCACCTGGTGGATGACGGTGCGGTGTTCTATTTAAATGGTCAGGAGATCCTCCGGCAGAATCTCCCCGCAGGCGCGCTGACGGCCTCCACGCTGGCTTCCAGCGCGGTGCTCTACCCGCGCTTCAGCGGCGGCATCGTGGTGCCCGCCACGGCCTTTCAAGTGGGGGTGAACACGTTAGCCGTGGAACTGCACCAAGCGGCGGCTAGTGATATCGACGCTCTTTTTGCCGCCAGCCTCACCCTCACGGAGACGCCGCCACCGCCATCCAGCAGCATCCCGCTGGTCTTCAATGAAGTCTCCAGCGCCACGCTCACGGCGGGAGGTTTCTTTGTGGAAATCAGCAATCGTGGCAGCAGCGCGCAGGCGTTAGGCGGCTACCGCATCCTCAGCTCCACGGGCGCTAGCTACACCTTTCCCGTCAGTAACCTAGCCGGAAATGCCACGTTGGCGCTGACGGACACGCAGCTCGGATTCTTGCCGGCGGCGGGAGATAAATTGTTCTTCCTGGCGCCCGGTAGCGCCACGTTAGTAGATGCGCTGGCTGTGGACATAACACCGCAGGCGCGCACCAGCACGGGCCTCTGGCAACGGCCTAACGCCAGCACGCCGGGCAGCGGGAATACGTTCACCATTCCCACCAGCGTGGTCATCAACGAGATCATGTTCCACCACCAACCCAGCTACCTCCCCACGGGCTCTACGGCTGACTCTGAGCAATGGGTGGAAATCTATAACCGCAGCGCTAGTCCGGTCGTGCTCACAGGCTGGGCACTGCATGGAGGCGCGGATTACACCTTCCCTAATACCACCATTCCGGTGGGCGGCTACCTTGTGGTCGCTGCGCATAAGCTGACGCTAGCGGCTAAATATCCCGCCATCACCATCGTGGGTGATTGGTCTGGCAGCCTTTCCCATAGTGGCGATACCGTGCGCCTGGAAGATGCCAATGGCAACACGGTTAGCACCGTGAGCTACGCGGCGGGAGGCCGCTGGGACGAGCGCGCGGCGGGCGGCGGCAGCAGTCTGGAACTCCGC
>JAYVOP010000124.1:0-6885 GCA_043757865.1 Verrucomicrobiales bacterium | reverse complement strand
CCTCATTGCGGGTGTATTGGTAGATGGGATCGGTAAATTTCGTGTCCACAGGCGGCGGGTCTGCACGGTCGGGATAAGCAATCAGGCCTTCCCGGTAGCTCCAGCCGTAGTTCGCAGCTTTGCTCACGAGGTTGATTTCCTCCCAGAGATTTTGACCCACATCGCAGAACCAAAGTTGGCCATCGGGCGCCCGACTGAGACCCCAAGGGTTGCGCACGCCTAACGCGTAAATTTCCTCACGATAGCCCGGCTTGCCAACGAAGGGATTGTCCGCCGGAATGCCGTAAGCGCGGGCTCCCGTGGGGTGATCCACGTCCAGCCGGAGAATCTTGCCGAAGAGGCTGAAAGGATTCTGCGCATGGCGCAGCGGGTCTCCGCCCTGCGGCCCACCGCCGTCTCCGATGGTAATATACAGCAGCCCATCCGTGCCGAAGCAGAGGCACGCGCTGTGGTGATTCCAGAAGGGAAGCTGGAGTTCTAGCAAGATGCGTTCCGTGCTCGGATCGGCGTGCAAACTGGGGGCGGCCGGGCATTGCATTTCACTCAGGACGATGCGCTTGGGGTCTTGGCGGGTGTAAGTCAGGTAGCATTTCCGGTTCGTGGCGAATTGCGGATGCCACGTCATGCCCACCAAGCCTTCCTCGAATTTACTAGCCTCATCGGCTTCTAAATGGCGGTCGCTCAGATCCAGAAAGAGCGGGGCGGTGACGGCGGATTCGTCCGCAGGCAGCAGGCGCACTTGGCCGCGTTGTTGCACTAGCAGGAGCTGGCGGGGAGCATCTGGCACCGTGAGTACCGCGATGGGACGCACCGGGAAAAGCTCCTCATACCAGGGCTGGAGCGTGGACGTGGGGGTATCTGCTAGAAGCGAGCTAGCAGTGAGACAGAGAAATAAAGCGGAGCGGGACATGGCCTGTAATTGGCAGGAAGAGAGCGGCGGTGGGAAGCGGAATTTCTAGAAAAATTTCCTCCAGCGTAGTCCGCTGGTCGGCATCAGCAAGTTCGCCTTGTCCTAGGCAACGTCATTCTTCACTCTACTCTGTCGATTGGGGTTCATGGGCGGGATTTGGATGCCAGCGGCATCACAGCTTTTAGCCGAGGGTTGAGCGTAGAGATTACCCCCGGACAACGCCCATTGATGCCAGCGGCATCACAGCTTTTAGCCGGGGGTCTGAGCGTAGCGATTACCCCCGGAACCCAGGCTCACATCACCGCATCCCGGCAGGCATGCCAGCAAGCCGAGCCGTTCTGCACCGGGCCGCGTTTGCTAGCATCCCTGCCGAGATGCAGTCATTCACGGGGGTTTTTCCGGGGGTATCGCTACGCTCAGAGTTCCGGCTAATTGCTTTGATGCCTCCGCATCTCAAAAGCACCCCAACCGCAAGTGACAGAGTAGAGCTAGTAGCCTTTTCTGACCCATCTCGAAAAAAAAAAGAAGCGCAGGCACGATCCCCCCACACCACACCTAGGCTAGGAGCACCTCACCCCGTGATTTCAGTCCCCCTTTCTCCTTTTTTCCGTTTTTTTTTCGGCTTAAAAAAGTCAATCCAACGAACTCCGCACCCCCAGCCCCCGCTGCCGCATCACATGCGTGTAATTTTCCGTCGTCTTCACATCCTTATGCCCCAGTAACGACTGCAGCGTGCGGATATCCGTCCCGCGCTCCAGCAGATGCGTGGCAAAACAATGCCGCAGCACATGCGGCGTCACCCGCTTGGCTATCCCTGCCCGCTCCGCTGCGGCCTTTACCGCCACCTGCCACGTCCGCTCATGCACATGATGCCGACGCTGCACCCCACTCACTGAATCCTTTACCAAGTCCCGCGTGGGGAACACCCATTGCCACGGCAGACTCAACCCTGCGTTTGGATACTTCCGCCCCAACGCCTCCGGTAAATACACCCCCGGCACCCCGGCCGCCACATCCTCCTTCCATAGCCGCCTCACCTTCTTTAAATGCGCCTCCACCGCTGGCACAGCCCGCTCCGCCAGCACCGTCACCCTATCCCTATCCCCCTTCCCACCCCGCACCACCACCTGACGTTGCCCCACATCCATGTCCTTCACCCGCAGCCGCAGCAACTCCATCAGCCGCAGACCACAGCCATACATCAGATCCCCCATTAGCCGCTCCGTGCCGGATAATTGATCCAGCAGCCGACCCACCTCCTCCACACTCAACACCACTGGCACCCTATCCGTGTTCCGCGCCCGCAGATACCCCTCCACCCCCTCCACCGGACGCTCCAACACCTCTGCAAAAAACCGCACCACCGCATTCAGCGCCTGATGCTGCGTGGCCACCCGCACCTTCTCCCGCAGCGCCAGATCATCTAGGAAACCCCGCACCTCCCGCCCGGAAACCGCCTCCAATCCCACCCCCGCCTTCCCACACCACACCTCGAAGCGCTCCACCCACCCGCCATACGTCTCCACCGTCCGCTCCGCATAGTTCCGCGCCCGCAGCCGCTGCACCATCCGCCCCTTCCACGCACCACCCACCGGCACCTGGGCCGCTTTCGTAAAATTCATCAACCACCGCAGCGCCCGCCTTCCATCCTCCCACCGCCCCACCTCTGGCCGCACCTCTTCCACCCACTCTACATATTCCTTGACCCTCACCACACCTACCACCCAGCCGCGCTTCTCGCAGACCAAAATATATTTCTCCACGACCGCAGAAAAACCTTGCTTGTCAGCAGAGTTCACCGCATTATCCGCAGCCAACGCTTCGCGCCACCCTCTCAATAAATAGGCCGTATTATCACTCATAAGTAGTTCTCCATATCACCGCATTATCCGCCATCACCCAGCCTGCCAAGCGAGAAAATCCTAAATCTTCCACGCACAACGACGATGCTGCCGCATTAGCACCTGTAATATTACGAATCAAACCCGCCTTGCTACACCGCTAAGTAGCATGTTAGGCGTTACTACCGTCTCGATATGATCACTCGTTCTCTATTCCTATTCTTCGTGGTTTTTACAGCCACGCCTATCCAAGCCCAAGCTCCCAAGCATTTGCTTCAGCTTGGTTGGGATCAACCCACTACTGCTTTTGTGCGTCAGCACTGGCAGGCGATGGAGGCTGGAGCGCCATTCGAGGGCATTATCGTGGGAATTCATACGCGGCACGGCGGCCGAACGATTGATGAGGACGCGATCCTCGATCCAATCGCTTGGCCCAGAGAGGCTTTGCAGCAGGCAAGCGAGGACTTGCGGGCCTGCGCTTTTATACGCTTCCGGCACAACTTCATTCGCGTCAACTCTACTCCGGGACGACTGGACTGGTTTGACGACGCACAATGGGCCACGGTCGCCGAACATCTTGGCAGCGTGGCCTGGCTATGTCGCGAGACGGCTTTCAAAGGTATCTGTTTCGACCCTGAATCCTACGACGGGAAACAATATTGTTGGAATCCCTCCGGCGGACGAACTTTTGCAGAGGTGAGTGCCAAAGCGCGTCAGAGAGGACACGAAGTGATGGGTGCAATGGTGAAGGAATTTCCCGAGATCACCGTTTTCGGACTGTGGCTTTTTTCGTTGAACCGCGATGCTGCCGGAGACGATTCCGAGGCTGTGCTGCGAGCGGACGATTACGGACTTTGGCCTGCATTTCTGAATGGTTGGCTGGATGCGCTGCCACCGGGCGCACGCCTCGTGGATGGGATGGAACATGCGTATTATTTACAAACGGACTTAATGTTTGGAGAAATTCAGCGTGAACTAAATGGCCCTACCATCCAACGCCTCGTTTCGCCAGAGAACCAAGCCAAGTATAGGAAACAGGTCAGCGTGAGCTTTGGCATTTATCTGGATGCTTATCTCAACCCTGTCGGCACCGAACACGCGTTGGCGGCGTGGCCCGGCGGCACCCGGCTACAGCGGCTTGCGAAGACGCTCGCCACGGCGCGCGCGACCGCCGATGAATACGTGTGGCTTTACAACGAGCAAGTGCGGTGGTGGGAAATGCCATATTCACAGAGCCGAACAGCAGAACTGCGCACGACGCCGGGCAGGGGCCGCTTGGCAGAAGAAGCATTCCCAGGAATTTCCGAAGCGATTCGTGGCAAAACCAAATGACCGCAACGGCTAACCATGCGCTGCAGCGAACGGCTCCGCGTGTCACGGCGCGTGCTTTCTGCGAGCCGAGCGCCGCTTACATTTGTGGCGTCGGGCGTTCGTTCCACGGTTGGGCACGCGCCGCGCCACGCTCCGCCGTCGCTGAGCTTGGGGTCGTTCGGCGGCTGCGCGCGGCTTGGCTGCGCGTCATACTTGAAGTATGCTAATGTTAATCGTCGAAATGAAAATTAACGAGTCATTACCCGCTGCTGCTATGAGGTGCCGCTTGAAGCTTTTTTTGCCATTACTATTGCTGCTTTCGCTCAAAGCGGTTCGTGCCCAGGAAGTCGTAATTAAACCGAAAGTGTATGACGGAGCTTTACGCAACCCGCTAATGGGCTTCGTAACCGGGCTGTGGCCCGACAACGAGCGATTCGATTGGGGCACGCTGGCAAAGGTCAACATTAAATGGAACGAGATCGAGAACGACGAAGCGGACGGCGTGGAAAAGATTCGCGCCTTCTGCAACGCGCAGTGGAAGGACGCGGCGGCGCACAATGTCAAGGTTATTCCGCGTGTTTACCTCCAATGGTCAAAAGAAGATGAAAAGTATTGGCCTGCCGACTTAAAGCCGGGCGACTACACCAGCGAAAAATTCAAGCGCCGCCTGGTGCGCCTGATTGGGCGTTTAGGTCAGGTTTGGGATAACGATCCGCGCGTGGCGTTCGTGCAAATGGGGATGATCGGGAAATGGGGCGAACACCACACGCCGGATGTTTCTCCCGAACTCCAAAAGCTGATGGGCGTTGCTTTCACCACTGCGTTCAAGAACAAATTAGTGATGGTGCGCCATCCGTGGGATTTTCGCGCCTACCGATTCGGCGTCTACTGGGATTCCTTTGCCCACGTTGAACAAGACTACCATGCTGATGGCATTCTGAAGTTGGGCGACCGCTGGCAAACGGCGGCCATTGGCGGAGAAACAGCCTTTGACTGGGGCCTCTCCAAAGAGCAACCCGGTGATAATCCTGAGGACACTCTCAGCGATCCTCTTCACCGTAACTATCTCATTAACTTGATTCGCCAGTTGCACTGCAATCATCTGGCTTGGATTTCTGATTACGACCGCAAAAATCAAGCGGCGCGAGATGGTGCCGAGGAAGTGCAAAAAGCCTTTGGCTATCGTTTCGTCCTGGATGAAGTGCGTTATCCAGCCAGCGTGCTTCCCGGAGCCCCCTTTGAAGTCGTGTTTGGGGTGCGTAATACCGGCTCGACACCATTTTACTATCCGTGGGCCGTGCAGTTGAGCCTGCTCAACGAGACGACCAAAAAGCCCGTATGGAAGGCGAACTTCCAAAACCTCGATATTCGTCGTTGGCTCCCCGGAGATTTCTGGCTGTCACCTGCGCAACATTACGCTGTGCCGCCCTCGGTGAATCGAGTGCAGGGGCGCTTTACGGCACCGCAAAATTTACCCAAAGGTCGTTATACCATGGCTTTGGCAATCTGCGACCCGGCGGGCAATCTGCCGTCAACACGTTTTGCTACGGCTAATTACTTTGCAGGCGGCTATCACCCAATCGGCTATATTGGCTTAGGCTCAACGGTTAAGAAAGCCGAACTCGATGCAGCAAAATTCGATGATCCTGCGGCTGACCGCACGCTCCATTATCTCGCGCCTTAGCTGCCAGATCAGAGGCGAAAAGACAGGACAGCCGCCGAACAAGGCGCTGCACCCGACCGCCTACAGCTTCGCTCGTCGTTCCTCCTCGCTGCGCTTCCGGCGGCGGGTGAGCTTGGTCGTTCGGCAATCCCCGCTTATGCAAGCTTATCGCGGAGCCAAGCTAGCCCCAACCTGTTTAGTAGTTGCTGTGGGTGTGGCTACACTTTCTATGATTCTTTGGACGCTCGGAGCAGCAATGGTCACCAAATGGTATTTCTATCCGAGCGTTCTGTTTTGGCTTTTTAGCCTCTTGTGCGCTGTGACTGGCAGGGCAAGTTCTTGGCATCGATTTGCTTGGCGGGGGTGTCAGTGGTGGAGCGGCATCTGGGCTTTTGTGTTTTTGCTGTGCTTTATCCCTCCATGGATCGGTGCGGCTTTTGGTTCGATAGCGCTGGATGCGGGCGTAAACCCCTTTATAGCAGGAGGTGTTCACGTTTTGATTTGGAGCTGTGCCTCTGATATACTTAAACCTGATCCTGCCAGGGAGAGTCCCTTGAATTCCCATGCTGAGCCCTAAATCCTATGCATTGACTTCCCTGTCATTGCCCGTATCGTTTTCCATAATGACTCGCGACCTCTATCATAGCCTACTAGCCGAACAAGAACGCGGCTACCGACTAGCGGTAGCCCCGGAGTTTTTTCTAAAATCCTCAGCGCCAGCACGGCTACCGCTAGCCCCAGCGCTCTAACGTTAGGCGTTGCTCGCACCTCCTGTGAATGAAAGCGAAGAAGACACTCTGGATAGCAGGCGGTTTCCTGACAGCTATCGTTGTAGCGGTAGCACTTTGGCTTCTCTGGTATGCGCCGCCACTCCGCGCGTCTTCCGACTGCATAGTTACTTACACAGTGTCCGGGATACCTCACTCCGACGCCCAGCTTTTCCGACCCGTTGGCGTGCCATCACGTTACTACATTTCCCTCGCGTCACTATCCGCACCACAGTATCGGTGGTTTGTCGTGGACTTCTCTCGCCAGCTTGTCGCGCTTCCTTCGTTCGGCGTTACCTGCCCATACGGCTCGCCGTGCATCCACCGCGACCAGCCGCTCGGCCTAGTTCTCCCCGACGCCAAGACAGAAGATGTTTGGGAGGTTTCGTTCGC
>JAYVOP010000123.1:0-25812 GCA_043757865.1 Verrucomicrobiales bacterium | reverse complement strand
CGCCCTCCGCCCTCCGCCCTCCGCCCTCCGCCCTCCGCCCTCCGCCCTCCGCCCTCCGCCCTCCGCCCTCCGCCCTCCGCCCTCTCGCCCTCCGCCCTCACCCAATCCAGCCTCATGAAAAAGCCAGCCAAAGCCACCATCGAAGTGCAGGGAACTCTTGTGAACATTGTCACGCAGCGGGAGGACGACTACATTTGCCTCACAGACATCGCCAGATACCGCAATCCTGACGCCACTGACGACTTGATCCGCAACTGGTTGCGGAATCGCAATACCGTCGAATTCCTCGGCATCTGGGAGCGGCTCCACAACCCCGATTTTAATCCCGTCGAATTCGACGGGATTAAAATGCAGGCCGGCCTGAACAGTTTCACGCTGACACCCAAGCAGTGGAACGAACGCACCGGAGCCATCGGCCTTATTTCCAAGGCAGGGCGTTACGGCGGCACCTATGCCCATAAGGACATCGCTTTCGAGTTCGCCTCATGGATTTCTGTGGAGTTCAAACTCTACCTCATCAAAGAATTCCAGCGCCTCAAGGACGACGAGAACCGTCGGCTCTCCCTCGCGTGGAACCTCAATCGCACCCTCTCCAAGCTCAACTACCGCATCCATACGGATGCCATCAAAGCCCACCTCATCCCTCCCGAGGTCACCCCGGCCCAAGCCGCCATCACCTATGCCACCGAGGCAGACCTGCTCAACGTCGCCCTCTTCGGCCACACCGCTAGGCAGTGGCGCGAGGCCAATCCCACCCTCGACGGCAACATGCGGGACCACGCCACCATCGAGCAACTCCTCGTTCTCGCCAACCTTGAAAGCCTCAACGCAGAACTCATCCACATGCAGCTCCCGCAGGCTACCCGCCTCACCAAGCTCAACGCCATCGCCATCCGCCAAATGAGCATCCTCACAGCCAACACAGCCCGCTTGCTCCCACCGCCGGATAAAGTTTGAATGATAAAGGAAGAAGGAAGAAGTTCCTGCCACCCACCACCAGCCCTAGAATTTCCTCACCATGAGCACCCACTTTTCTCCCCTCACCCGAGCACGGGGAAAGAGAAGTCGGTTCGCCCTATTTCAAGGACACGCACAACGTGTCCCTACCAAGGGTGTAGTGCCGTGACTCCCGTCCGCCATCTCACCAAGCCCAGCGAAACCCAGCACGAAGGACATGGCGGACAGAGCCACACCACTCCCAGTGTGCTCTCCTAACCTGCTGGCGGAGCGGCGTGCTTCCAGCCGCCGAGCGTATGGCCCGGTGCTGCGTCGGCGGCTGGAAGCACGCCGTATGGGCCAAAGAAAATCACGCAGGAAAAAAAACTTTAACAATTTGTGCTGCGGAATTTCGAGAAATTGTGTAATCCTCACTGAACCCATCCATTCCTTTTCCCTTTTCCACCCACCATGTCCCACTACGCAGACGCCACCATCACCTATCTAGCTGTCGAAGCCTCTCCTAACTTATGAAAACACCCCATTTCCTTATGGGTGCCATTCTCCTGTCCGGCTGGGTTGGTTCTTTGGTCGCGGCTCCGCCAGTGGTGACGAATGTCGTCGGCGTGCAGCGTCCGGGGACGAAGCTGGTGGACATTACTTATGATCTTGCGGACCCGGATACGGCGGCGGTGGCGGTGAGTCTGGAGATCTCGGCAGATGCCGGGGTGACGTGGACGGTGCCGGTGGCGGGGAGCACGGGGCAGGTGGGGAGTGGGATCACAGTGGGGCTGGGGAAAAAGATCGTCTGGGATGCCGGGGCCAACTGGAACAACCAAGTCACCACCACTATGCGCTACCGCGTCACGGCGGAGGATGCTCCCGTCTATCTCCTATCTGACGAATTCAATGAAGCTACCTTAAGGTCGATGCCGGAGGCCAAGTGAGCATGACTGATGGTTCGGCGGTGGTGACTTCTGGAGCCAATTGGTCAAGAGGATTCAGTTCGGAAGGCAAAGTCGAAGTTCAACAAAATACTCTCATCATCGAGTGGCGCATGAAGCGCGACGAGGACTATGATGCGACGCTATTTGTCGGGGACGGATTTACGAACTACATTCTGTTTATGGAATCCTCTTGGACCGGAGTAGCTAATCCAGGGTTTCGTATCGCGAAGAGCGGTGCATTTGGTTCCGGAAGTATTACCGCTGGAAATCCGACCACTGCTTGGATGGAATACCGAGCAACTATTACTGGGACCACAGTGACTTACGAGCGTGGACCAAGTCTCAACAATATCACGCAAACCATGACAACCACTCTCAACAGTTCGATAGAAAACCACAGGGTCTTTTTCTATTTTACTAACGCGGGTATGAACACCGTGCATATTGACTGGGTTCGAGTGCGATAAGCTCAGGTGGACTAACCGGGGGCGGACGCCGACGATAAACAACCGCAATTTTTCAACCATACACAAAAACCAATGAAGCCACTTTTACTTTGCTTCCATACTGTCCTGTGCTTTCTCCGCCTTGGGTTGGCATTGCCCACTACCAGCCATGCTATGACGGGATCTGGCACTTCCAAT
The DNA here is from genome assembly GCA_043757865.1 of Verrucomicrobiales bacterium. Classification (GTDB taxonomy): domain Bacteria; phylum Verrucomicrobiota; class Verrucomicrobiia; order Verrucomicrobiales; family V1-33; genus JAGNEJ01. Next base: position 23,285 of record JAYVOP010000123.1, on the reverse strand, counting down.
AACTCAAACTTGGATGCCCGTGATGCCATTCCCACCAATGTTACGGTAACAGCGAATCGGACGACAGGCAACGTGGTGGTCAACTATGACCTAAGCCCGTCAGCCGGGGCAATGGTCCGGCTCAACTACTCCACCGATGGCGGGACGACGTGGCTGATCATGCGCAGCGTGAGCGGAGCCGCTGGCACCATCGTCCCTGCTGGAACGGGGCGCAGTGGCCAATGGGATTTCCTCGCAGACCTTGGCAGCCAAAGCACGGCTACGTCCCTGATGGTCAGAGTAACCTCGTTCAACGGCGGTGCCCTCTCCGCCTTCTCCACCTCCATCCCTTTCAATGTCCGCAGCGCCAGCAAACCGCAACAAAAGGTGAATTTTTGTTTCGGTTATCCGTGGCCGAGGACGGTGGCTCAACATAATGCTTTTTGGTGTAACAATCTGGGGATCGCCTGCAACGCCAACCCGGATGTAAAAGTGGGCGAAACCGCAGCGGCCGCCGTCCCAACGGATGAACAGGACACGCTGATGGCGCTGGCTCGTCAGGTCTATGAACGCGCGGGCGTGGTCGATGGCTTGGTATACTCACGCGGGGCACCGTTGGACGGAGCCATCAATCTTTACTTCATCAATCCCCAGGTCGGGTTTCCAAATTGGGCAGGAAAGGGGGAGACGCCCGGGCTGAAAGGTTCTCCGGACCAGTTCAACAAAGTGCCTGATGGCACCATCGGAGTGGTTTATTTCGGTGATATGAGATGCGATGTGCCCTGCGTGCTGGATACTGTGGTTCATGAAATTGGTCATTGTCTGGGATTATTCCATGTTGACCCAAACACAGTGGGCGATGCTCAAAATCCGGTTTTGCCTGGGCTCCTCTGGAACCAATGTGTGATGGATTATTTCCAACCTGCACCTGGAACTTCGATTACCGTGCAGCAGAATTTCTGGAATGCCCCCGCAGTGCTCGCCAATCCTGGAGCGCGCTATAGCCCGTCCGTGAATCCCGGTTCGGCTTACTGGGACGTAAGCCTCGCAGGGTTCCGGCTGTTGCGCACAAATGAAACCTACCATCTGCTGCGCTGGACGGAATTACTGCCGAGTTCCCAGATAACCAGCGTCCCTGGAGATTATGATCTGGAGTCCGGTGCAATCAACGGCGCAAGCCCCAGCGCCACAAGCAATTTTATCCTCAATACCCCCCAGCCGCTCTACAATGTGCAAATCTGGATCACCAATGGAGCGGAAGGGAATGAGTTGGTGGCCCAGTATCCCGTGCTGACGCCCACGCAACTAGCCAGTCTCCAAGTGCCTGTCGCGGGGATTGGAGACCTGCAAATCCTTGCCTCATCAACGCCCGGAGGGGACGCAGATACGGTGCTAGTGGCTCCGCAGGCAGTAGGTGTGCCGTTTGCGGACCTGAAACTGGCCGGGGAATCCTCGCTGCAAATCATGAGGATCACGGAAGGTGCTGCAACAGTTGTGGGATCAGGCATCTCCACGCAAGCCTTCCATCCAGTCGTCCCGGCCAAAGTGGACGCCTCCGTGGTCGGAGAAAGCACCAGTCCCACGGTGAACCTCCGCTTCGCCAGCATCCCCGGCCAACTCTACGCCATTGAACGGAGCACGAGCCTAGCGGGCTGGATAGAAGTCACGCGTTTCACTGCCGCCGATACCTTGGTCAGTTGGACGGACCCAACGCCTCCCGCAGGTCTGGCTCATGTGTTTTACCGCGTAAACGTGAGTCCGCGGCCATAGGTGGGTAAGCCACAGCCTGACCAATGCCTTTGCGGATGGTTCCCTAGCGCCCGGCCGCAGTGTGACCTACGTGGTCCGCGCCCGGAATGACAATGCCTACGTGGATTCCACCCAGTCGTCCGCCGTGACCTACGTGCTCTTCGAGATCAAAGGCGTGATCCGCACCGGAGCCGGTGGCACGAACCTGACGCTGAGTTTCACCAGCAACCTGGGGGCCACCTATCGCGTGGATAAAACGACGGACCTGAGCGCCAACGCATGGACTGACGCAGGGGTGACCGTGAATGGCAACGGAGGCGTGCAGACGATCACGGTGCCCAGCGCTGGACTGAGCGGGAAGTATTTCTTCCGCGTGGTGCAGCAGTGATGGACCATGAGGAGGGCCCAGTAAGCGGACTGCAAATCCGCCCGGCGGGACTCTGCGGATGAATGGCCTTGGGGTAAGGTGTCGGAGTCCATCCACCATCGCAGCAGGTTCCCCGCACCAGTGGTCGTTTTTTAAAATCTGTTTTCGAGTTCATTCATCCGATGGATCAAAACTCCTCATCCCGCTGGCGGATGATCTTCTTGATTTCCCGGCCTCGGCATGGCATGGCTGCGCTTTCCCCAAACTCTAACGACCCGCTACTATTTTGGATTCTCTCACCAACCCCTTTCGCGAGGAACTCGCCACCCGGCAACGCCCGGAGCCATGCACTGTGATCATCTTCGGTGCGTCTGGAGACCTCACCAGCCGCAAGCTCATCCCCGCGCTCTATAACCTAGCCGCCGAGGGCGAGCTGCCGCCCACGCTCAAGGTGGTGGGCTTCGCACGGCGGGAAAAATCCCACGAGAGCTTCCGCTCGGAGCTGGAGACAATGAATCAGAAAGTGTCCCGTTCTGGGCATAACGCGCAGCTCTGGGCCAGCTTTAGCCAGGGCGTTTACTATCATCAGAGCGAGTTCGAGGACGCGGACGGCTATCAGCGGCTAGCCACTTTATTAAATGAGCTAGATCAAGCTGGAGCGGGCGGGAATCGCTTATTTTACTTAGCTTCGTCGCCAGAAAATTTCGCGCCCATCCTCCTGCAACTCCAAGCCGCTGGGCTGAATGTGCCCACGGGTCCAGGGAAATGGAGCCGGGCCGTGATCGAGAAACCATTCGGCACTAACTTGCCGACCGCGCAGAACTTGAACCAAGTAGTAAACGACGTTTTCCATGAAAACGCCACCTATCGGATTGATCACTATTTAGGCAAGGAAACCGCGCAGAACATCATGGTGCTGCGCTTTGCTAATAGCATCTTTGAGGCCATGTGGAATAACCGCTATATCGATCACGTGCAGATCACGTGCTCGGAGAATCTGGGCATGGAAGGGGGCCGCGGAGGTTACTACGATAAGGCCGGAGCGCTGCGGGACATGGTGCAGAATCATTTACTGCAACTCCTGAGCCTCGTGGCCATGGAGCCGCCCACGGACCTCTCTGCCGACGGCGTGCGGGATGAAAAGGTAAAGGTGCTGCGCTCGCTGCGCCCATTTAAAGACGCCGCCGATGTAGCCGCTAACGTGATCCGCGCCCAATACACCAGTGGCACCGTGGATGGCAAAGCCGCCGTGGGCTACCGCCAGGAAGACCGCGTGCCCGCCGATAGCCAGACGGAGGCCTACGTGGCACTGCGCATCATGATCGACAACTGGCGCTGGGAAGGCGTGCCATTTTATATGCGCATGGGGAAACAACTGCCGAAGAAAGCCACGGAGATCTCCGTGCATTTCAAACGTCCACCGCGCGTGCTCTTCAATGCCAACTCTGCGGCGGAAAACGCCAACGTGCTCACCATCCGCATCCAGCCAGATGAAGGCATCTCCCTGCGCATGTATTCCAAAATGCCCGGGGCCGCCATGCGCCTGGAGCAAGTGAAGATGGATTTCCGCTACAGCTCCAGCTTCGGCAAGGCCAGCCCGGAGGCTTACGAGCGCCTGCTCCTAGATGCCATGGCAGGCGATGCCACGCTCTTTGCCCGGCGGGATGAAGTGGAAAACGCCTGGAAATACATCGACCAAATCGAAAACGCCTGGCACGCCTCCCCCACCCCGCCGCCCATCTGCGAATACCCCGCAGGCACCTGGGGCCCCCAAGAAGCCGACGACCTCCTGGAGCGCGATGGCCGCGCTTGGCGCAGAATCTGAGCGCCCTCACGACTCCAGAGCAGTTCCGCCCGCTGGGCGGAATCAGCTAGTGGGTTTTCTCATAGGCGGGTTCACTTTCTTGCGAAGCCGACTCCGACTGTTAGGATAATTCCTCCCAGCGCGCCAGCAGCCAGAGCAGATCGCTGAGCCGATTCAAATAGGGCGGGATGATGGGATGGTCGATGGCTAGGGCCAACACGTCTCGCTCCGCGCGGCGGCAGACGCAGCGGGCAAAATCAAGATATGCCGAGCCTGCGTGGCCTTTGCTGCCAGGGAGCACCCAGTCTTTTTGCGGAGGTAGCTGCGCTTCTATTTCCACGGCTTCGGAGGTGATGCGCGCTAGCGCAGCGGGGGCTAGATCTGCGTAGCCAGCTTGTTGATAGCGGGGGTAATCTTCCGTCGGCACGGCCACCACGCCCATGACTGCGATCAACTCCTGCTGCACGCGCGCGATGATCTTTCCCGTGTCCGTGCGGCTGGCATGAAGGCGCACTAGGCCGAGTGCGGCATTCAGTTCGTCCACTGCGCCTAACGCCACCATGCGGCCATCCGTCTTGGGGACGCGGGTGCCGAAGAGTAGGTCCGTCTGGCCAGTATCGCCTCGTTTGGTAGTGATAGACATGTGGGGGAAATCTTAGTTTGCCTGCATCCAAGCCTCGGCCATGAATCCTGCATGTTAATTTCCGAACTATTTTATTCCGTCCAGGGCGAGGGGATGCTGACCGGAGTGCCCTCCGTCTTTGTGCGCACGTCTGGATGTAATCTGCGCTGCCGTTGGTGTGATACGCCTTACGCATCGTGGCAGCCGGAGGGTCAGCAGATGACGCCCGCCGCCATCCTGGCGGAGGTGGGGAAATTTCCCGCCCGCCACGTGGTGCTCACGGGCGGGGAGCCGATGATCGCCCCTGGGATGGCGGAGTTGGCTAGTTTGCTGCGGGAGCAGGGCTATCATATCACCATCGAGACGGCCGGGACGGTGTTGCCAGCGGGCATCGCGTGTGATCTAGCCTCGCTCAGTCCGAAGTTAGGAAACTCCACCCCGCTGGCGAGTGAAGCAGATGCGGCGTGGCGCACGAAGCATGAGCAGACCCGCTGGCAACCCGCCGTGGTGCGGGCTTGGCTGGAGCAGTATCCTTATCAGCTAAAGTTCGTCCTCAGTGCCCCGGCAGATCTCATGGAAATTACTAACGCGTTAGCAGAACTCGCGCTGCCCGTTCCCGCTGCGCAGATTCTCCTCATGCCTGAGGGCCGAGATGCCCCCAGCCTAGCCGCTAAAGATGCGTGGCTAGTGGAACTGTGTAAGGCGCACGGCTACCGGTATTGTCGGCGGCTCCACATTGATTTATTTGGGAACCAACGGGGCACCTAGGATTACTTTTCACGCCGCCGCCGCGCTCACCAGCTTAGGGAAAATCCCTACGATTTTTCTTGCCCAAATTTCAAAATTTCTCTAGTTTGCCGTTGGGGTTGAGAAAAGTCTGCCGCCCTTGTGCCGCAGATCCACTCAACGCCACTCCAATAATAAACCCATAAATAAAACAACCAAACATCAGACAATATGAAACTAAAACGCAAACCGGGGGGCTTTACCCTCATCGAACTCCTCGTAGTGGTCTCCATCATCGCCTTACTAGCGGTAGGTGCGGTGCCACTCTACGGTAAAATCATGGTGGACATGAAGGGCAAAGCCGCCCTCAAACAAGCCTACCAAATCCACCAAGCGCTCTACGCTTATGCCACAGGCAATGACCAATCTTTCCCTAACGAAGACCCCACGGGCACCGCTATCGAAGACGCGAACACTGCCTACCGCCAACTCTTCGTGAAGGATCTCATCGACAACGAGGGCGTCTTCTTCGTCAAAGGTTGTGCTTGGCATGGTCGTAAGTCTGGACCTGATGGCAACCGCGGCACCCCCGCAGACAACTTTGCCGAAGCCCTAGCCGCTGGTGAAAATCATTGGGGCTACGTCACTGGCCTCACCACGGACCGTGATGACACCAACACTCCGCTGATGATGGACGGTGGCATCGACGGTAGCCCCGGCGTCTGGTCCAGGGATCCTAAGGTTCCTGGTGGCTGCTGGAAGGGCAAATTCGCCATTACCGCCCGCACTGGCGGCAGCGTGAAAGTGAACGACCTCGTGGGCGCAGACCTCGTCGTTAAAGACAAGAAGGACGGCCAACTGGTGGACATCTTCAGTGATGCTTACGGCACCAAAGCCGACAACTGCCGGAATCCTCTGAGCGGGGGGGACTAGCTCCTAACACGCCTCGCGTGTCATAAATTCAGAAGCCCGGATACGCCCTGCGTGTCCGGGCTTTTTCGTTTCGCAAGCCGCCACCAACTTCGTGAGCCTTCGGCGTTACCAGAGCTTCAACAGCGATGGCACATATTGATGCAACACTTGGAGTAGCGGAATGATGCCCAACGCCCAGACGAACCAAACCACACTGCCCAGATGCTTCCGAAAGGTGATGGGATTCACCTCGTAAGTCTCCGGCTCCACCAACCGGGAACGCTGCGGAAAGAACGCGGGCACGTCCCGCAGGTAGGCTTGAAACGGCTCGCCATGGCGTTTGGCTAGCTCAGCCTCCTCCCCTTTGATGGTGCCGGGATAATACACGGCAAAGGCCACCGCGATGAGGAGGGGAATCGTCAAGGTGCTGGTCGCACAGCCCAAGCCCACCGCTCCTAGCAAACTGAAAAAATACAGCGGATTCCGGCACATTCCATACGGCCCAGTAGTCACTAACGACGATTTCTTCCGCCCCGCGATATAGAGCGAGCACCACATGCGTCCCAGCGTCCCGATGCCCACTAACACCGCCGCCAGCAGGAAGAGCCCACGGCCTACCCACGGGCAATCTTGCCAGCGGCTCTCTGAGCACAAAACTAGCAGGGCGACAACGAGCACGAAGATACGGGAAACAAGGATTCTCATCAGATAAAAGGGAGCGCAAAAAGGAGTCCAAGTTGCGAGGGCTCAGAGATTTGTCCACCAAGAAGTTTTTTGGTTATGATGCCGCCTGATCTCCCTCAGCGCGTTGGATCTACTCATGCGCTGCTGCGGGAAATTTCGTTCCCCGGCTTCCTGCGCGCGGTAATTTCACATTGATGTAACCAACGCGTTTCACAGTAGCGTCTGATCCACAACATCTCTTTTTTCATCCCCTCATGCACCTGCTAGGTTTCCGCAATTCCTTATCCTGCTAGTTCGCGCTGCCGCCCGCCAGCGATGACTCGCTCAGCGCCACATTGCCTGCCGCCACTTCGTTCTTCCCCTAACCCCTCCTCATGAAAACTCCCCCAGCACCATCCTGGGATTAAATCAAGCCTTCGACACGCGGGTTTCTAATCAATCAGTAAACCGTGCGCTGCCCACAGAACAGTCCCTCGGCCAAGCCAGCAACAGCCGCACGTTCAACGTGCCGAGCCTGCTCGGCGTAGGCAAGACGGCTCCGTTCTTCCACGAAAATTCTGCCACGACGCTCACGGCGGCGGTGCAATTTTATGACTCCACTTCTTTCAATGGATCGCCAGCCAGCCAGCAGATTGGCGGCATCGGGGGCGCGGTGAATGCGATTACGGGTGACCTCGTGGCGTTTCTCACGGTGGTGGGGGAGGAGCCGGAAACGCCCGTCATTAGCGGCATTACGGCTAGTCAAAATCAGCCCACGTTGACCAGTCTGCATCCCTTTCCTAACGTCACCATCACTGATGCCACCACGCCCGCGCAGACGCTCACGATCACGGTGCTGATCGACAATGCAGCCAAGGGCCCGTTGAGTGGATTTACGGCTAATGGACCGGGCGCGTGGACATTCAGTGGCACGGCGGCAGCAGCCACCACGGCTCTGCGGGCGCGGTTCTTCGATCATGCGCTGGAGCGCGGGAAGCCTGGCAGCACGGAGATCACGCGCTTCATGCTGGGCGTGAACGATGGCGTGGCCGAAACCGTTTGGAATGACAGCACCACGATTATCTCAACGACGATCACGGCACCTAGCATCAGTGTGATCGCGAATGTCTCCACGTTGATGAACACCGCCCTGCCCGCCGTGGCCTTTACCGTAGCGGGGCTGGACACCCTAGCCAGCAACTACACGCTGACTGCCACGAGCGGAAATGCCGCCGTCATTAGCAATGACAGGCTGAGCCTCGGCGGTGCCGGGGCCAGTCGGTCGTTGAACCTCGTGCCAGTGGCCGATGCCACAGGCAGTGCGGATATCACCGTCACAGCCACCCAGGGCGCACTGACTGCTACCTGCACCTTCACCCTAACCGTGGCCCCATTCCAGTCCAGCTTCGGGCCGAGCGTGGCGGGCGCAGGCAGCCTCAATTCACCGCCGTGCCAGGGCGACGCTATCAGTTAGAGGTGAGTTCGGATCTCGCCACCTGGACCGCAGTCTCTAGCATCGTAGCCCTCACCAACTCCTACGCCTGCGCACTCCCAGCCACCAGTGCCGTGCGGACATATTACCGCGTGTTGCCCACGCCATAACATCCACCTCACTCCCACAGATCCAACAACGCAGGAGCCGACTCCCCGAAGAACCGCCCCATATACATCCCAAACATCGCCCGCACTTTGTTCAGCGTGTTCGTTCCCGCAAAGTGCAGCACGGTTGCTTGCACATGATCGTCATATTTTGTGTGAACATACATCGGCAACTGAATCAGCCCTTCGGGAAATGCCTCGGTGCGGAAGCGGCCCGTATGCAGCAACTTGTTCCAGGCGGGTTGCTCGCCCCAGAAGGGATCCTTCTGCTTAAAGCCACCACTGACAATCTCCCGGATCGTCTCGCACACGGAGCGGTAAACTTCGCCCTTCACGCACCACGTGCCGCTATTTGCCCCAGGCCCTTTCAATTTCCGCAGATCCTTAGCCGAGAAATACCCCCGATACCCATGCCACGTCTTCACCTCCTCCTGCTCCGCCATCCAGCACACATCCGCATCCAAGTTGAACAGAGGAGCCAGATCCCCGAGGACCAGAGAATCGCAATCCAGGAAAAGAATCCTTTCATACCGCTCTGGTTGAGAGATCCACTCCCCAGCGCGGAACTTCATCACACATGCCAACTCGGCTAATTCCATACCCGTCAGCCCCAGATCATCCACCCTCACCTCCTTCACGTTCCTGCGGCCCGTGGGGAACATCGACGTTTCATAGTTCCCAAAGACCATGATTTTCCCAGGAAAGCGCGTCCGCAGCAAGCTCATCACCAGCAGCTTAGCCATCGTCCTCATGCCATTATTTCCGGCTGAATCCAGCGCCACCGTGTAAACCAACGTCTTCTTCAAATTGACGGGCGGCCCCACTGACTCCCTGGATTTTGTTCTTTGCTTGTTCATGCTTTGCCTAAATATTTCCTCACAAATTCATCCCGCTTGGCATAGTGCCCCGCTTGGAGATGCCGCGCTCCTGGGGAACTGAGTTCCTGCCGATTCACGCTCGTTTCTGGATCAGTGTGAGCGGATTTGATGTAGCAAGCGAGCCCATGCCGCTTCATGGCGTAGGCTAGGATCAGATCATCTTCCAGATCATCCTGTGGGCGCAGGCCGAGTTCCCAGCGGGCTTGCAGCACCAGAGGCAGATGCCGGGCAGGCATGAAATATCCCCGCACTGCCAGCGCTACCTTTTTGGGCGCGTCCGCGGCTGGCACTGCGCTGGCATTGTAACCGCCGTCCGCCGAGAGCTGGCGTCCTTCTTGTGATAGCACGCCAAACTCCCCTAGCATGGCCGCGTCTTCCAGGAAATGTTCCAGCATCCGACGCCCTGGAAGCATGTCATCATCATGGAAGTAAACGTAGTCCGTTTCACACATAAACCCCGGCAGGAAACGATTGTAAGGCCCAAAATTCTCCGAACAACGAAACACCCGATCCGCCAATGTCAGCGCTTCTTCGGATACCTCCGAGCCATCCACCATCCGACCTGCTACCACCACCGTAATCCGTCCCGGCACCGTCTGCGCGCGCAGAGCTTGCAGGATAGGCACCAGATTATCTGGCCGCCACGCCACCACGATGCATTCTACCGAGCCATAGCGCTGCCGGGCCTCGGACCAACGTTGGCCGGGGTGTTCCATTTCCCACTCCAGCCCCTGCACCAGCTCCCGCCTCCCCAGTTGCTGACCCCGGGGGCCGTAGTTGCTATAGGCACGGTTCTGGATGTCGGATGGCGAGACCGCCTGCCACGCTAGATTCGGAAACGCCGCGTAGGTGGGGATGCGCTTTTGGAGATTGGATAGTTCCACGTCGGAGGCATACTTGGTCACAGGCTTTCCTTTGCCCGTGCCACGCAGCGCCTTTAGAATTTGGCTGAAATACGGTGCCCGGAACGCCACCGCATGGGTGTCTAGCGCCTTGCCCACCCGCACCAGCCCGGCGGATACTGGCTGCGGGCGTTCCAGATGCTGGCAGCCGAAATAAAACATCCCCCAGTCATCCGGCAGTTCCAGCGCATCCACCTTTCGTTGGAAATCATCATCCAACACCAGATCATCTTCAAAGACCAATACCGCGTCCGCCCCCCGCAGCCGTGCTTGGCGCACACACAGAGCCTTGGTGATCCCACACGCATACCGCACGGTGCTAGAGTAACCCCGCGCATCCTTCACCCACGCGGCTTTCACCGCAGGCATCCGCTCCACCTCCAGCCCATGCAGGAAAAATGTGAGTTCTACCTCACTCCGACGGTCATCCCGTGGACCTAGATTCATGTAAAACCTCTGGGGAAATTGGTCGGCTAGGTTCATGGCTCCAGAATATTGAGAAACAACCCCCGATCATCCGCAAAATACCGCCCATAGAAATAACCCGCCAGACACCGCAACTTCATCTGCGGAGTGACTCCGGGAACGTGAAGGAGGGCCGCTTGGTCACAAGCCTCGTAGGTGGCACCCAACGTGGGAAACTGGATCTCATCCCTTTCAAATCTCCGCTTCCGCAGTGGCGTGTCCAACAAGAGCCGATTCCACGCAGGCTGGTCACTTCCGCGCTTCTTCCGCAGCGGCTGCGCGGTATCTATCTCCTCCCAGGCCTGCATCACTGCGTCATAATGCTCCGCCCGCACCGCCCACGATCCGCTGTTAGCTCCCGGCAGGTGGCCCATACTGCCCATTTCATCATCTGTTAGATAAGCATTATGGTAGCGGCTTACAACCTTGGCCTGGGGCTCAGGCGTCCACAGGATGTCCCAATGGTTACCTGCCAGCAGATGCTCAATGCCCCGCAACGCCAGCATGTCACAATCTAGAAAACACACACTGGCAAAGGCAGGTTGTCCGTGCAATTCCTCCGGGTAGAGATATGCCCGAACCTGATCTCTCAGCAGATACTTCAGACGGTGAGGCGCTACTCCCTCGTCAGCCTCCAGGAAAACTTCCTCCAGCCCCCTGCGCTCAACCTTAAAAAACGGTTCGATGGTATTTCGAAACACCAAAATTTGCCCATTAAAGTATGTCCGTAGCAAGCTCGAGACCAACATCTTAGCCATTAAAGCGTGCTGGCTCTCTGCAGTATTGTCGGCTGCGATTAGGTATATGAGATTTTGCATTTTTGAGGAACAGACTGCGTTTCTAAATCCTTAACTCAATGTTCATAACTTTCATCAATAAATAACACTCTGGGATAATATTTTAGGAGCTTGGATTCGAACTCCCGCCGTCTACCAAGTGTTCGGTTAGTCGGTTCCTATCAGCGTGGAATAGGGGATTTTTTGTCACGTTCCGAACAATAAGTAAATCCCCATCAAAGTAGGTCCAAAGTAACGAGGCTAGAAGCATTTTTCCCATGCTTGCGAAGGGGCCGCCGACCTGATTATCCATCGCAATCGTATAGACAAGGTTCATAGGCTAGCTGAAAGTTGGTTTCGGATTCCATGCAGAAAGTGTGTAGCAAAAATCTGGGTTGCATGTTGTATTCGTGAATTGGCCACATTTCGAGCCTGCCTGGAGAGTGGCGTAAAATCGGAAGCTAATCCGCAACCTTTGTGGGGCTTGGCGCAGGTGGGTGTTGGAGTCTCCAGGCCTCGGCCTCGGCGGGACTCTCTTTCAACCACTTTTGGTAAATGGTTTTGACGGTTTGATCCCTGAGCTTCGAATTTGAAATGGAAATTGCCCATTCTAAACCATCGTTTGGTGTAGTTTGCGCTAAATTTAACGCGAGTTGTTCAGACGCCGTATCCTTAATTGCACCTTTCGGAAGTGCTTGAACCCACTCCGACAAGGCTCGTGGTTCATTTCTGAACCATTCCCCAACAACTTCCGTAGCTAAATATTTGGCACGCGTGTCACCTGTTTTGGCTAGGCTAGAGCAGTAGTCCGCCGCGCCGACGATATCCGCCTTTGCAAAGGCATCGCCTGCGTAGTGAAGCAGTTCGCGCTCACCTCCCCAACTTTGTTTGCTCTCAAAAATACTGGTTAGTAGTGTTTGGGGGCCATCTTCTTGTATTAATTTTCTTCCTAATGTCACCCATGCCGATCCATTTTTATCGTAGCCACTTTCCCGAAGGATGTTGGCAAGGTAATTCATCGATTTCGTACTGCTTGTCATCGAACTCATGTAACCTTCTAGCAAATACTTGAACTTGAGCGAATCATTTTTGTGTTTGTTTATTAAGGTTAAGGCTTCTTCCTCACCAAAATGCAAAAGTTTATAGCCCATAGTCTGAAGTAAAGATTTATTGTCTGTTGACCCGCCAGTTCTGGCCATCCAATCAACAACAGCTGTGGGCGCTGCTTCCATCATTATGCCAACACAACGCCCCAAACTCGTTTGATAAGCAGCGTCTCCGCAACTAAGTTTCAAAAAGTCAACGAACTCTGGTATCTGCTCCGGAGGCATCTGGGTCACGTTACTTCCAATCCAATCTACCTGGGCTTGTCCTCTCTGTTCATAGGGTAGGTTTCGGATTGAGTCGAGGGCGGCTTGCCAATCCACTGTCGTTTGCTGGCCATTACCGGAATACGCCGCAAGAGTTAGACCACTCTGAATCTGTGTCCGCCCAGCGGCGTCCCCTTTTGTTGGGACCGTGATGGACCTATCCGTGGCGTCGGGGATTGAAAGGAGCCTGTCCTGCTTGTATTGGAGGCTGTCATTCCAAATCATTAATGAGCACCCCAGGCACAATACACCTAGGCCAACCAGCCCACTTCGGCTAATCGTCATACTCCCATTCGATTGTCACTGTCACGCTCTGTCCCTTAACTTCTCCGCCTGTTACTGCTTCAGTAAATGCCGTTCGAGTCCCGACTTCAGTGATTTTAGGCCAGCCACTCTTGAGACTCTTTTTCTTAGTAGTCGTAGTATTGGGATCTGACCCCGTCCCCCAGGTTGCATGGGTTGGAGGATTAGCCTTTGTCGTATCGGCAGCTGTCGGAGCGGCTGGGGCTGCCGGATTGTATTGGGTGCCCACAACGAAAGTCGTCGCATTGGCCTTGTTAGTAGTCCAGGTAGCAGTAGCACTCGCAGTCGCTTCTATGGCGTAAATCTTGAAGGTATAGACTCCCCTCAAGGGATTTGAGACTCCGGTGCCTTGCTGTGCATAAACATCCAGCTTCAAGCCATTCATTAATAATATCGTGCCTACCCCCGCCGACCCCGATTTTTTGAGGAAGACGCGCCTGCCGAAGGCGGTGTTCCAAAGATTACCGATATTGTTACGGAGAGCTTGATTATCTGCCCCCCCCTCGATTATTTAGCTTGCTAATGGATTCTTTTTTCATGGTAGGGCAGTTTATTCCTAGCAGGGGATTCCGTCAAGAAATTTTAAATTTATGTCAAATGATTTTGCAATTCCTGTGCCTAACGGTGCCGACTCTGACGCGCTGCCGGAGAGCGTGGTGCCTAATTTAATCTATCTGATCTGCTTCGATGCGCCGGGCAGTGAGGGGAATCGTTTCCTGGCTAAGATGTTGGTGTCCTCCCTGCTACGGACGTATTTTACGGGGGACATTGTGGTGTTTCGGAATTCGCCTAATCCGTTGTTCCTGGTGGAGCGGAAGGGGCTGGAGGAGGTGTATCTGGATACGCCTCAACTGGCTGGCACGACAGGGGCGGAGGATGCGTGGTGTTGGAAATATAAGGTGGCGGAGATGCTGGACGTGGCGGGCTATGACAAGGTGCTGTTCCTAGATGCGGATTTCCTGGCGCTGCGGAATATTGACCATCTGCTGGAGGGGGACTGGGACATCCGTTACCAACCAGAGCGGGGCCATGCGGGGGATGAGGATTCCTACGCGGCTTATTATACCCCGGCAGAAATGGCGCTGGCAGTGCAGCGCACGGGTGTAAACAGCGGCAGCCTAGCCGTGCGGGCGGAGTGTTTCCATGAGGTGATGGCCGCGTGGCAGAAGATAGACGAAGGGGTACGGATGCGGGACACGGGGTTCTGGGATCAGGCGAGTTGGAATGCGCTGCTGCTGCGGCACACCAAGGAGAGGGGGCTTCCAGCCCCCATTCCATCAAACGCGGGCCAAGATGGCCCGTCTCCTTGGTCTTGGTGTGCGGAACCATTTCCGGTGGGGGAAATCCAGTTTCCCATGTATTTAGATACGGACTACCGGGGTTACTCCCTGGCGGCTCTGACGCATAACTGTGGCACGGACACGCTGGGGAAAATCCAGTTCACCTTCGGCCTCTACATGCGGACGTTCTTCTGTGATCCTACGGGATTATTTTTCTCGATGATAGAGACGTAGCGGCATCCCACAGCTCTTTTGTCCTGCCCCCCTTGGCGCGGCCAGCCTACTTTTCACCTTGCCAGTGAGCGGGGACGCACGTTTACCAGGGCATGGCTTTAAGAATATTTGAAACGATGGGGCGCGCAGAGTGTCCGGTGCTGCCGATGGATGGGGAAACGCTGCGGTTCTACTGTTGCGGACCTACCGTTTATGGCCCGGCGCATATTGGGAACTTCCGCACGTTCGTGGTGCAGGATACGCTGCGTCGCACCGTGGAGCTAGGCGGCGTGCGCACCTTGCATGTGAGGAACATCACGGACGTGGATGATAAGACGATCCGCCGCGCGATCACAGAAGGTCAGTCCCTAGCCAGCGTGACGGAGTTCTGGACGGCCCAGTTTCATGGGGATTGTGCCGCATTGAATTTACTGCCGCCCCATGTGGAGCCCAGTGCCGTGGCCCACATCCCGCAGCAGTTGGCGATGATCCAGACCTTGCTAGACAAGGGCCATGCTTATGCGGCGGAGGGCTCCGTGTATTTCAAGATTAGCAGCTTTGCCGGGTATGGTCGGCTGAGCCATTTGGACACGCGAGAGTTGCAGTTAGGCACGGCGGTGGAGGTGGATGAATACGAGAAAGAAGGCGTGGCGGACTTCGTGCTATGGAAAGCGCGGAAGGCGGAGGATGGGGAGAATTTCTGGGCCAGTCCATGGGGCGAGGGTCGGCCTGGGTGGCATCTGGAATGCTCTGCCATGACGCGGGAGTATCTGGGGGACACGTTTGATCTGCACTCTGGCGGCGTGGATCTGGTCTTCCCGCACCATGAAAATGAGATTGCCCAGAGCGAGTGCTGCACGGGCCAGCAGATGTCTCGGCTGTGGTTCCATGTGAATCACTTGCTAGTGGACAATAAGAAAATGTCCAAATCCAGCGGCACGCTCTACACCCTAGCAGACCTAGCCGCGCTGGGTCACACGCCCGTGCGCGTGCGCTACGTCTTATTGTCCGGGCATTATCGCACCCCGTTAAATTTCACTCTCGCCAGTTTGGACGCGGCTAAAGCGGCGTTAGAGAAAATTTCCAAATACGCCCGCGCCCTGGCCATGCAGGCCGGGAGCGAGGCGGTGCTAGCTTATGCCGACTGCACGAGCCACGCGCAGGCGGGGCCATTCGTCATGGCCTTAGATGCGCTGGAAGCAGACCTCAATACGCCGGAAGCGCTGGGGCAAATTTTCTCCGTCATTAATCGTCTGAAGCCCGCGTCACTCACCGCCGTAGAGGCCGCTGCGGCTCACGCTGGGCTGCATTACGTGCTCCACGCGTTAGGCTTAGATCTGGCCCAGGAAATGGACCGCCCTGCCGCTACCGCCGCCCCCGCCGAGGTCCAGGCCTTAGCCCAGCAACGCTGGGAAGCTAAGCAGCAGAAGGACTGGGCCGCCGCCGACGTGCTGCGCCAGCAAGTGGATGCGCTGGGCTGGACGATCAAGGATACGAAGGATGGATTCTCCCTCGTGGCTAAGGGTTAGGCAAAGGGCCGCCAGTCTAAACCCTGGCCTCCGTTAGTTTCTCCCCGCTCCAGGGTTGACACCACGACTAAATTTGGCCACAAGGCTCGCATGTCGCTCCCTCGCCTTTCCCATCTTTTGTTACTGCTCATTTCCCTGGGCGCAGTTTCCTGTTCCGCCACCTATCAGGCGAGCGGCCACGTGACCAAGCGGGGCAGCGTGCAAGTTACACATGGTGACCATGACTCGGGCGATCCCAAGGTGCAGGCGGCCCTGCGCAGTGAGATCATCCAGCGCGGCTTCACGCTCACAGAGTCCCCCCAGAGTGATTTCATCGCCCTATTTCGCGATACTTGGCGTTGGCAGGGGATGATGTATCTGAGTCGGCTCAACCTTTCCCTAACTGACCGTCGCACGGGCAGCGTGCTGGCGGACGGCAGCTACCGGAATTCCGCCGTCCACACTTTCCCCTCCGCCAAGACCGCCGTGCATGGCATCTTCGCTAAGTGGGATGAACAAGGCACCTTCTCCCATTAAATTCCACTCCCACTCCCACTCCCACACCAGCAGCTTCACGCCGACTAAGGATGCGAACCAACCGCTCGTCGGGCTAGCGAATCGTGCCACGTTAGGAAATGCTTCGGCCACGGGCTTCGGCACTGGGTGCGCTGGGGCTGTTAGGAACGCGGCGGAAACGCTAGACGCTAGTCTAAGTTGACGCGACGGCCCGGCTGGACGGAAATGCATTTTCAGCTTTACCGCCCAGAGGACTGGGGGGAAAGGAAGCGCTGATGGCTGCCCCGCACCTTTCCCTAGTTCCCACTTACCTCACTGCCGCCGAAGCCACTTGTGCTCTGGGGGCGGATCTGGCGGCGTGTGCGGAGGCGCTGCGGGCAGGGCGCGGGGGGCTGCGTCCATTAGGTGAACTGCTGTCTGTGCCCGGCCTGGAAACGCTGCCCTGTGGCTGGATCCAGGATCGCACGCTGCTGCGGGGCCGCCGCTATGGAGTGGCGACGAATGCCGCGCTAGCCGTGGCGCGGAGGGTGTTAGCGCAGACGGACTGGACGGCGGCGGAACGCGCGCAGGCGTGGATCTTTGCGGGCACCAGCCGGGGGAATGCGGCGGAAATCTACGGTCACACTCAGTGGCGACGGCCCAGTGCGCGCTTTGCCGCTAGCAATACCCTAGCCAGCGAGATCCCCGCCGCGCTCAGCATCGAACTAGGCATCCACGGCCCCTGGCAGTTGCTTTCCAATGCCTGTGCGGCAGGGCTAGATGCGCTGAGCCTAGCCCACCACGCCCTGGCTACAGGCCAAGCCCAGCGGGCGCTGGTGGTGGCGGTGGAGTTGCCGTTAGTGCCGGAACTGCTGCGGACGTTTGCCCAAAGCGGCCTGTTGTCCAAGAACCATTGTAATGATCCCTATCATCCCCAGACCTCTGGCCTGCTGCCTGCGGAGGCCGTGGCCGCCGTGACCTTAGAAACTCAGCCACGCCTCCCTGCACTAGCTGCTATTAGCGGAGCTTGGACCTCCAGTGATGCCTACCATCACCTAGCGGTCCCAGCGGATGGACACGGCCTACGCGCCTGCTTAGACCAATTCCACGTCCAATTCCCTAACTTGGAAATCGGCGGTCTAATCCCCCACGCCACGGGCACCGCGGAGCAAGGTCGCGCAGAGCAGCGCCTGCTGCAAACGTGGCTCGGCTCAGCCTACGGCCACGTGCCCATTTCCTTGCTGAAGCCATTCACCGGGCATTCCTTGGGGGCCAGCGGGTTGCTCGAGATCGCCCTGCTCAGCGCCTTTTTAAAAACCGGACATTTTCCCCCGAACCTCCCCGGCCTGACGGGCGCAGGCCTAGCACCTCCCGCCGCACCCCTGCGGTCCACGCAGTGCGTGCTGAAGATGGCCTCCGGCATGGGCGGTCATAACACCTTGGTGGCGCTCCAGCCACTGTGAAATTGCCCCCTGCTCACCACTGCCCGCCTAACGCTTTGACTAAGGCCACGGTGGCATTCAAGCGGCGGACCCGCAGGTCGATCGCGTTGCGCTCCGCAGCTTGGGCGGTGGCTTGGGCGGTGGCCACATTCAGATAGCTGAGGGTGCCCGCCGCATATTGATTTTTGGCGATGCGCTCGCTCTCTCGGGCGGCTTTGACGGCCTCTGCTTGGGCGGCGGATTCCTCGGCTAGGATGCGCAGGGTGGCCAGAGCGTCCTCCGTTTCTTGCAGCGCAGTGAGCACCGTTTGCCGGTAGTCCGCCACGGTCCCAGCATAGCTCGCATCCGCCTGGGCCTTGGCCGCCAAGCGTTGACCGCTATCCAGCAAGGGCGTGGCGGCATCCGCGCCTAACGACCAAAATTGATTCGCCTTCGCAAAGAGATCGGTCAGCCCGCGCCAACCACTATCCGCATTCAATGTCAGCGCAGGAAAGAACGCCGCCCGGGCCGCGCCAATGCGTTCGTTAGCCGCCGCCACGCGACGTTCCGCCGCCGCCACGTCTGGCCGCCGTTGCAAGACCGTGGACGGCGTGCCCTGGGGAGGCGCAGGCACCTGGCTAGTGAGAGCCGCCGTAGTTAGGGAAAAGCCCGCCGGAGCCTGACCCGTGAGCGTGGCCAGCGCATGCTCTAACGTGGCGCGGCTCACGCCTAGCTCAATCAAACCAGCCCGGGTGGTGGCCAACTGCGTTTCCGCCTGGGCCACATCCGCCTTGGACGCGATGCCCTGCACCTCACGGTTCTTGGTGAGGTCTAGCGACTTTTGGTAGTTAGCCACTTCCGTTTCCAGCAGTTGGCGCTGGGCTTCACTCGCACGCAGGGAAAAATAAGTGGTAGCCGCCTGAGCTTGCAGGCTCAGGCGCGTGGACTCCAGGTCCGCCTGAGCCGCCTGCGCATCCGCCGTGGCTGCGCGGGCGCTATGGCGCAGACGGCCCCAGAGGTCGATCTCCCAATTCATGCTCCCAGCCACCGAGCGGGTTTCCCGAACAGTGCCCACGCTATTGACGAAATTGCGCGAGGACCCACCACCACTGCCGCTCTTGTTCTTCGTATCCGAAGTCATCACCGTAGCCGAAGGGAGAAAGGCTAATTTAGCCGACTTCAATAGCGCGGCAGTTTGCTCCGCGCGGGCCGCAGCCGCGGCTAGGGATTGATTAGAAACTTCCACCTGCTGCAACAGTTGATGCAACGCTACATCCGCAAACATCCCCCACCACGCTCCACGCGCAGTGGCATCTGCGGGGGCCGCTAACTTCCACCCCGCAGCTTCTTTAAAATGGGGCGGCACCTGCATTTCCGGGGCCTGGGGCTTAGGAATGAAGTTACAACCAGTGAATCCAACAACGACGAAAAGAGCGACACAACGACGAATCATGCGCGCTCCGTAACCGTGGAACGCAGCCCGCTCAACATCCAAAGCAAGGGAGGCCTGCATACGCGTGCCGCACCCAAGAGACGGGATGGATCATCAGAGCAAAGGCCGCGTGAAAGGTAAAAAGCAGACCGCGTCAGTAGTCCCAGATTCCCGCAACGCGCTAGCCGATCCATGCGGTGGCCGTTGTGATGAACAAGCTCAACCGAACCGGGCTGAACCACAGGAAATTTCTTGCATCCCCAGATTGGCTCTGTAGCATCCCACTACGGTCACGCCGCCACGCGGGTGTAGTTCAATGGTAGAACACGAGCTTCCCAAGCTTGATACGAGGGTTCGATTCCCTCTACCCGCTCCATTCCTTACCCATGGCTGATTCCAGCGCTCTTAGAGAGGGGTAAAACAGGGCAGGTAATACAGAAAGTAATACACCGCGCCACAAAATACCAGTGCGTTTCAGGTGATTGCTTGGCCTCTTGAGGTCATCTTTTGGAATGAGTTCGGCCCCGCCGTTTTGGGTTCCTCCGCGTCTTGGACTGCGGTCCTTTAGGTTCCCCGGCTGTTTATCTGTCGATGTAAAAGTCCTCGGACACACGCGGTGGCGGTTGGGGTGCAGCGAATGTTCGTTGACCTCCCTACTCCCAGGGCCGCTGTTCACAAAGCTGGCGAAGTGCTAAAGGCAGGGCGTTGTCCCCGTCATCTCCCCGTCATCTCGACTTCTTCACGGCTGGCACGCTTAAACACGGTGCGGGTGCCCTTAACGGCGGGGGCTGGGCTCCATCCAATAGATTCCTTGACCGGGGGGTGGGGCGTGCTGCGGTGTCATGCCTCGGCTCTGAATTTCCAGCAATGCATGATGTAGGCACCGACTAAACTGACAAAAGGGGGTTCTGTCAGTTCTGTCAGTGCGGCTTTTCCGCTTATAGGAAATTTTTCAGGTCGGGGCGGGGCGTGTAGGTGGGCAGGGCGGGGCGTCCATTCGTGGGCACGATGGCGGGGGCGGGGGCCGTGCCGATCCATTCATGGTCTGCCAGTATGTTCAACGCTTCCGTGCATTCCTCTTTGGTGGTGAGTCCCTGCCAGCCTTTGCGTTGAATGTCGCGAGCGGTGAATCCCTCCGCTGGTAGTCCGGCAGGAAACGAAGCGCAACGAAAACGCTCCTTTGGGGGTGCTTCGTTTCCATGCGGTCGTTAGGGTCCGTTTCTTTCTCGTTTCCATTTTGGCGGTTTTCGTTTCCCGTTTTACCTTTCAAATCCGTTTCCGTTTCTTTCCTGTTTCCATTTTAGCCATTTTCGTTTCCTGCCAATGGGGCTTCGTTTCCCGTTTCCTTTCTATGGAGGGGAAATGAGAAACGAAGCGTTACGCGGCCTGATATTTCCGCCCGTGGATGGTGATGCGGCCCGTGATCTCGGCTCGCTTGGCCCACTTGGAAACGGTGCCCGCACTCACGCCTAGCTCTTTGGCGATGTCTCCCGCGCTATTCAGTCCACACTTCACCATCTCCACTAGTGCGTCCAGGTCGTTGAAGCGTTCGCAGTTCACCGTGAGTTGCTTGCGCTGGGTTTCCAGGGTCCAGATAAGCGGTGGGCAGGTGGCGGCGGCGTCACGCGCATTGCGGTTCTTGGTGAAGCGGCTTTTGAATCGTGCTCCGTGGCTTTCGCTCTCCGTGGCGTCCTCTAATTTCAGCACCCAGTGGGCGGCATCTTCACGGCGGGAGGTGCCGCGCATCTCTCCATTGCGGCCTGCGTGGGCTACCAGCACCACGGTAATGTTTTCGCGTCGGAGTTCTAGGAGCCATTCCAGCACCATTTCCCATGCGTCGGCTTCGTTCTCTGCCATGCCCCGGAATAGGCATGAGAGGTTATCCAGAAAGAGCACTTGGATTCCGTGGGCTTTGATGAGGTCTAGGAGCGCGGCTTGCTGGGCAGGGGCGACAAGGTTGATGCCGCGCCCGCAGAGTTCACCCACCTGTTCATGGTGTAGCCAATGGACATCTGAGGGGAGTGCTACAAGCGTGGCCCGCTCGATGGCGTCCGGCAGATTCACTTCTCCATCCACGTAGCACACGCGTTGCGGCCCGGCATCGCCAGCGGTCCATTCGCCTAGGGGGTGTCCCCGTGCGATGGCTCCGGCCATGAGTAGGGAAATCCACGTCTTGCCAACGCCACGCGGGGCATAGACAAAGCCACAATCCCCCGCCCGTAGGAAGCTCCCTAGTAGAGCTGGACGCGGCGGCACCGTCTGGCTGATAAAGGAATCTCCGCTCCTGAGCGCGTTGGAAAAAACGCTATCCCATGCGATGGCTGGGGGCTTAGGCTCTGCGGGTGGGGTGGGAGCCGTAGCGGCTTGCTTGGCGGCTTTGGCGGCACGGGCGGCGGTGATTTCCGCGTCGTCGTTATCAAAAGGTGATGGTTGGTTCATGGTCTAGGCGAGGTTGAAAATGGAGTTAGGATTGAAGGTGGGGAGCGCCATGGCTTCCCCTAGGTCTTTGGCGTCTGTGGGTGGGTTCCAGATGCGGGCGTGGGTGCCCGTGGCTTGGAGGGCGTCTTGCCAGTTTACGGCGGCGGCGGCTCCCTCGCTCCCACGGTCACGGGCGATGAGGACGCGGCGGCCAGCTAGGAGCACCAGCTCACGCGCCTCTAGCTTCACGCTGGCGGAGAGGGCCGCGAATGGCACCCATGCTAGGGAATCACTGGAAGTAATGACGTGGGCCGCTTCCAGCCATGCCACCAAGCCCTCTACAATGATAACGGGCGCGTTAGGGTGGCGCTCTGCGTAGTCGTAGCCTAGCCATTTACCCTCGCTTCCCAGTAGGTTTTTACTTTTCATGGTGGAGCCGTCCGGCTTGGTAAATGGCTGGCCATCCAGTCTGCGGACTTGTCCCAGGGTGCCTTCCGTTAGGACGTAACAGAGTTCCCCCGCTCTGGACGTAGTGAAGCGCAGCAACCCCTCCCGCTGGGCCGTCCACGCGATGCCGGGGCCGATCTTACGCAGGCTGGCCAGGGTGCGCAGTTCCTCCAATGTGCCTACGCGGAAGGCGGGCCACTGCTCCCGCTGGCGGGCCTTGGCGGCGGCATCATTCACCACGGGCGGCGGTGCCGATGCACGGGGCCGTTGCGTGCTGGGGGGCTGGTGGCGGTCGTTGGCTAGCAAGTAGCCGCTGGGCTTGTCAGACTTGGCCGCTTCACGGATCTTGTGCCGCAGGTCCGCCATGGGCCACGGGGGCAAGGCGTTGGTGGCGTTCCATTCCGTGAGTAGTTCCAGCGCGGTTTCCTCTGAGAGGTCAAAGCCCTTTACCAGGGCGCAGGCGGCATTCAGCGCGGAAAGGTGGCCACCACTGCCGGAAAGGCTGTGAATGCCCACGATATAACGGCGGGCGCGTTCTGAAATAGAAAGTTGCATCAGGATGATTTGCCCTGTTGCAGGCTTCCAGAAATGACGTAGCATAGTGATGCGTTTCCTCGTTAGAAAGCATCACTCACCACCCCGTCCCGGCACCTGCTAGGGCGGGGTGATTTAGTTGGTAGGGATGGTGGCCGTGGCGTCGAATTTGTGACCTAGCGGGATCTCTACCATGCTGGCGTCAATGTAGGCTGATAGGCTTTCCGCCAAGATGTAGCGACGGCCTTGGATGGAGCCGGGCTTGCGGAGCACCTTGGTTTTGATGTGCTCATCTTTGGCTATCCGCCAAAGGGTGGTGCGGCTAAACCCGAACGCCGCTTTTGAAAAAGGTCGTTTTGCGCGGCGAGTTCGGAGTAATGGGTGTTTGTGAACACTTCCCAGACCCCGCCCACCGCACAAAA
>JAYVOP010000122.1:0-6920 GCA_043757865.1 Verrucomicrobiales bacterium | reverse complement strand
CCCAGATCATCACTCTGTGCCACGCCGATCCGCGCCTCACCATAATCAAGCGCAAGGATCTTCATAACAACAGCCAGTCAGCAGGGGGAAACATCATTTGCCCAGACCCATAGCCCGCCGCGCCCTGGCCGCAAGGCGGATCACGGCCCAGGAGTGGCGCGCGGCCAGCCGCCCTCTCTTCAATCCAAACGTGCCGATTCACTCCGTGGAGGGCTGAGGCTGCCACTGTCTCCACGGAGGCCCTGGCATGGCGAAAACCTGCTGATCCTTCGAGGCGGACTGCAAGTCCGCGCTCCATGGAGATCTGGGCACGCCTGCCGCTTGGCTAAATTTTCGCAAACTTTTCCCGCGCAGAGGCGGTTTTTTCGTGCAAATTATGGCCCGCTCTTTTTCCCTCACCTCATTTCCCCCATCCCCTCTCCCATGACCAAACAGGTCACTCTCTACGACACCACCCTGCGCGATGGCACGCAAGGCACGGGCATCAGCTTTTCCGTAGCCGATAAACTGCGCGTGGCGCATAAGTTAGATGAATTCGGGATCGACTACATTGAAGGCGGCTGGCCGGGCTCTAATCCACGGGATGAAGCGTTCTTTGCGGAGGCGGCAGCGCACACGTTCACCCATGCGAAGCTCACTGCCTTCGGCATGACCCGCAGGGGAAAGCTGAGGGTAGAGGACGATGACCAAGTGCAAAAACTCCTGGATGCCAAGACGCCCGTGGTCTGTGTGGTGGGCAAGACGTGGCCACTGCATGTAACGGAAGTGTTCCGGGTTAGTCTGGAGGAAAATTTAGCGATGATCGGTGATACCGTGCGCTATCTGAAGAGCCACGGACGAGAGGTGCTCTATGATGCAGAGCATTTCTTTGATAGCTTTAAAGAAGACCCGGAATACAGCCTCGCCACCATCAAGGCGGCTAGTGAAGCTGGCGCGGACTTGATCGTGCTGTGTGAAACGAACGGGGGCGCATTGCCAGAATTTATCCATGAGGTGACCGCCCTCGCCATCGCACATCTAGGCCGGGGCGTGGGCATTCACACGCATAACGACGGCGGTGTGGGCGTGGCCAATGCGCTGGCCGCCGTGCGCGCTGGCGCGGTGCAAGTGCAAGGGACCATCAATGGCTATGGCGAGCGCGTGGGAAATTGTAACCTCATCACCATCGCTGCGGCCTTACAGTTGAAAATGGGCATCCCGGTGGTGGAGGATCTCACGAAGCTGCGGGAGCTATCATTGTTTGTCGATGAACTAGCCAACGTAGCCCCAGACATCCGCGCCCCTTATGTGGGCCGGGCGGCCTTTACTCACAAGGGCGGCCTGCATGTCCATGCGGTGCAAAAGCTAGCGCGGACCTACGAGCATGTGCAGCCGGAGCTGGTGGGCAATGAGCAGGTGATCTCCATCTCGGACATGTCTGGGCAGAGTAACATCCTGGCCAAGGCGGAGAAGCTCGGATTCAAGCTGGATAAAGGTGATCCGAGGGCGGCGGCTATTTTGACCGAAGTGAAGCAACTGGAAAACGAGGGCTATGAGTTCGAGTCTGCGGATGCTTCGTTTGACCTGCTGATCCGGCGGCATTTGCTGGATTACCAAGCGCCCCTCAAGGTGTTAGGTTACGAGTGCGTTAGCGTTCACAACATGGGTGCGGCCTACGATAATTGCAGCGCTACCATCAAGCTCCAAGTAGGCGACACGCAACCCTACACCGTGGCGGATGGTGATGGCCCGGTGAATGCGCTGGATGCCGCCATGCGTAAGGCTTTGGAGCCGCTCTTCCCTGCGCTGTGTAAGGTGAAGTTAGTCGATTATAAAGTCCGCATCATCGACGGCCATCAAGGCACTGGGGCCAAGACTCGCGTGCATATCGAAAGCACGGACGGCACGCGGCGTTGGAGCACGGTGGGCGTGAGTTTTAATATCATCGACGCCAGCTTCAAGGCGCTGCTCGACAGCGTGGAATATAGCCTGCTCTAACCTGCCGCTCCTATGAACCTCATTCCTTCCATAACTGTTTCCGGCTTATGGATGGCCATGAGCGCACTGCTGCTAGGGCCGGCCGCCGCTGGGCTGACGATCCAAGGCCGGGAGTATGAAGTCTCGGCGGTGGAGCGTGGGGCGCAGGGGGCGTGGGTGGTGTATCCTAAAGGCGCTCCGCAGGTGGAGGCTAATCGATCTTGGCTAACGAAGCAACTTTTACTGGAAATGCAGCCCGGTGTGGCCACGCCTCTGCGCGCGCGAATTCCTGGCGCAGTGGTCGTGCAGCAGCGGGGAAAGTATGCCGTGGTGACGCTAGATGGCGCGGCGGATGCAGCCATGCAGGCTGCACAGAGCTTGCGGCTCCAAGCGGGCGTGGTGCAGGCAGAGCCGCTGCTAGCACATCAGTTGCAGAAGCGTTTCGTGCCGAATGATCCTTACTTCGCCTACAGTGCTAGCAATCCGGGCTATCAGTGGCATTTACAGAACACGGGGCATTTCGGCGGCACGGCGGGGATCGATGCTAACGTGGTGCCCGCATGGAATAGCTACCAAGGCAGCGGCGTGCGCATCGGTATCGTGGATGATGGCTTGGAAGTGGGGCACGCGGACCTCGCCCCTAACGTGGACACGGTGAATGATTATGATTTCAACTTTCATGACAATGATCCCTCTCCTGGCACCGCTGATTACCACGGCACCTCGTGCGCAGGCGTGGCGGCGGCTCGTGGAGGCAATGGCTTGGGCGGTAGTGGCGCGGCTCCGTTGGCCACGTTGGTAGGGCTGCGGCTGATTGCGGGGCCTACCAGCGATGCGGATGAGGCGGATGCGTTTAGTTATAAAAAGGATCTCATAGCCGTGAAGAGTAATAGCTGGGGGCCGTATGACGGTGGCTTTGGCGAGGGCGGCCCCAGCGTGTTAGGCCAAGCGGCCTTGGCGGATGCGGCAGCCACGGGACGCGGCGGGCGGGGCACGGTCTTTGTCTGGGCGGCGGGCAATGGGGATCAAAATGGCGATGACTCGAACTACGACGGCTGGGCGAACTCCGTTTATGCCATGGCCGTCAGCGCCATCACGGACACGGGCGTGCAAGCCTACTACAGCGAGCCGGGAGCCAATGTCTTGCTCTGCGCCCCATCTAATGGCGGCCCGGAAGGCGTGA
Source organism: Verrucomicrobiales bacterium (assembly GCA_043757865.1). Lineage (GTDB taxonomy): Bacteria > Verrucomicrobiota > Verrucomicrobiia > Verrucomicrobiales > V1-33 > JAGNEJ01. The sequence goes on along the minus strand of JAYVOP010000122.1, from coordinate 3,781 downwards.
CCACCACGGACCGCACGGGAGCGCTGGGCTATAACTCTGGAGCTGGCGGAGACTATCCGGATGCGAACTACACGCGCACCTTCGGCGGCACTTCCGCCGCATGTCCGCTCACTGCTGGCGTGGCTGCGCTGGTGCTGGAGGCTAATCCGCTGCTGAGCTATCGTGACGTGCAAGAAATTCTGGTCACCACCGCCAAACAAAATGATCCTAACGACAGCGGTTGGTTCCTCAATGGTGCCGGGCATCATTTCAATGTGAAGTATGGCGCTGGCCTCCTGGATGCAGGCGCGGCCACGGCACTGGCGAGTACGTGGACCAATTTACCGCCACTGGTGGTCCAGACGCAGACGGCGGCAGGGCTTAATTTATCCATCCCCGACGACAATGCCAATGGGGTGAGCCGATCCTTCGTCGTGACCGAGCCGAACAACCTCCGCGTGGAGCACGTGACCGTGGAAATCCAAGCCACGCATGGCTACCGGGGGCAGCTCAGTTGGTATCTCACTTCCCCCAGCGGCGCGCGCTCGCGGCTGGCGCGGGCGCGGACGAACGACACGCAAGCGAACTTGGATTGGAAATTTATGAGCACCCATTTCTGGGGGGAACGCAACGTGGGCACGTGGACCCTAACGGTGACCGACGAGACACGCGGTTACACAGGGAAACTGCAAAGCTTGCAGCTCAGTTTCTACGGCACGCCCGCCACCGGGCCGCTGCCATTGCCTGTGATTACGAGCCGCACAAGCATCGCTGGACGGGAGGGTGGCGTGCTGCACTATCAAATGACCGCCAGCAATGCGCCCACGCTCTATGGAGCCACGGGCTTGCCCCCGGGGCTGAGCCTCAACTCTAGCACGGGCGTCATTTCCGGCCTGCCGACGGGCGGTGGCGGACTGTATTTCGGATCGCTCAGCGCTACGAATGCCACGGGCACGAGCACGGTCTTTGCCATCTTCCAGATCCTGGCTGCGGACCCCGCCCTAGCCGCTGCGGTGGAGCAACCAACGAGTGCTCTGATCGTGCCGTTTGGCGATGCGAACTGGTTCTCGCAGACGGGCACCACGTTCGATGGCATCGATGCTGCGCAGAGTGGCGATGTGGTGGACGATGGCTTCTGCGGCATGGAGATGAGCGTCACTGGACCCACGACGATTTCCTTCCAATGGAAAGTCTCCTCTGAGGCGGGCTATGACTATCTGGTCTTTGCCGTAGATGGACAGATCATCAATTTCATCAGTGGCGAGCAGCCGTGGCGACAAGTCACCCTAGCCGTGGGGCCGGGCGTGCATAACGTGGATTTCGATTACTTTAAAGACGGCTCTGTGAGCAGTGGCGCGGATGCGGGATGGATCGATCAACTGGTCCTCACACCGATCACCACGCCGCCTGTAGTCACGGGCGGAGAGGTCTTCGCTTATTCCAATGTGCTCTTTTCCTATCAGATTCAGGGAACCAATGCTCCGACCAGTTATGCGGTTAGTGGATTGCCTGCATGGCTGAGTGTGGACGCGGCCACGGGCTTGATTTCTGGGGTTCCCAGCGCGGTCGGCACGGTGGTGCTGACGCTCATGGCTACGAATGATTTCGGCACGGGGACCATGCCCTTGACGTTGCGCATCGGTTCTCTAACCGAGGGGCTGGCCGCGGCGGTGGACGCGCCCTGTCAAATCTTCACCACCTCAGGCGATGAACTCTGGGCTCCGCAGGCGCTCTACGCTTACGATGGCGTGGACGCCGCGCGCAGTGGGGCGATGGGCGATCTTTCCCAGAGCACCATGACTACCCAAGTGGCTGGGCCTGCTACGGGCTCGTTCTACTGGGGCGTGTCGTCGGAAGATACCTATGATTTCCTGCGCTTCTATGTGGATGGCGTGCAGTTGCCCGGCATCCCTGGCATCTCGGGCGAGGTGGGATGGACGCTGAAAAATTTCACCCTAACGGCTGGGCTGCATGAGTTGAAATGGACTTACCGGAAAGATGATTTCGTGAAATCCGGCCTGGATGCTGGCTTCGTGGATCAGCTAGTCATCACGCAATCCGCTGTGTTAGACACGGATCACGATGGCTTCACTAACGTGATGGAATGCTACTTCGGCACCAGCGATTACGCCGCCGACCAACGCCCCATCCCCACGCTGCAAAGCCAAGGGGCGGAGGTCACGATCCATTTCCCCAGCTTCCCTGGCCACGCTTACCGCGTGGAATGCAGTCAGGATCTCGCGCTCTGGACTCCCCTGGCCACTGTGACCGCTACCGCCTCTAGCACGGATTACACGGACCGCGGAGCGCTAGGGCTGAATCGGTGTTTCTACCGCGTGGTGATTCCTTAGCCCGTTAAATTGACGGGGATGCCCTGCAGATCTGTGACGTCTTTCCGGCGTCAGAAGAATGGGCTCCGACCACCAGCCCTGACATCTCTGCCACGAAAGGGAAAAAGTGTTGAAAATTAGACAAAGCCTGCCAGACATGCCGCCCCACTCTCCGAATCTGCTGGCCGCTTCGTCGCATCATGCCTGGGCGGACAGCCGATTCCCCTAACCACACCCTCCTTAATCCTCATTATGATCGAAGTAAGAAACCTTACCAAACGATTCGGCCCCAAAGTGGCCGTCAATAACCTGTCGTTTTCCGTCACCAAAGGCGAAGTCCTCGGCTTCCTAGGGCCGAACGGAGCCGGAAAATCCACCACCATGCGTATGGTCACTGGCTACTATCCACCCACGGAAGGCAGCGTGACCGTCAGTGGCATTTCCATGTTAGACAATCCCGTGGAGGCCAAGAAAAAATTCGGCTACCTCCCAGAGAACGCTCCTTTATATACCGATCTCAGTGTCAGCGGCTTCCTCGCCTACACGGCCGCCCTCCGCGGCATCACCGGTGCGGCCAAGAAAGAAGCTGTGGAGAAAGCCATCCACACCTGTTTCCTAGAAAAAGTAGCCCACCAGTCCCTGGATACCCTCTCCAAAGGCTACCGCCACCGCACCTGCCTAGCCCAGAGCCTGCTACACGATCCCGACATCCTCATTCTCGACGAACCCACGGACGGCCTAGACCCGAATCAAAAGCACGAGGTGCGCCAGCTCATCAAGCGCATGGGCCAGGATAAATGCATCATTTTCTCCACCCACATCTTAGAAGAAGTGGAAGCCGTCTGCACCCGCGCCATCATTATCGACCAAGGTCGTGTCGTAGCGGATGGCACGCCTAACGACCTTAAAGGCCGCGCCAAACGCGCTGGCAGCGTGACCGTGAAAATCTCCGGAGCCGCTGGCAATAGCATCCGCAGCGAGCTAAGCCACCTTTCCTCCTGCGGTAACATTGAGACCGATGCCGAAACCGCCGCTGGCTTCAACGGTCTCATCTACCCCAAGGCCAAAGGCCGCAGCGAGCTCGCGAACCAGATCTACACCCTCTGCAAAGACAAGTCCTGGCAGCTAGGCGAACTCCACGTGGACGACGGTCGCCTGGACGAAATGTTCCGGGAAATCACCGCCCAAGAGAAAGTCTAACCACTTACTTTCCTCACTCTCCTCATTTCCCACTCTCCCATTTCCTAAAAAATGCGCTCCTTAAAAAATATCTTTACCGTCTTCAAACGCGAGGCCTATGGCTACCTCACCAGCCCCATGGCTTATGTCTTCATGGCCATCTTCGTGGCGCTGAGCATGGCGTTCGGTTTCCTCTTTTCCCTGTTCCTGAAAAAGGGCGATGCCTCGTTAGTCGAGTTCTTCCAATGGCATCCCTGGTTCTACATGCTCATCGGCCCTGCGCTGGGCATGAG
>JAYVOP010000121.1:0-6939 GCA_043757865.1 Verrucomicrobiales bacterium | reverse complement strand
ACGGCAGAGACACTAGCAGCGAAAAATGAGACCCTACCAGTGCTCCAGCAAGACTTCCAGCGGCTCACCCAGCGCAGCTTAAAATACCTCCGCTGGCTACGTGCCTACCTTTTTATAGAAGCTCCCTGGAGCGCTGTGGTGGCCGCTCTGAAGGATTCCTATGCGGTTTTTTAGGGCCAATGCGCAACACCGTTGGAAACAGTTTTTCTTTGTCTAGTTTTTCTGTCCTTTTGTGAAACATCTCTTTAGAACTAGCCAGAGTATCCCAAGCACAGCCAAGGTAAATATGGCGATGATACTCCGCGGTGTTTGTGTGGAGACTTCAGCGCTGGGTGGTGCATTTGGCTTAGGCGAGGTAGCTTTACCCGGCCCTGGTAGGCGGGAATTTTCTTCCCCTGAGTCAGACGTCTTTGCAGGGGTAGTTTGTTAATGGAGTGTGACTTAAGCACCACTAGATTTATAGCCTTTAGTCCCTCGCTCCAGTCAAAGGCTGGCGCTTCTGGCCAAGGATCTTCGTTCGCACCCGCAGGCGTTCTAAAGTATCCGTGGTAGCGTTCACCCCCTGCTATTTTGATAAGATTGTATTGGCCTCCTTCATCCAGACTCATGCTTATTGCGGTACGAATATCGATTTTTGCTTTGGAACGCGAATTTCGCTGACTGTTCCCATTTTCTGGCTTGGATAAGTCATTTCCTTGATGGGCGATGGCACTCTGAATTCATGAAGCATGATACCTCCTTTTCCTGCGTCTCCGTAGTCCACTGGCCCCAAGTAACCATAACCTGAAGATAAACGTTCGGATAGTGGGTGAGCGGAAACTTTGTCTAATAAATCCTTAAACTCTTCAGATAAAAACGCCCCCTCCGTTGCGATTGTTATAAGAATGGGGTAAAAAGAATATGGAGGTTTCCCAGTTATTCTGTAGGAAGCGAGGATCCGAGAAAAATCAACTGGTGGTTTTAAATTATCTTGCTCCTCTCGTAACGTAAGCCTAGAGTAAATCTCCTTTTCCTGTGCGGTTACATCAGTGATTACCATCTCCGATTTAGGATATCCTAAAAGGTTTGCCAATACACGGACATCAATATCGTTTGCTCTGAGGGGCACTCGTAAAATAGCCAAGAGCATGTAAAGAATACAGCAAATATTGTTTGCTCGGGTTTTCATGTCTAGTAGGAACCGTAATAGTCAAACCAATCGCGACTGATTTGGACCTTTGTATAAAAAACGCGTCCAGAATCTGGATGAGTGGTAGAGGTAAGCGTTGCATACCCCGCTTGGGTTCGTGCAGCGTTTTTGACTTCAATCGGTTCGATATTTGCAGCCCCATAAGCGAAATCATACAAGTCAGTAATCTCTCCGCTGTATTTTAAGGCTCCTACATCAAATCCTCCGCTTGGTTTGGCTTTTAGCGATACTTGAAGGGTGCCAATAAATTTGCATTTACCGAGTGCTACATGAACAATTTCCCCCTTATCGCTGTCAGCGAAATTTATATCATCGTCGCTTACACTTAAAGTGGTAGTACCCCACGTGCTGGTAGCCGCTGCGGCGAGTGCTGCCCGATTGTTTCAAAGTATCCTTCCCCACATCGTCTTTATACCATCTGAATCCTCGACTTTGTCCGAAAGCGCTGATCCATCCGGTAGCACTAACCTATGGGTGTTGGTCTGCTTGGCTGCATTCCACTTCCCTCCGACCGGGTGAGAAAGCCCATCTGCGGATGGAATGACGCTTGCATCAAGTAGCACGCCAAACTCCGTGGGGCTGGCCCCGGGAACAGTGTTGCTTCCTCTTGCGAAGGCCTGAATCAGCGCGGCGGCTGGTGCGTGAGTGAGTGAAAAAGGCAATCCACCATAACCATCAACTGCTGCACGAGCAGCCGTGAAATCAGCTTCCGTCACCACAATAAAACGATCCAGCAAAGCAAAGGTCGGGTCGCCAGTTGTTCCGGGGCGAGGGGAATACGCACGTCCATCCCGGTTGGTTTTGGGTGTTTTTTGGAACCGGAATATTGCCTCCGACTTGTCCAGAATACCGTTCGTGTTGGCGTCGTAGCCTGCGACAACTTCATAATTCTTGGACCCGGCCAATGCCGTGAAAGAAAGCATAGTTTTCCCCGGTGGAGCCACTGCGGGAACGGAAGCTAGAATGGTATTTACGCTACTATCCGGTACCCCTGCACTTACAGCGCTTTGGCGTACCCCAACGCGAATTGATGCTGCATTGGCTGCTGGCACATTAATCTTGATGGAAAGTCGCGCATCTGCCCCACTACGTGTCGCCATGAGCATTGGGTTTGAAGCATCGCGGTAGAACGGGGTAGGCAGCTTGTTGGTCTCATTCCCCGCTATCTGGTCTGAGATGACCTCCTCTATCTCAATTGGATCGCCCAGCTTGCCATAGCCCGATGGTGTGCCGTGGCTAGCTTGGACTAGCATTGATGGTCCTTTGGAGAAGTAGCTGTTCCAGGGGTCTTGGGTGAAGTAAGGGGAGATGCTCTGGCCTGAGGGGAAGGTATAGCTGAACACTCGGCAAATGGGGATGCTTTGTTCAAATCCAGTCAGGTTTGAAATGCTAGAATTTAAGATTTGAGGCCAAAAGGTTTCGTTCCAAGTGACTGTCTCTGGGCTATAGATGTCCCCGTTCTGGCGGGTCCAACGGAATTTGGCGCGTGCTGCATTGATGTGGCCGCTCAGATCCACAGCCCACTCGCCTGAGATTTTCGTATGGCCAGAGAAATAGAGCTGGGAGCGGGCTCCATCTTCCACTGTCCACCTGAAGGGCACGTTGGTGGCGTTCTTGAGCATGGTGATAATTTCGCCAGTGTAGAGGGGTTCAGAGTAGCGTTCTTCAAAATGGTATGTGCCAGATTCCTCTTTGGTGGTAAGCATTGCATAGACGCATTCCGTGGAGGTGGATGACGAATCTGTGTCAAAGGAACGACTGCTCATGGAAGCCGTCTGGCTGTAGAGGGTGCCTGGTGTTGGTGTGGATTGGAGGTGCGGCGGAGTGTGGAAGGTAGGAGCCCTGGCGAGGTTCCCGTGGCTACCACGGGCAGGCGAACTCAAGGTGGCTGGGTCTTCCTCTAGCGGCTGATCCCCCCAGTCCTGGTTGTCCTCCCCATCGTTTGAAGTGGGGGCTTTAGTTGGCCAGCGGTAGATGGCATCTTCGTCTGACCTGCTGGCAAGGCCGGTGCCTTGCTCGGACACATGATAGAAACCAATCTGGGGATTCTCGTCAGCGGATTCATCGGTGTAAGAGTCTGAGGTGTTATGTGAAGAGGAAATAGAATAATTTCCGCCGTCCGATGATGATGTTTGGTAATCCTCATCTCTCGAATCGTTTTCCTCCCTGCTCCATCTGAACTGTGTGGATGACTCCAAGTTATCGTAAGTGACGTGCCACTCCTCCCTGACGGTAGCCATTGTTGAGCGAGTGTAACTATAACTGCCATCTAAATCATCGTTCAATGTGCAGGGTTCCTCTGCGTTACCACTAGCGGAAGTGAAGCTAGTGGTGGTTTCGCTGTTCGTATGTGATCGCCATGAGCGGAGGCCGGGCGGGGGCTCGCTTCCGTCTAGGGTCGGGGCACCATTCGTAGGATCTAGGAGGTCTTGCCTGTAAGAATCTTTGTGAAAATAGGAGGGCGTGTGCTTGGCTACTTTGGTGGGGATGAGTCTTTGGGCAAAGGCAGCTGAAATTTCGTCTTGGTCTGAATTGACTTGATCCCAATCGCGGAATCCGCTAGTGGGTCCAGGAAAGAGGGAGAGAAATTGACCATGATTTCTCCACTATAATCCCCTCGAAACTGGTCTAGAACGTTTACCAATCCACCAGGGGTGTCATTCCATAGCCATGTTTCTTCATGATAATCTCCCGTGGACCAGTGGTAGGACTGCGCTAATACGGTTCCATTTTCGTTAATATCGTAGGGCTGTATCCAATCGGCGGTGATTCCATAATCCACGGCGTCTATAGTCAGCCCGCCTCGGGGGTTCGTATGGTGGGCAAACTCTTCTTTGTTCGTAACAAGGTCATTGTCTGGATCCTCGTCTCCATCGGCAATATTGAGCGGATTGAGGTGGTAATAAACCTCCCACCCGTCGTCCATACCATCACCATCGGTATCCCGGTTCTCCGGGTCTGTTCCGAAGAGAAATTCTTGATGATCGTTGAGACTGTCCGTGGTGGACTGTCCGCCCACCACGTTATCAGAATTCGCATTGCCGTCTTGGACGGTGTAAGGATCGAAGTGGACTCTGGCGCTGTTGTAAGTGCGCTCCCATTCGTCCGCGAAGCCATCCCCGTCGGTGTCTGGGGTTGGATTAGCCAATAAAGGCAGTGTGCTTTTTCGGAGTGTCCAGAAACTAGAATCCCGCCACCGTCGGTTAGGCGTTGCACGTGTTCTAACGAAAAATTCGCACGGCGGGCCGCGCATTCGAGCAGGGGTTGCGTGAGGCCAAAACGGCTGATGAACTCCTTGGCCTCTCCATGGATGTAGGAAGTGCCGACAATGATAGGAAAGGCATTGTTATTGATAAAATTGGCGACACTAAAATTGGCAGATGGAAGGCCCAGGAGAGTGGGCGGGGGAGCATCCCCCTGTGTTGATGGCCAGACACATGCTTGATACGAGCCATCTCCCATGGGCAGAGCCCCTACGACGGTGCCAGCGTTGTTGACAGCACTAGCTGAGGCAGTGCCAAAGCTGGCATTTAGCACTCCCAGGGTAATTAATTGGCCGGTAAATTTTTTCCAAAGGCAGGCAGCATAAGCGCTGTTGGCCGTGGGCTGATAGAGGCCAATGAAATCCCCCACTTGATTGCTGCTCATTTCGCAGGCCCAGCCCGCACCGTTGGAGAGTAGGTCTGCAAAGGACTGCGAGCGCACCTTGTATCGCTTGAGTCGATAGGTTCCACCCACAACTTTTTGGACCGCTAAATCTCCCGAGTCAGTTAAGCGGCCGGAGAAGTAGGTCTGCCCAAGATTCAGCACTACGCTGGCGGGATTAGAGGGGCTGGCGGGATTATAAAGAAAATCAACCCGATCCCAATTGATGGGGGCGTAACAGGTGCCGAGAACCTCTCCAGCCGCATTAATGCTCAGTAGGTCCAGCCAGGAGGGATTAGCTACGGAAGTCGGAGTGAATGCGTAGATGCGTGTGGAGACTCCATCGCTGCGGCGCGCCTTGGTCAGAAAGGCCATGGAAGAGCAGCCGTTAGGATAAGGGTGGCTGCCAATGACTTGGCCAGCATTGTTGACGCCAGCGACATAAACCCAGGCGACGGTTGGTAGATCCAGCCATTCTGAGGTGTGGGCTGAAGGATCGAAAATGAAAGCTCCCAGAAATTTACCACGATAGCGCGCCTCTACAACCGCATGGCCGTCAGGGGAACTGGCCAACAGATTCATATTCACTTGGGCTTCGTCCTCAGGCATGCCCGTGGAGGGAAATGGGATGGCTTCTGTGCTGTAGAGCGGCGGAGAAATGGGGGTGGTGCCTAGTGTGAATTCTTCTAAGTTTGATTTTCCATCACCATCAAAATCAGGTGCGGCATCGGCGGGATTGAGATAATCCAGGAAGGCGGAATAATCTTGCTCATAGGCATCCGGCATCCCATCCCCATCCGTGTCTATTTTTCCCAACGGGGTGCCGGGGGGATTACGAGTGGCGTAGGCTTGGTAGGCGGCTAAAGCGGTGGAGCCGTTTAGCAGAGTGCTACGGGAATCCACCGTAGTGTCCAGGCCCATGAGGCCCTCCCACGAATCCGGCAGGCCATCATGATTTGCATCTGGGAAATCCGGCAGGGGCGGATTTAGCGATACCTGGAGATCGTCCAGGGCAGCAGGGTCATCGGCAAATGCAGATCCCTTAACCATGAGCACGGTGGGGGCGAGGCCAACACCAAAAGCAGGCAGCGGGAGAGCCAAGGCCTTGACCCGCCCATCCAAATAGAAATCGCAGTCACTAGCACCAAACCTAATGGTGAAGCGATGCCAGTTTTTGGCGGTGCCAAACCAAGTGGAAGTGGGGATGAGATTTGTGCTAGGCGGGATAGGATCCGAAACCATTAGCCTACCAAAGCGCAAATCCATTTTCCCTAGGCCGGTGGTGATCGGGGTGGGGCCTGGGGAAGTATGGGAGATCAGGAGCCTGCGCACCGTATCTAAGGTTGGCAGATCATCGAAGGTGAATGTGAGTGAGAGGCCCCCAACAGAGAGCTGTGGGGCGAGTGGCAGTGCGCCCATGAGCGGAGCTGAATCTCCGGCTGGCTTTGGCATAGAAATCCACCCAAAATGCCCCCGGGGGACTTGGGCGCTGGAGCACGCGGCTAACAGTAGTGCGCGCTTGCCCGTTGGCGGCATCCGCGCCTGCAAGACTTAATGCTGCTATGCCACGGTGCGGGTGCGTCTGGGATCTGCTAGCAGCCGAAAGCTGGGGAGCTACGGTCCAGGTGATCTCTAATCGTTCCGGCGTATCCAATCTCGAGGTAAGGTCAAAGGTCTCCCCGTCCGAGAGCCCGGTTGCTAGTGGGATGTCACCTAACGAAGAAGAAACGGAGATGCAGGCAATGAGTCCGCCGAGCAAAAGAGAAGTAATCTTCATGGTTTATTTGGAGTTGAGTTGGGTGCAGCAGGTGGTGAGAAAAGGGAGCGTTGTTGAAGATCCTGCGCAGCGCGTCCGTGTGCGGCTAGGCGATCCGCGTGTTCTGTATCCCATGTCTCCAGGGCGGCAGCGCGTGCCTGCGGTGAGTCCGCAGCGTGATTGGCTTCCACAGCTGCCCGCTCAGTGCGCAGAGCAGTGACCTCTTTTTGAAATGCGGCCATGGCAGGGCTTGGCGGAGGTGGTGGACGGCTGGGGAAGTCCGATGGAGGCGAGATGGGCGGGCCAGGATGGAGCGGATCTTCCTCAGAGGGATGACGCAAGGCCATGC
>JAYVOP010000120.1:0-6950 GCA_043757865.1 Verrucomicrobiales bacterium | reverse complement strand
ATAAGCTCAATTTACTCAACCAAAGTAAGATTGTCATCAAGCGCTAGTGCTGAGGCACTGGATCGACTGATTCGTTGCCAGCCCAACCATCAAACCACGGGGCACCACTACGCTTCTTATTTTCTTAGTCCCGCAGGTAAGGCATCAGCCCATGCAGTCCGCCCTCCCGGCCAAAGCCGCTTTCTTTATACCCGCCGAAGGGGCTGGTGGGGTCGAATTTGTTGTAAGTATTCGCCCAGATCACGCCTGCTCTGAGCTTGCTCGCTAGCTTGAAAATTTTACTTCCCTTGTCCGTCCAGATCCCTGCGCTGAGGCCGTAGCAGGTGTTGGTCGCACGCTCAATGGCCTCCTCCGGCGTGCGAAAGGTGAGGATGCTGAGCACCGGCCCGAAGATCTCTTCCTGCGCGATGCGATGGCTCGCAGTTACGTTCGTAAAGAAGCTGGGCTTAAACCAGTAGCCCTTGCTAGGCAGCGAGCAAGCGCTCTGCGTGAGCTGCGCGCCCTCCGCCACGCCGCTGGCCACCAGGGCCTGGATGCGCTCTAACTGCGCACGGGAATTGATGGCCCCCAGGTCGGTGTTCTTGTCCAGCGGATCTCCCACGCGCAGGGTTTTTAGACGGTCTGTCAGCTTCTGGATCACGGCGGGTAAAATGGATTCTTCCACCAATAATCTGGACCCCGCACAGCAGACGTGGCCTTGGTTAAAGTAGATGCCATTGATGACGCCCTCAATGGCTTGATCCAAGGGCGCATCGGCAAAGATAATGTTAGCGGCCTTACCGCCTAGCTCTAACGTGAGGCGCTTATCCGTGCCCGCCACCGCCTGGGCGATCCATTTTCCCACGCCCGTGCTGCCAGTGAAGGCCACTTTGTTAATGCCCGGATGCTGCACCAGCGCGGCCCCCGTTTCCCCAGCGCCCGTGACGATGTTGACCACCCCATCCGGCAGGCCCGCTTCTTGGAAAATCTGTGCTAGGTGCAACGCTGTGATGGAGGTGGTCTCCGCTGGCTTCAGCACCACGGTATTCCCCGCTGCCAAGGCCGGGGCGATCTTCCATGCCGCCATGAGTAAGGGGAAATTCCACGGAATGATCTGCCCCGCCACGCCCAGCGCGTGCGGCGTGCGGCCTGGCAGGGCATACGCTAGCTTGTCCGCCCAGCCAGCATAATAGAAGAAATGTGCCGCCACTAACGGCAGATCCACGTCCCGGCTTTCCTTGATCGGCTTGCCCCCATCCATCGTTTCTAACACGGCTAGTTCCCGCGCCTTTTCTTGGATCATCCGCGCGATGCGGTAGAGGTATTTCCCCCGTTCCTTGCCCGGCATTTTCGACCACACGTTATCATAAGCAGTGCGGGCCGCCCCCACCGCCGCGTCCACATCGGCGGCACTGCCTAACGCGATCTTGGCTAGCTCCTTTTCGTTCGCAGGATTGATGCTCGGGAAATATTTCCCGCCCTTGGGCTTCACAAATTGGCCATTGATAAAGTGCTCATACTGCGGACGCAGCGGCACCTTCATAGACTCTGGCGCGGGGGCATAATCCCACGCATGGCCGAATTGCAGCGCGCGCGCAGACGGCTTGGCAACGGCGGCGGGAGCCTTGGGGGCGGGAGATTTCTTTTTAGCAGGGACAGCTTTCATCAGGGCGGAGCTTAAGGAATGAGTCTAGGCCTTCCGAAACCAGGTCCACGGTCTCAGGTTAGGAAAGGGTCGGTTATAATTTTTCATCCACAGCAGGCCCATCCCGAGCAGGGAGAAAAGTCCCACCACGCCCCAGGCCCCTAACGCCGGGCTGAGGTAGCCGCCTTCGGCAAATTTCAGGCTCAGGGTGTAGAGGAAATAGACGATGACGAACAGGATCACGCTCCACGCCACTCCGCCTAACACGCCACGGCGGGAGGTCACGATCCCCAGCGGAGCCGCCAGCAGTACCATGAGGAAGGATCGGAACGGCAAGCTGAAACGGGAGTGCAGGGTGCTCTCGTAACGGGCGAGTTTCCGCGCCTCTAACGACACGGACGACTTCAGATAGGACGTAAGTTCCGGCACGGAGAGGAAGTCTGGATTCACCTTGCCACTGAGGATGCTCCAGGGCGTTTCCTGCCAGGGCTCAGTCACGGCATATTTCTCGTAAGAGGGCACTTCTGGATTATCTGAGTTGTAATCTGGGCCGATGATATGGGCATCGAAGAGCCGCCATTTCTGCTCGTAGGGCACCCACTTGGCACCTTTAGCATACCAGGCTTTCAGCAGGTTGCCCTCGCCATCATCTTGGACCACAGCTAGGAAATCGATGCGCAGATCCCGGGCGTTAGAGGCCGCTGGCACTTGGCCCAGAAACCACGTGCGGTGTTCCTCCCGGTTCCGAAACATCACATTATAAGTGGAGGACGCGCGTGATTTTTTGGCGGTCTTGTCCGTGTCCTTTTCCGCACTGGAGAGCATGGCATCCTTTACTGCCTGCGCCCCAGGAGCCCAGGCATAGTTCATGGCCATCACGAGCAACGTAGCCCACCCGCCGATGATGAAGATGGGCACCAGGATGCGCACCAGACTGCGGCCACTGCCTAACATGGAGAGCATTTCATTAAAGCGGGACATCCGGCTCAGCGTGTAGAGCGTGGCCAGCAGGACCACCGCGTCCATAATCATCACCAAGATCTGCGGTAACTGCTGAAAATAGAAATTGAGCACCTGCTTCAACCCAAAGCCTACTTTGATAAAATCCTTGGTGTTATTCAGCAGATCCATGGTGACCCAGATGGCGATGATGCCGAGCAGACACATCCCAAACGGGGCCAGGAAACTGCGCACCAAATAGCGATCTAAAATAGGGGACCGATGGTAGAGCCAGAACAAAAACGGCACACTGAGAAAGGTGGCGCTGATGAGCCCTAGCTTCCAGTAGAAGGCCTGCGGAGAGGGCACTTCCCCCATCATGGAATTATGCGCTGGCTCCCAGCCCGTGGCGATCTCTCCTCCCAGCCACAACGCCAGCAGCGCCACGGTGAGGAGCGTGAGCGCCAGCAGCAAATCCCGCCCGCGCTGCCGCACCCACGCCAGCAGCAAGGCGGGAACCATGAGCTTGAAGCCTAACAGCCAATGCTTGTGAAAAAACTCTAGCAGGTAATCTGTCCGGGTCGCCTCCGACAACGCCACCTCATAACTCCGGGCAGTGTTTTCCGGCGTGTCCAGCAGCCAGTGATTCCCCGCCCGCCACGTGATAACGATAAAAATAACTGCTCCGAGGACCGCAAAAATCGTTGTCAGGTAAGGCCCCCGCCGCACTATTTCTAACATCCGTAGCCACTGCGTGCCCAGCCGCTGAGGGAGGCTGGGGATCGGTTGATAGTCAGACGGGTTATCGGCCATGCAGCAGGGATAGGAGGGATCAGAAAGGAAGCAGCGGAAAGGAGTTCTCCGCTAAGCGGGGCCTCAGAGGCGGTCAAGGAATTAGAGATTACGAATGGGAAATGACCAGGGCTTACGTAAGCCCTGCCGCAAAGCCCCCTTGAATAACCTCCGGAAATGCTGTAGCACCAGCGCATGGCTACCCTCCGCGCCCCACAGTTCATGTCTGCTCCTGTCCGTTCTCATCTGAGATTGGCCGCGCGACCGCTTGCCTTGGAGAATGGGGATCGGCTCGGGGTGGCAGAATTTATGCTCCGCTATGAAGCCGCGCCCAATCTGCGCAAGGCTCAGTTAATCGAAGGAATCGTCCACATGCCCTCACCTGTAAATGCTACTTATCACGCTAAGCCCGATGGATTACTCCAAGGTTGGCTCTTTACCTACAGCGTCGATTTCCCTGAGATCAAACACTACCCTAACGCCAAGCTGATCCTGGATGTGGACAATGCGGTGCAACCAGATGCGATCCTTTGTCGGCCCCAGGCGGGCGGGCGTGTGTGGCTGGATGAGAAACAGTATTTACATGGAGCCCCAGAGTTGGTGTGTGAAATCGCTAGCACCACGGCCTCCATTGATTTGCACGCTAAGTTTAACGTCTATCGACGCAATGGAGTGCAAGAATACCTAGTGTGGTTAGCGCAGGAGAAGCGCGTGCGGTGGTTCTACCAAGTGGACGGGCAGTTTATCCAACAAAAGGAGCAGGCTGGACGTCTGGAAAGCCGCGTCTTCCCAGGGCTAGTGCTGGAGGTAAAAGCGCTGCTGAAGCATGACAAGGCGAAGGTGCTAGCGGGGCTGGCCCCTGCGCGGAAACGGCGGAGCTAGCATCATGGTTTCTACGGTATCTCTCCTGGGTCTCGCGCTCATGCTCTGGGCGGCCTGCGGGGCGGCTTGCGGGCAAGATTATACTTATGAGAAGCCGCCTTTTAACTACTGGTCCCGGGGATTAGAGAATCCCATCACGCGGCTGCAGCAGCGGCTGGATGCGGGCACAGCGGTGTTGCCGATGGGTGATGAGCAGGCCTTGCTAACATCGTTGCTGCGGGAGTTAGAGATTGCTCCAGAGTCGCAGGTGTTGGTTTTCTCCAAGACGAGTTTGCAGCGGGATCGCATCACCCCGCAGCATCCCCGGGCGCTCTATTTCAATGAGGAAACCTACGTGGGGATGGTGCCGGGAGGCTTGGTGGAACTAGTGACCATGGAGCGGGAACTGGGGCCGATCTTTTACCAACTGGACCCGCAGCGGCCAGACCGGAAGGTTCCGCGCCTTGATCGCAGTGAGTCCTGTATGTCGTGCCATGGAGGGGGGAATACGGACTATCTGCCCGGGCTGGTCGTGCGCAGTGTGTTTCCAGATGAACACGGGGAGCCGCTTTACCAAGCGGGCACTAGCTTGATCGATCAGAATAGCCCGCTCACGCAGCGCTGGGGCGGCTGGTATGTCACAGGAAATACGGGGAGCCTAGCGCATCGAGGAAATGCGCTGGCGAGCATGGTGGACGGCAATGCGGTGCTGCGTTCCAAGGGCGCATTTAATCTGACGAAGCTGGACCAGTTCATCAGCACCCGACCTTACCTGCGCGCCACAAGCGATGTCGTCTCCCTGCTGCTGCTAGAGCATCAAGTGGGGATGCATAACCGCATCACCAAGGCCAACTATGAGGTGCGAGGGGCCATCGAACGGCGGCAGGATTTGCTGAGGGAGCTGGGGGAGCCGCCTGGGGCGGAGCTGTCAGGATCGGCCTTGAGTGTGGCGCAATCCCATGTGGAAAAGGTGCTGCAGTTCCTCCTCTTTGCAGGGGAAGCGGCCTTGCCTGAGGGCGGAGTGGAAGGCGCAGAGGGCACGGTGGAGGCCTTCCGGCAACGACGGCGGGCGACCACGGACGGACGCTCTTTACGGGATCTGCAACTGCTCACACGGCTGCTGAAATATCGCTGTAGTTACCTGATCTACGCCCCGGAATGGGATGCTTTGCCGCCGCCATTTCTGGCCCTCGTTTACCATCGGCTTTATGACATCCTAACCAACAAGGAACCCATTAAAGGCTACACGCACCTGATCCCTAGTGAGCGCCAGAGCATCTACGAAATCCTGCGAGAAACGAAGCCGGGCCTGACTGCGGAATGGCAGCCTAGCTTTAAGTAACCTCCCGCCCCGAGATCGCTTCCGAAACCGCGCCAGGGAAATCTGCGGGCTTGGTACAGCCAAGGTTGACGACGGTTCATTTTTCGATAGGACAGAGGGCTCCATGAAATCCGCTTTCGCCCTCCTGCTCCTCGCTCTCATCAGCCTTGCCCCAGCTCAATCAAATGAGGAGGACCGCATCGGCACTCCGTGGACGGGGGAGTTGGGCCTCACAGAAACGACTGCGCAGATCATGGAGCGCAGTGCCTCCATGACAAAGGCCCGCCTAGCTACTCCGCGGGTGCGGCGGATCTCACCCAAGCCCAGCAGCCTGCTGAGCCTCAGTGCCCCTGAGGCCGACAGCGTGAGCCCCAGCCAGATCCTGGGGCTGGCCAGCGCGCCCCTGACGGGCGTGACGCCCAAGGCTCCGCAGACCCTTTCCAGTATCAATTTCCTAGCCGCTACCATTAATGACACGGGGTTTTCTTATCCGCCAGACAGCATGGGGGTGGCTGGTCCCACGCAGTTTCTGGTGGTCATCAATGGACGTATCCGGGTGTTCACCAAGGCCACGGGCGTGGTGGGGCCGCTGGATGCGGACTTGGATGTGTTCTTTAACACCGTGCGGGGTGCGGATTTAACGGGCGATCCCCGGGTGAGGTATGATCGGGATTCGCAGCGCTGGTTGGTGTCGTCGTTCACGGATGCAACTAGCAATAACAAGTTGCTGATCGCAGTGAGTAATAGTTCCACCATCACTAGTGCTAGCGCGTGGACCTTCTTTTCTTTCCAGCAAAACCTCGCGGCCCCGGCAGGGAATGATGGACTATTCGCAGACTATCCCACGTTAGGCGTGGATCCCAATGCAGTGTATCTGGGTGCGGCTATGTATTCAGCTGATACCTTTGTGGATACCTCCATCTGGGTGGTCCGGAAAAGTTCATTGCTTAGTGGCGGCCCACTGGTCGTTACCGCCTTCCGTAATCTGATCGGGACGGGGACCAATGGACCCGCGCTCCCCCAGATCGCCACCAGTGAGGATCTCACCTCCAGCACTGGCTATCTCATTTCCTCGGATATTTCCGCGGGGAACAAATTGATCTTCCGCCGCATCAGCAACCCCGGAGGCACGCCCACGCTCTCGGCCAATGCGATCATCACCATCATTAACACCCTTCCTCCCATCAACGTGCCCCATAAGGGCAACAACCTGGGTGCCGCTGGGGAACTGGACCCGGTGGATGATCGGCTAATGAATGCGGTCGTCCGGGGCGGGCACCTCTGGACCACGCACGCGATCGGAGCGAACTTTAATGGGGCCAGCAGTGGAACCATCAACCGGAATGCCGTGCGTTGGTATGATCTGCTGATCCCTGCCAGTGGCACCCCCACGGTGAACCAATACGGGGTGCT